>JALZBO010000016.1 GCA_030863545.1 Actinomycetota bacterium
CGCAGCGTTGCTCTCCGCCGTGACCCCCATGGTGGTTAAGCTGCGCCTAGCCTCCCTTGCGGAGACCGGCAGGGTCGTGGGGAGGCTCTCTGGGATCGCCACATTCGGGGCGCTCGTAGCGACGTTCGCAACCGGTTTCCTGCTGGTCGTGGCGATGCCCACCAGCATGATCCTTTTTATTCTCGGCGCTCTTCTGGTCGTCGCCGGAATTGTGCTGACCATCCTCCTGCGAGGGGCGGGAGCTTCACTACTTCTGGTCGCCGCCGCTGCGGCCGGCGGGTGGGCGTCGGTTTCCACCGCTGCGCCCTGCGACATGGAGACCGCATATCACTGCGCACGCGTGGTGCAGGATCCGACGAGGCAAAGCGGCAGGATCCTTCAACTCGACACCCTTTGGCATTCGTATGTCGACCTGGGCGACCCGACCTATTTGCAGTTCGCGTACATCCGGGCGTTCGCATCCGTGCTCGAGGCAACCTCGGAACCAGGTACCCCGCTGCGCGGGCTGCACCTGGGAGGGGGAGGGGTGACGTTCCCGCGCTACATCGAAGCTACTCGTCCCGGCAGCCAAAACCTGGTGCTGGAGATAGATCCCGGAGTAGTGGCCTTGGACACCGCCAGGCTCGGCCTGGAGGAGAGCGAAGACCTCCGGGTCGAGGTCCGGGACGCGCGAGTAGGGCTTGCGGCCGAGCCCGCCGGCAGCCGCGACCTTGTAGTGGGGGACGCGTTCGGCGGGCTCGCGGTGCCGTGGCACCTGACTACGAGAGAAACGGTCGAAGATATTCGCCGCGTGGTCCGGCCCGGAGGGGTGTACATGGTCAACGTGATCGACTATCCGCCCCTCGAGTTTGCCCGGGCGGAGCTGGCGACCATAAGACAGGTGTTCCCCCACGTTGCGCTCATTGCCGAGCCGGATGTGCTCTCAGGAGAGGATGGCGGAAACCTCGTGATCGTCGCATCGGACGAGCGTCTTCCGACCCCCTCGGTTCGAGAGGAGCTACAGGAGCGGGCGCCCGAGCTCGAGATGCTGAGCGAGCCCTCACAGCTGCGCGCTTTCGCCGGGCGCGCAGTCATCTTGACCGACGACTACGCTCCTGTGGACCAAATCTTCACTCCCTACCCCAGCTTCTGAACGAGCTTGCTCGCGTGAAGAGGATCTCCCGGAGACGCGTTGGAGGGTCGGGGAGCGAGCGGGACGCTATGCTCGACCCTCGAGGCGGATCGAGAGATGAGCGCTCCGTTCAAGGGCGCAGCTGGTTATGGGAGGGCGAGAGATGAGTGATGGTCCGGACCTGAGACCCCGGAGCAGAGATGTTACGGAAGGGGCGGAGCGGGCCCCGGCAAGGGCCTTCCTTCGGGCGGTTGGAATGCAGGACCAGGACTTCAGCAAGCCGCTCGTCGGGGTTGCATCGTCCTGGAACGAGGTGACCCCGTGCAACCTTCACCTCGACAAGCTGGCCGACCGCGCCAAAGGGGGGGTCCACGACGCCGGAGGCTACCCTCTCGAGTTCACGACGATTGCGGTCTCGGACGGCGTTTCGATGGGAACCGAGGGGATGCGCGCCTCGCTCGTCTCTCGTGAGGTAATCGCGGATTCGGTCGAGCTTATGGTTCATGCGGAGAGGTTAGACGCAGTCGTCACGATAGCCGGGTGTGACAAGAGCCTTCCTGGGATGGTCATGGCTGCGGTCCGCCTCAACCTTCCTTCCGTCTTCCTTTATGGGGGGACGATCATGCCGGGGCGCTGGCGGGACAGGGACGTGACGATTCAAGACGTCTTCGAGGCCGTCGGGGCTCATGCAAAGGGGAAGATGACCGATGAAGAGCTTCACGAGCTCGAAAAGTCGGCGTGCCCTGGCGCCGGTTCCTGCGCCGGCCACTACACGGCCAACACGATGGCGTCTGCCGTCGAGGCGCTGGGGCTCTCACTTCCCGGAAGCGCCTCTCCGCCCGCTATCAGCGAGCGCCGGGCGGAGTTCGCGTTCCAGTCGGGACGGGCCGTCGTCGAGCAGTTGCAGAGCGGCCTTCGGCCGAGGGACGTCGTGACCAAGAAGTCGATCGAGAACGCAACTGCCGTGGTGATGGCGACGGGCGGCTCAACCAACGCGGTGCTTCACCTTCTGGCGATAGCGCACGAGTCCGGCGTCCACCTCGACCTGGATGACTTCGACCGGATCTCGCGCAGAACCCCTCACATAGCCGACCTCCGCCCCGGGGGGAGGTTCGTAATGGCGGATCTCGACAGAGTGGGCGGCGTGCCGGTCGTCATGAGAGAGCTGTTGGAAGCGGGTCTCATGCACGACGATTGCATAACGGTCAACGGCAAGACCATTGGCGAGAACTGCAAGGACGCTCCTGCGCCCGACGGGGAGGTGGTCCGGAAGCTTTCCAACCCGATCCACGCCGAGGGCGGGATCGTCATCCTCAGAGGATCGCTCGCCCCGGAGGGATCCGTTTGCAAGACCGCGGGCATGGCGCGGGCTAGCTTCCGCGGCCGCGCGCGGGTCTTTGACTCAGAGGACCACGCCTTCGAAGCCGTGGTCGGGGGATCGATCGTGCCCGGCGACGTCGTCGTGATCAGGTACGAGGGGCCGAAGGGCGGTCCCGGCATGCGTGAGATGCTTGCGGTAACGGGAGCGATCTTTGGAGCGGGGATGGGATCTCAGGTCGCTCTCATCACCGACGGCCGCTTCTCAGGCGCGACCCACGGCTTCTCGGTGGGGCATGTCGCCCCCGAGGCTGCGGATGGCGGGCCCATCGCGCTGGTCCGTGAAGGTGACGAGATCGTCATCGAGGCGGAGAGCCGGCGGCTCGACTTGCTCGTGGACCCGGAAGAGCTCCGCGGGAGGGCGGAGCAGTGGAAGCGGCCTGAGCCGCGCTACCGCACCGGGGCTCTGGAGAAGTACGCAAGGACTGTCGGAAGCGCGGCTCGAGGAGCCGTCACGACCGCACCTTTCATGCCGATCTGACGCTCTGCGATCCCCACGTCGGCGCGGCCTAACCCTCCTTTCGTCTCCAAGACGCCTTGCGGACGGGGGTGATCTTGAACTGCGCCTGGTTCCTGGGGCCTCCCTCCGAGAGGATCTCGGCTCTTCCCTGCACCACCACGCCCCACTTCGGCGATCCGAAAACGCAGACGCACACCCTCGGGTCGGCGACGATGTTTCGGTGCTTGCGGGATCCGACGTCGCTCTCGAACAGGATGGAGTCGTCCTCGAGTGAGATCTGAACCGGGGCCGCGTGGGGGAACCCATCGGATCCAAGGGTGCAGACGACGCCGATGGCCGACGAGATACGCTCGCGCTCCCAATCCTCGAACGTGACGGGCTCGGGCTCCTCGGCCGGGCGTGCAAAAGGCGGAGGTATTGCGCTTACGTCTTCGAACTCGTCCATCACTCTCGCATGCGCCCCCGCCGATCCTTGGCGATGACCTCGACCTCGTTCCCGTCGGGGTCGTCGACGTAAAAGGTTCGCACCCCCTCGAGTATCGGGTGTAGCCCGTGGCGCACGTCGAAACCGGCATCCGCCAGGCGACGGCGAAGCTCGTCGAAGCGGTTGGGATCGACGGCGAACGCTAGGTGGTGTAGCACGGGGGGCTGGCTGGAGCCCGGCGGCGGCACGGCCGGACCTTCTTTCGGCGTCGGATTGGGGAAGAGCACGACCATCTGGGGGATGCGATCCGTTCCCTCGCCGGCCTTGAGGAACTTCGCGGGAAAACCCGGATCGGAGAACAGCGTCAAGCCAAACAGGTCGCGGTAGAAGGCGAGGCTTTCTTCCATATTGCGGGTCCAAAGCACCACCTCGGCGACGCCGAGGACCGTGCGGCCCGGGGCGGCCGGCTTCAATGCGGGCTGCTTGAAAAGATCCAGTGAGGGCCGGACCGGCGGTGGTTCCCCCTCAGTTCTTGCTGCTGGTCGGCGAGTGATTCAGTTACCGTCAATGGCAGCCAGGATGGCCGCATCCGCAATCGTGCGGCTTATGGCCCTCGTGGCCCCCGTGCTGCTTGCAGTAATCGCTGCAGTAACCGTCCTCCCGAGCCTCACACTTGCAACCTTCGTGACCGCACTGTGCCATTTCCTGCCTCCTTACGTCTTTAATCGAAGGATACGACTGTTTGTTACCCGATGAGAGGGCAGGGTTAAGCACTATGGCCGTTAGGCTATGGATGTAGACGGCGAACGGGAGCGAGTATGGGGGGGCAAGAGGAGCGGCTGCGACTAGGAGTCTCGGTGTGCCTGTTGGGCGAAAACGTGCGCCATGATGGTGGCCACAAGCGAAACACCTTGGTCACCGACCTGCTGGGCCCTCACTTCGAGTGGGTCCCCGTGTGCCCTGAGGTCGAAGCTGGGATGAGCGTTCCTCGCGAGCCCGTTCACCTCGAGCGCTCGGGCGAAGGCGTCAGGATGGTGGGAAACGACTCGGGCACGGACCACACCGAGGCGATGACCGAGTTGTCTTCAGAGCGGAGCGCACAGCTCTCGGAGGCCGATCTTCGGGGATACATCTTCAAGAGCGGCTCGCCGAGCTGCGGGCTCGAGAAGGTTCCCATAAAAGAAGGCGAAGAGTATGCCCGCGGGAGGGGGATGTTCGCCGAGGCAGTCGTGAGGCGCGTTCCTCACCTCCCGATGATCGAGGCCGAGTCGCTCTCGGATCCGCGTGCACGGGAGGGGTTCATCGAACGGGTCTTTACGTACCACCGGCTCTCGGTCTTCTTCGGGAAGCAGCGAAGCGTGGGACAGGTCGCCATGTTCCACGCCCAGGCGAAGCTTCAGTTGGAAGCCCACGCACCCGGCGTCCATTCAGAGATGGTGAAGATGTTCTCGGAAGGCCTCGGGTTCGATGTGCTCAAGGACAGGTACATGGGCGCCTTCATGCAGGCTTTGGGCGAGCCCCTTTCGGTCAAGAGCCACTTCGACACGATGCGACAGGTGGCCAACGAGCTCAGGGGCGTGGTCGAGGCACCGGTTCTGAAGGAGATCGGCGTCGCCCTTCAGGAATACCGCAAAGGCCACCTCCCGTTGGCGGTGCCGCTCACGCTGCTCAGGCACTACGTACGCCTGAACGAGGCTCCCCGGTTCAACGGCCAAACCTACCTCGAACCCGAACCGGGAGAGCTGTTACTAAGGACGCAGCTCTAGGGCAGAAAGACCCCCGACGAGCCGGGCGAGCCTCAGCCGGCTCTAGTCCCCGTGCTTCTCGCGGTGAACGCTCTAGTCCCCGTGCTTCTCTCGGTGGACCTTGGTGCCCTCCAGGAAGGTGTTCCACCCGAGGAGGGCGCATTTGATCCGCACGGGGTACTTCTGGACTCCCTGAAGGGCAATCAGGTCGCCAAGCCGCTCCTGATCCCCAGGGTTCTCGCCCTGCATCATCTGTTTGAAGGTGTTGGCGAGCCCTTCGGCGTCCTCGAGCGAAAGTCCCTGGAGCTTCTCGGTCATCATCGAGACCGAGGCCTGCGAGATCGAGCATCCCCGGCCTTCGAAACCGAGGGCCGCTACCTTCCCGTCCGCGATGTCGATGTAAAGGTCGATCTCGTCGCCACAAAGGGGGTTGTCCCGGTGAAGGTGAACCTCCGCCCCCTCGATCTTGTGGCGGTTACGAGGGGAGCGGTAGTGATCGAGGATCACTTCCTTGTAAAGGTCGTCCAGGTCGCTCAACTCTCAGAGTCCTCCTTCGCCGAACATCTTTTGGCAGCTGCGGAGAGCTTGGACCAGACGATCGACGTCTTCGTGGGTGTTGTAGATGTAAAACGAGGCGCGCGTGGTCGCAGGCACGCCGAGCTTGCGCATCAAAGGCTTCGCGCAGTGGTGACCGGCTCTGACTGCCACCCCGAAGCTGTCGCAGATAGTTCCGACGTCGTGGGCGTGGATCTCGCCGAGCGTGAACGAGACAAGGCCGCCCTTGGCCTCAGCGTCCGTTGGACCGAAGATTTGGATCTCGGGAACCTCGCTCAGCCTCCCCAGCGCGTACTTCGTCAGCTCGACCTCGTGGTCCCGTATCGCCTTCATCCCTATCCCGTTGAGATAGTCGATGGCGGCCCCGAGCCCAACCGCCTGAGCAATCGGAGGAGTGCCGGCCTCGAACTTGTAAGGGATCTCATTCCAGGTCGCATGGTCGATCCATACGTCGAGGATCATCTCTCCGCCCCCATGGAACGGCTCCATGTCCTCGAGTATCTCCTCGCGGCCCCACACGAACCCGATGCCTGTGGGGGCGCACATCTTGTGCCCCGTCCCTACGAAGAAGTCGCACCCCAGAGCCGTCACGTCGATAGGCATGTGGGGAGTCGACTGGGCGCCGTCACAGACAACGATCGCGCCCACCTCGTGAGCTTTGGACGCGATCTCGGCAACCGGGTTGATCGTCCCGAGTACGTTGGAGACGTGGCCTATGGCCACTATCCTCGTCTTGGTCGAGAGAACGCGGCCGAACTCGTCGAGGTCGAGCGTCATTCCGTCGTTCACCGGGATGGCGCGCAGCGTGGCCCCCGTATCTCGGCACGCGAGCTGCCACGAAACCAGGTTCGAGTGATGCTCCATCTCGGTCACGAGCACCTCGTCCCCAGGACCGAGGTGGTGGCGTCCCCAGGCGTAGGCGATGAGGTTCAACGCCTCGGTTGCGGACTTCGTGAAGATGACCCCCCTGGAGCTGGGGGCGCCGATCAGCTCCGCGACCTTCTCTCTCGCTCCCTCGTACAGGACCGTGGCGCGCTGTCCGAGGGTGTGTACGGATCGGTGAACGTTCGAGTTGTCGTGCTCGTAGAAGCGGGAAAGCTCCTCTATGACTTGGCGCGGCTTTTGCGAAGTCGCAGCATTGTCGAGGTAAACGAGGGGAGAGCCGCTCACCTGCTGGTTCAGGACGGGAAAATCACCGCGAATCGTGCTTGCGTCCATACGTGAATCCTACCCTTACCCTCCGCTCTACACCTTGGGGAATAGCGTAAGCCACTAGGCGTTTGTCCTAAGAGGCCTATGCTAGGCTCGAAGTCGCATCGAAGGAGAAACAAATGAAGCAGGGCATTCATCCCGAGTACGTGATCGCCACCGTTCACTGTTCGTGTGGCAACGCGTTCCAGACTAGATCAACCAAGCCGGAGCTGAGGACCGAGCTCTGCTCGCGGTGCCATCCCTTCTATACCGGGAAACAAAAGCTGGTCGACACGGGCGGGCGTGTGGAGCGCTTCGAACGCAAATATGGCCGGCGCCCGATGCCCAAGACCTCCTAACCGGGAGGCGGTGTCGTAGCGATGCCTTCGAAGCCAACCATCGGCGGACAGGCTGTGATGGAGGGCGTCATGATGCGCGGCCCGAAGTCCTGGGCGGTTGCTGTCAGAAAGCCGGACGGTGAGATAGTCGTCGAGTCCCACCCGCTGCCGGGGCACGCCGAGCGGCACAAGTGGATGAAGTGGCCGTTCCTGCGCGGGGTGTGGGTCTTGGTCGAGTCGCTAATGATCGGGATGAGGGCGCTCAAGATCTCCGCCTCATACGCACTGGAGGAAGAGGAGGCTCAGGCACCCGAGACCGAGAAGACGCTCAACTGGAGCCTTGGCGTTGGTTTCGTCCTCATCTCCGCACTATTCATTGCGGTTCCCGCTCTTATCTCCAAATGGGGAGGCGTCCGCATCGGCGTGGAGAGCGACCTCTGGCAGAACGTGTTGGAGGGGTTCATCCGCATCGGGATATTCCTTGGCTACGTACTGCTGATCTCGTTGATTCCGGACATCAGGCGGGTCTTCCAGTACCACGGGGCCGAGCATAAGACGATCTACGCGTACGAGAACGACGATCCCCTTGAACCCCGCGTGATCGATCGCTACTCCACCCTCCACGTGCGATGCGGGACGAACTTTCTGTTCATCGTGATGTTCCTCGCGATCGTCGGCCACTTCGTCGCCGACATCATCCTGCAAGGCACCCCCCTTGCAGTGAAGATCGCCGCGCGCATCCTCATGATCCCTGTGATTGCCGGCGCCTCCTACGAGGTCATCCGTGCTGCAGGGCGCAACGATCGCTCTATGTTCTTTAGGCTCGTGAGCTTGCCCGGCCTTGCCCTTCAGAAGATAACCACGCGCCCACCGAGCCACGACCAGATCGAGGTGGCGATCAAGGCGATGGAGGGTGTGATCGCCCGGGTGCCCTCGACCGCCGAAGAGGAGAGCCGCGCGCGGGTGGTCGAGATGAAGCCTGTAATTGCTCCGGGGGAGGTGCTCGCTCCCGAGCCGGGGACCGCCGGGATCGACCCCGGCTAACTGCGCAGCTTTAGCCTGGCGAGAAACAGCGATGTTTGAACGACTAAGTGAACTAGACGCGACTTACGAGCAGATCCAGGCGCAGCTGATGGACCCCTCCGTCACCTCCCAGCCGGAGCGGCTGCGGGAGCTCGGAAAGCAAAATGCGGAGCTTGAATCGACTGTCCTCACGTACCGAGAGTGGAAACGCGCCATGGCGGAGGCGGAGTCGGCGAGGCGAATGCTTTCCGAGGAGACGGACCCGGAGCTCAAGGCTCTTGCAGAGCAGGAGATAGACGCGCAGCTGCGGAGGGCATCGGAGCTGGAGGCGAAGCTCAAGGAGCTCCTCGTTCCGGCTGATCCCACCGACAACAAAGACGTAATAGTCGAGGTCAAGGCGGGCGAAGGCGGCGAGGAGTCGGCGCTGTTCGCGGGAGACATCTTTCGGATGTACGGGCGATACGCCGAACGCCATGGCTGGAAGAGCGAGGTTCTCTCATCGACCCCTTCGAGCCTCGGCGGATTCAAGGACATCACCTTTGCGATCAAGGGCAAGGGAGCCTACTCGCGCATGCGGCACGAGGCCGGCGTGCACCGCGTTCAGCGGGTTCCGGAGACCGAGTCGCAGGGAAGGCTGCACACGTCGGCCGTCGGGGTGCTCGTCGCGCCGGAGGCGGAGGATGTGGAGGTCAGTCTCGACCCGAAGGACGTCAAGGTGGACGTGTTCCGTTCCAGCGGACCAGGTGGCCAGTCGGTCAACACGACCGATTCTGCCGTCCGGATCACCCACCTCCCGACGAGGCTCGTTGTCACGTGTCAGGACGAGAAGTCGCAGATTCAGAACCGGGAAAAGGCGATGCGAATTCTGAGGGCGAGGCTGAAGCAGATGGAGCTCGACCGCAGAGCCGACGAGGAAGCCGCAGCCCGGAGGGGGCAGGTACGGACCGTGGATCGTTCGGAGAAGATCCGCACCTACAACTTCCCTCAGAACCGGGTGACCGACCACCGCGTGAAGGTCTCGGTCCACAACGTTCCCGAGGTTCTCGATGGCGGGTTGGACGAGTTCATCGACGCCCTCATCGCCAAGGGCCGCGCCGAGCAGCTCGGAGGGTCGTGATCGGGCGCACTTCTGCGATGACGGTTCGACAGGCCCTCGACTGGGCGTTCGAGGAGCTGAGCAACGCGGTTGCCTCGCCGAAGGCAGAGGCAGAGGCGATCCTCGGCCACATCACGGGATGCAGCCGGACGGAGCTTTACCTGCGTCCTCTCGCCGCCCTGTCGGATGCGGAGCTCGCCAGCCTCGAGGAGCTTGTGAAGCAGCGGCGCAACCTGACTCCGTTGCAGTACCTCACCGGGGTCCAGCAATTTCGAGGGATCGCCGTTGAGGTTGGACCGGGGGTCCTGATCCCCCGCCCCGAGACCGAGATGGTGGTGGACCGCGCCCTCGAGCTGATCCGCGACGTTCCCCACGCTCTCGTCGCCGACCTCGGGACGGGGTCGGGAGCGATCGCTCTCGCGCTCGCCGACGAGCGGCCGGATGCCGAGGTGTGGGCTACGGAGATTGACGACTCCGCCCTCGAATGGGCTCGCCGCAACGTCCAGCGTTCCGGCCCCGCGAGCGTTCACCTTCTTGCCGGTGATCTCCTCTCGCCGCTTCCAGAGCACTTGAAGGGACGTCTTGACCTCGTCATATCAAACCCGCCCTACCTATCGGAGTCGGAGTTTCGGACGCTCCCGGCCGACGTTTCCGACCACGAGCCTCGCGCAGCCCTCGTCTCGGATATGAGCGGGGTTGAGGCGTCGGTACGAGTTGTGCGGGAATCTCTGGACTGGTTGAAGCGTGGGGGATGGCTGGTCATGGAGACGAGCCCCCAGAGGTGGGCCGACGTCGAAGCCGTGATGCAGCTCCACTACCGTGAGGTCCAGGTCCTCCCGGACCTGTCGGGGCGCGACAGGATAGCGGAGGGGCGCAAGCCATAGCGCGGATAATCCCGGCCGCCGACCCAGCTTCCGTAGACGCCGCTCTCGATGTTCTCGAGTCGGAGGGCCTCGTCGTAATCCCGACCGACACCGTTTACGGGCTTGCTGCAAAGCTCGAGCACAAAAGAGCCATAGACCGAATCTTCGAGGTAAAGAGACGTTCACGATCGAAGCCACTTCCCGTCCTGGTGAGAGACCTGGATGACGCCATGCAGATCGCGGCTTTCCCGTCGGAAGCCCTGACAATCGCCAGGGATAGGTGGCCTGGGGCGACGACCCTCGTGTTGAAGGCCGTGCCTCCGCTTCCGAGGATCGGCGGCGACGGAGGAACCGTAGGCCTTCGGATTCCCAACCACCCCTTTGCGCTGGCTCTCTTGGAGAGGTCGGGCCCACTGGCCGCGACGAGCGCCAATCCAAGCGGCGAGACGACGAGCCCGGTAGTTGACGACATTGCCGCAGATCTCGGCGACGCCGTCGATCTGTATGTGGATGGCGGGCGGCTCGATGCCCCCCCGTCGGAGGTCATCTCTGTCGTGGGTAAGCGCCGGACCCTGCGCGCACGCTGATCCAGAGGCGGTCGGCTCCGCTCTTAGGGGGGACCAGCCCGAGGCTCGGGCGGTTTCGTGACCGGGCTAGAGGGTAAGAACTAAGTAGAGAAATCGACTGCTGCCGGCCGGCAGCCAGAAACCGACTCTTGGGAGGGATTGCTCATGCCTAAGTCCATCAGGGAAGTCATGACGCCCGAGCCGAGGACGCTGCAGACGACCGCCACGGTAGAGGAAGCGGCCCAGGTAATGCGTGACGACGACATCGGAGACGTCATCGTCGTCGACGACAAGGGCAAGATCCAGGGGATCGTAACCGACCGCGACATCACGCTGCGAGTGGTTGCGCAGAGCGGAGACCCCAAGGCGGTCAAGCTCGAGGAGATCGCGAGCAAGGACATCATTACCTTGCCGTTGAGCGGGACAGCCGAAGCGGCGCTGTCGCTAATGCGTGATAAGGCAATCCGGCGGCTGCCGATAGTTGATGACGGCAAGCCTGTTGGCGTCGTCAGCCTTGGCGACCTGGCCATCGAGGAGGCTCCCGAATCGCCGCTGGCCGAGATCAGCGCCGCGCCTCCCGACGACGCAGAGGAGGGCAACGGTTCGGTCACCGGGCCCATGCGCTCGATCCGCGTGTCGCAGGCCCTTCCGGTTGCTGCTCTCGGAGCCGGTTTGGGGTTCTCGCTGGGCGCTCTCAGAAACAGGTCGAGGCAGCGCGATCTCGCGAAGAAGCTGCGAAAGGCGACCAAGAAGCTGCGCAAGGTGGGGGACCGCAACATCGGAAGGTCCGACATTCGAAAGCGGCTGAAGGCCGCGGCGGACAGGGACTAGCGAGAAAGACGAACGCTAGGGCGCTGCCTCTTTCCGCTGTCGCGGGCTGGCGTCTAGAGTAGCGCCGTGAGGATTGCCATCGGCTCGGACCACGCCGGCTTCCGCCTCAAGGAGGAGCTGCGCCAACATCTCAAAGACGCCGGCCACGAGGTGCAGGATCTCGGGACCGACTCTGAGGAGTCGGTGGACTACCCCGGCTTCTGTGCCGCTGTAGCACGAGCGGTGGTGAGCGGACGGGCCGACCGGGGGATCGTGCTCGGCGGAAGCGGTCAGGGCGAGGCGATATCGGCGAACAAGGTCCACGGCGCGAGAGCCGCGCTTTGCAACGATCTTTTCACCGCCCGCCTCGGCCGGCAGCACAATGATGCGAACGTGCTGTCGATGGGGGCGCGCATCGTCGCCCCCGCGCTGGCTCGCGAGATAGTAGGCGTCTTCTTGGAAACGCCTTTCGAAGGCGGGCGCCACGTCCCCAGGCTGGACCAGATACGAGATATCGAGGTCGAGGAGTGCAACGGGTCGCCCCCTGGGCCCGAGGAGCCGCTCGCCGACCAGGAGGGCCCTTGACAGGCGAGTCCCCGCGAGAGCGACGGTAGAGCCCTCTTACCGAACCTCGACTCCGGGAAGGCCTTCTCGGCTCTAACTCAGCTTCGCGAGGCCGGGGGCGGGGAACTCGGCGCAGAGGTCCCGTATCTGTCCTGCGACCTTCTCGATCACGGTGTCGTCGTCCGGAGCTGAGACGACCTCGTTGATCCACTCGGCAATCGAGGTCATCTCGGCCTGTCTCATCCCGCGTGAGGTGACGGCAGGCGTTCCAAGCCGAATTCCCGAGGGATCAAAGGGCTTGCGAGGGTCAAAGGGCACGGTGTTGTAATTGAGCTCGATGCCCGCCCTGTCGAGCGCCTTTGCCGCTACCTTGCCGGGCACTTGCTTGTGGGTCAGGTCGACGAGGATCAGGTGGTTGTCGGTTCCGCCGGACACCAGATCGAATCCGTATTCGAGGAGGCCTTCCGCAAGCGCCGCTGCATTCGCGACGATCTGCCGGGAATACTCGGTGAACTGTGGCTCCGACGCCTCCTTGAGAGCAACCGCAATGGCAGCCGTCGTGTGGTTGTGAGGCCCTCCTTGGAGTCCGGGGAACACCGCCGAGTCAAGGGGCTTCGCATGCTCGGCCTTGGACATGAGCATCGCTCCCCGTGGCCCCCTGAGCGTCTTGTGGGTCGTGGTCGTGACGACGTCGGCCAGGGGCAACGGAGACGGGTGGACGCCGCCCGCTATCAACCCCGCTATGTGAGCGATGTCGGCGGCGAATACAGCTCCGACCTCATCGGCGATCTCTCGGAAGATGGAGAAGTCGATCACCCGGGGGATCGCGGTGCCCCCCGCCCAGATCAGCTTTGGGCGCTCGCTTCGCGCCATCTGCCGGATCTCGTCGTAATCGATCCGTCCGGTGTCCCGCCTCACCCCGTACTGCACGGGCCGAAACCACTTTCCCGTCGCGGACACCTTCCATCCGTGAGTCAGGTGGCCGCCGGCCGGAAGCGCCATTCCCATGACCGTGTCCCCGGGCTCCAGAAAAGCAAGATAGACGGCCAGGTTGCAGGGCGAGCCCGAGTAGGGCTGAACGTTGGCATGCTCAGCCCCAAACAGCTCCTTTGCTCTCGAGATGGCCAGCTCTTCGACGGGATCGATGTACTGCTGCCCCTCGTAGTAGCGCCGCCCCGGATAGCCTTCGGAGTACTTGTTGGTCAGGACGGACCCGGTGGCTGCAAGCACCGCCTCCGAGACGTAGTTCTCCGAAGGGATGAGCCGGATCTTGTCGGCTTCCCGCCTCTCCTCTAGGGAGATAAGCTCCGCGATGTCTGGGTCGGCTGTTTCGAGGGACTTCCAGTAATCGTGCATGGGTGGCGCCAACGTAAGCGGTTCGGCACGCTCGGTCAACTGGCAACAAGTGCAACCCGCCGGCGGTGCGGGGCGTGATTGAATGTGGGCCGTGGCGAGATATCTGGTCCTGATGGTCGTTGCGGCGGCCATCACCTACACCGTCACGCCGCTTGTCTTGTCCTTCAGCCGGAGGATCGGAGCCGTCGATGTGCCCGACGACCGGAAGGTGCACGCAGTTCCGACGCCAACGCTAGGAGGGGCGGCGATCTTCGCGGGCTTCGTGGGCGCCCTCGCGCTTGCCTCGCTCATGGAGCCCTTCCGAGAGGCCGTGCGGCCCATCTCGGTTTGGCCCGCTCCCGAGTTGGTCGCGATCCTCATCGGAGCCGCGATCATCTTCGTGATGGGGGTCGTCGACGACGTTCGAGGGCTCGAGGCCCCGGTGAAGCTCTCCGGACAGCTGCTCGCCGCCGGGTTCGTCTTCCTCGCCGGAGTGAGGCTCGAGTACTTCCGTTTTCCACTCAGGGGAGTGGGGTCGTTGTCGATGTCACCCGACGTCTCGGCAATCGCGACGATCCTTTGGATAGTCGTCATCGTGAACGCGGTGAACCTCATGGACGGGCTCGATGGCCTAGCAGCGGGCGTAACCGCAATCGCCGCCACGACGTTCTTCGTTTACACCTACCAGCTCAGCCGTCAGGGGCTGGTAGGACCCGAGCCGACTGCGGCGCTCGTGTCGGCCATCATCGTGGGCGTAACGGTCGGATTCCTCCGGTTCAACTTCAACCCGGCCAAGATCTTCATGGGGGACTCGGGAAGCATGACCCTCGGATTTCTGCTTGCGACGGCTACCGTCGCCGGAGTGGGCCGCTCCGCGACCCAGAACCCTTCAGACATATCGGCCGCCTTCTTGTTCTACCTTCCCCTGGTCATTCCGCTGATCGTTCTCGCAATCCCGATCCTGGACACGGCGCTGGCCGTCATCAGAAGGGCGAGAAAAGGAAGGCCGGTCTTTCATGCCGACAAGGAGCACCTGCATCACCGCCTGCTCGAGATCGGGCACGGCCACAAGCAGGCCGTCCTCATCATGTACACGTGGACCGCGGTGATCGCCGGAATGACCCTGGCCTGGACCTTTGCCCCGGTTTACATCGTGCCGTTCGCTGCCGCGGCCGTTGGCCTGTTCCTCTATACGGCCCTTCCCGGGCTTGCTCGCCGTTTACCCTGAGCCGATCATGGGCACACTTGCCGAGGGGAGGCATTGCGACTACTATGTGAAAACTTTCACAAAGTCCTATGCACTATGCGGAAGACTGAGTGAAATAACTTTGTTTTTGTTACTCATCGTCTGATGCCCACTGACGACCCCGAGAGAGAGCCCTCCTTGATGTCGGGGTTTGGGTGGGCAATGGGCCTTTCAGGTGAGCTCGTCGCGACGACAGGGGTTGGTGTCTTCTTAGGGTGGCTGGTAGACAGATGGCTGAACACTCGAGGGGCGTTTCTCCTGGTGGGAGCTCTGCTGGGGGGAGCGGCGGGGGTGCTTCGCCTGTACCGGGGGTGGAAGGCGAGAAGCTGAGCTCTGAGTCCCTCACAAATCTCTTCGGCCGAATGGTGCTAAAGGCGGCGAGCTTTGGGGCATTGGCGGCCGTTATCGCTCTTGGGATCGCAGGACCGTCGCCGGCCCTGGCGGCGCTTGCGGGCGGATTGGCTGCGGGGGCCTACGCCGCCGGATATCTGCGTTCGCACATCTTCCGGTCGACGGCAGTTCCGAGGTTTTTCGATTCGAAGGTCGCCGGCCACTTCGTCTTACGAGCGGCAGCGGTGGCGCTCATCGGATGGCTGGCGTTCGAGGTCGGCGGAAAGCCGAGCCTCCGCGCGTACCTCCTGACGTTTGCGGTAGCGTTTCCGGTCCTTCTCATGACCGAGATGCCTCGCGCAGTGAGGCAACTTCGAGCTAGGGGGCTGATGGGTTAAGTGGGTTCACCCTTGATTCTTGCAGTAGAGGAGTCGCCTCAGGAGTCGCCCTTTGTCGAACTGATCAACCACCTCTCGCCGCACCAGTACGGGTGGGCACCTCACTGGGAGATCGCCGGCATCGACTTGTCGATTACGAACGCGGTGCTGAACATGTGGCTTGCGGCGGCTCTGTCGGTCGGTGTGTTCTGGGTGGCTGCCAGCAAGGGCGGCCTCGTCCCAAGAGGGCTCCGCAACGCCGTCGAAGTGGCAATCGACTTCGTCAAGAGCAACATCGTGTACTCCGTGATGAACGCGAAAGATGGCCGAAGTTGGTTTCCCCTCATCGGCACGCTGTTCTTCTTCATCTTCTTCATGAACGCAGTGGGTCTGATTCCCTGGCTCGGTTTTACCCCGACCTCGAACATCTGGGTGACGGCGACGCTGGCGGTCGGCGTCTATCTCATCGCCGTGGTCATAGGGATGGCCAGGCACGGCCCACTCAAGTTCTGGTTGAGGACGGTCGTCCCAGGCGATGTCCCGAAAGCGATGCTTCCCCTGATGATCCCTATCGAGATCATCTCTCAGCTCGCGAGGCCGTTCTCGCTCGCGGTCAGGCTCTTCGCGAACATGCTTGCCGACCACGTCATCCTGCTGATCTTCGTCGGGTTCATCTTCCTGGTCGGAACGAGCTTCGTCTTTGGGCACCTCATCATCATCCCGGTGGCCATGGTCATGGAGGTCGTTTTCACGGCCTTTGCCTTGTTTGTGGCATTCATCCAGGCCGTGATCTTTGCGTTCCTCAGCACGATCTACATAAACGACGCACTTCACCCCGGCCACTAGAGACTTTGGAATCGCCGATCGAAAGGAGACGAATTTGGACCTGATACTGGCGCAGGAGGCCGCCGGGATGACCGACAGGGGCCTTGCGCAACTCGGGGCCGGCCTGGCCATTGGTCTTGGCGCTGGCGGGGGAGCGGCAGGCATCGGAATTCTATGGTCGAAGGGGTTGGAAGGAATCGGGCGCCAGCCCGAGGCGCGAGGGACTCTGCAGGGCCTGATGTTCCTCGGCTTCGCCTTAGCAGAGGCTCAGGTCCTTTACGCGTTCGTCGTCACGATCCTGCTGCTTTTGGGCATCTTCTAGGAGGCCGGCATGATCTTTCTCGCTGCAGAAGCAGAAGGAGGAGGCTTCAACCCCCTGGCTCCCGAGCCGGGGCTATTCGTCTGGACGACCATCGCTTTTCTCGTCGTCTTGTTCCTTCTTGCGAAGAAGGTGTTCCCTAAGCTCGAGGAGGGGCTTGCCGACCGGGAGAAGAAGATTGCGGGCGAGATCGAGCGCGCGGAGAAGACGAGGGCGGAGGCCGAGAGGGTTCTTGCCGACTACAAGGCAAGGATCTCGCAGGCTCGCGACGAGGCCAACCAGATCATCGAGGAGGCGCGCCAGTCGGCCGAAGCGGTACGTAAGGAGATCGTCGGCAAGGCTGAGGGAGACGCCCGGCTGATCGTCGAGCGCGCTCGCAAGCAGCTGGACGACGAGCGGGATCGAGCGCTTGCGGAGCTGCACTCACAGCTTGCCCAGTGGTCGCTGTCGATCGCGTCCCGCATCGTGGAGAAGGAGTTGGACCCGGGTTCGCATAGGACCCTCGTAGACCAGTTCATCAGCGACCTCGAGAGGGAGGGCGCAAACGGCGCCGGCGCGACCGAGGCGAGCCGCCGTCCATGACCGTCGAGGCGAGCATCAGAGGGTATGCGCGGGCGCTCTTCGAGATTGCGAGGTCGGAAGGCGCGCTGGCGAGGGTGGCCGACGAGTTGTTTCGACTCGCCCGTACTCTCGAGAGAGAGCAGGGGCTCAGGCAAACTCTGACCGACATACAGATCCCACTTTCCGCCAAGGAGAAGCTGGTCGACGACCTCCTCGCCGGGAAGGCATCGCCTCACACCATCAATGCGGTCCGGTTCATCATTAGTCAGGGGCATGCCCGGGACCTGGTCGAGATTGCGGATGAGCTGGCCCGCACTGCAGAGCAAGAGGCAAACCGCGAGCTTGGCGAGGTACGCACGGCGGTCGAGCTCGACGACGAGCAGAAGGCGCGGCTCGAGAAGGCTCTGTCGAAGGCCACGGGCCGCAGCGTAGCGGTGAAGGTCATCGTCGACCCGAGCGTCCAGGGCGGGGTGCTTGCGAGGGTCGGAGATGTGGTAATCGACGGTACGGTCCGGCACAAGCTGGACCTTTTGAAGCAGCACCTGGGAGTCCAGTAAGGAGAAAACGATGCCCGACTTGACCATCCGACCCGAGGAAGTAAGGAGCGCTCTGGAACGGTTGTTCCAGGAGTTCAAGCCGACGCTCGAGCAGGAGCAGGTTGGCCGAGTCGTTTATGCGGGGGATGGGATCGCGCGCGTCACCGGCCTGCCGTCGACGATGGCAAACGAGATGCTCGAGTTTCCCGGCGACCTCGTCGGAATTGCCTTGAACCTCGAGGAGGACGAGCTTGGCGTCGTCATCCTCGGCGAGGAGGACGAGGTCGAGGAGGGGATGCCGGTAAAGCAGACGGGCAAGGTGCTATCCGTTCCCGTTGGAGATGCCTATCTCGGCCGTGTCGTGGACGCTGTTGGGCGGCCGATCGACGGGAAGGGACCGCTGGACCCCTCAAAGCTGGAGGGCACACGAGAGCTGGAACTACAGGCGGCTTCGGTCATCGACCGTCAGCCGGTATCCGAGCCGCTCCAGACGGGCATCAAGGCTATCGACGCGATGATCCCCATCGGCAGGGGGCAGCGAGAGCTGCTCATCGGGGACCGGCAGACCGGCAAGACGGCGGTCGCGATCGACACGATCGTCAACCAGAAGCAGAACTGGGGGACGGACAAAGCGGTCAAGTGCATCTACGTCGCCGTCGGACAGAAGAACTCCACGGTGGCGGAGGTGCTCAACGGCCTCGAGCAGGCAGGGGCGATGGAGTACACGACGGTGGTGAACGCTCCGGCTTCCGACCCAGGGACCTTCAAGTACCTCGCACCTTACTCCGGATCTGCCATCGGGCAGCACTGGATGTACAAGGGCGAGCACGTGCTCATCGTCTACGACGACCTCTCGAAGCAGGCGGACGCGTACCGGCAGATCTCCCTGCTCCTTCGCCGCCCGCCAGGCCGTGAGGCGTTTCCGGGCGACGTGTTCTATCTGCACTCCCGACTGCTCGAGCGCTCGGCAAAGCTGTCGGACGAGCTGGGGGGAGGGTCCCTCACCGCCCTTCCGGTCATCGAGACGAAGGAGGGCGACCTCTCCGCCTACATTCCCACGAACGTGATCTCCATCACGGACGGCCAGATCTTCTTCGAGACCGACCTCTTCTACCAAGGCTTCCGTCCTGCCATCAATGTGGGCACCTCCGTCTCTCGGGTCGGAGGCGCAGCCCAGATCAAGGCCATGAAGAAGATTGCCGGACCGCTCAAGATCGAGCTCGCGCAGTACCGGGAGCTCGCCGCGTTTGCGGGGTTCGGCTCGGACCTGGACAAGGCCTCCCAGGCTCAGCTCGCCAGGGGGGAGCGGTTGAGCGAGCTGTTAAAGCAGCGCCAGTTCTCTCCGATTCCCGTAGAGCAGCAGGCCGTCTCGATCTTCGCGGGAACCAACGGATACCTCGATGACGTCGAGGTCGGTGACGTTCAAAGTTTCGACAAGGCTCTTTTGGATTACGTGGGCGTCCGCGCTCCCGAGATCTACGAGCACATCAGAACTGAGGGCGACTTCCCGGACACGATCGAGAAGGCGTTGCGCCTCACTATCGAGGCGTTCAAGCAGCAGTGGTCACCCGAGGCGGAGGCACCGGCTGCTGCCCAACCGGCCGCCGCGGCCCCGGATTCCGAAGGCGGCGCCCCGGCACCCGGGCCCCAGGTTGAAACGGAAGCCCCCGCATCGGCAGCAGCAGGAGACGCGGGTCCCGCTCCCATCGAAGGTGACGAAGGCGCGACTCCGGTTTCTTCAGGCGAGCCGGGAACTGCGGCCGTTGCAGCCGGCGAAGCAGCGACGGACGTCTCCGTCCCCGGGAGCACCGGGGGCACCGAGGCGAGCTCGACCTAAGGAGAAACGATGGCCGAGAAGGCCAGGGACATCCGGCGGCGGATCAGGTCGATCGAGTCGACGAAGAAGATCACCAACGCCATGCAGCTCATCGCGGCGAGCCGGATTGCCAAGGCTCAAGCCCGGACGGAAGCTGCGCGGCCGTTTGCCCGAGCGATCGGGGAGATGATCAAGATGCTGGCCAGCGAGTCGAAGTCCTCCCCGCTCCTGGCAGAACGCGACATTCGGACCACCGCAATTGTCGTGTTGACCGGGGACCGGGGCCTGGCCGGTGCCTACAACGCCAATGTCCTCAGGGAGGCGCAAAGAGCCGTGGCCCGGCAGCGCCAGGTTGGCCGGGAGGCCAAGGTAACCAGCGTGGGAAGGAAGGGAGCCTCCTATTTCAGGTTCCGCGGGACCGAGCTGGCCGGCTTCTTCTCGGGCATGGCGGACAAGCCCAGCTACGCGGATGCCAAGAAAATCGCCGATGGCATCATCGGCGAGTATCTGGAGGAGCGCGTTGACCTTGTGCAGATCGCGTACACGGAGTTCCTGTCGGCAGGAGTCCAAAGGGCTCGGGTGGCCCAGATCCTTCCGGTCCCGAGACCCGAGGAGCAGGAGCCCAAGGAGGGCCCTTCGGCCATGTTCGACTTCGAGCCGGAGCCGGACGCCCTTCTCGAGGCGCTCCTTCCTCGCTACGTCGAGGTCAAGATCTACGGCGCGCTGCTCGAGTCCTCCACCTCTGAGCATGCGGCTCGAATGCGGGCGATGAAGAGCGCAACCGACAAGGCGGAGGAGCTCATCAAGGTTTTCCAACTGAGAGCCAACAAGGCCAGGCAGTCGGAGATCACGAATGAGATTGCGGACATCGTCGGGGCAACCGAGGCGCTGACCTCGGCTCACCGATAGGACAAGGAGACGTGATGGCAGTAGTCGAGACCGAAGCACCAAGATCGCAAGAAGCGCTCGGCGATGGGCGGGTGATCGCAGTCATCGGCCCTGTCATCGACGTCGAGTTCCCGCCGGAATCCCTCCCCGACATCTACTACGCCCTCTTGCTCGAGCGAGAGATCGGCGGCGAGACGGTTCCCGTGACCGCCGAGGTGGCTGCGCACATAGGGCACAACACCGTAAGGGCAATCTGCATGACGCCGGCCGACGGAATCCGCCGCGGCACGAGGGTGGTCAACAGCGGGGGACCGATTACGGTCCCCGTCGGCCCGGCGACCCTTGGCCACGTCTTCAACGTCCTCGGAAAACCCCTCGATGTCGATGAGAGCAAACTTGAGATCACCGAGCGGTGGCCCATCCATCGTGAGCCTCCTCACTTCGAAGATCTCGAACCGAGGACGGAGATGCTGCAGACCGGCATCAAGGTCGTGGACCTGCTCGAGCCCTACGTAGCAGGTGGGAAGGTCGGCCTGTTGGGAGGAGCGGGCACGGGCAAGACCGTGCTGATCAAGGAGATGATCTACCGGATCGCGCAGGAGCATGGGGGTTACTCCGTTTTTGCGGGCGTCGGCGAGAGGACCCGGGAGGGAAATGACCTCTGGCTGGAGCTCAACGAGTCCGGTGAGGAGGTCATCTCGAAGGTGGCCATGGTCTTCGGCCAGATGGACGAGCCGCCCGGCGTCCGCCTCCGCGTAGCGCTCTCCGCGCTTACGATGGCGGAGTACTTCCGCGACGTCGAGCGCCGCGACGTCCTGGTCTTCATCGACAACATCTTCCGGTTCGTGCAGGCCGGCTCCGAGGTCTCCACGCTATTGGGCCGCATGCCTTCCGCCGTGGGCTATCAGCCGACGCTCGGCGACGAGATGGGCGAGATGCAGGAACGGATCACCTCCACCCGAGGCAGGTCCATCACCTCGATCCAGGCGATCTACGTCCCGGCGGACGACTACACCGATCCAGCGCCTCACTCGACGTTTGCCCATCTGGACGCATTCACGGCTCTGTCGAGGGACATCTTCGCCCTCGGCATCTATCCGGCGGTCGACCCCCTTGCTTCCTTCTCCCGGGTCCTCGACCCCCGATATGTCGGTCAGGAGCACTACGACGTGGCCAACGAGGTCAAACGGATCCTGCAGAGGTACAAGGACCTCCAGGACATCATCGCGATCCTTGGGATCGACGAGCTGTCGGAGGAGGACAAGCTCGACGTCTACCGCGCGAGGAAGATTCAAAAGTTCCTCTCCCAGCCCTTCTATGTAGGCGAGGTCTTCACCGGCATCCCGGGAGAGACCGTGCCAGTCGAGGAATCTGTCCGAGGGTTCAAGATGATCACCGAAGGAGAGGTCGACAACATTCCCGAGCAGGCCTTCTATATGGTCGGCGGGATCGACCAGGTCTTCGAAAAGGCCAAGAAGATGGAGAGTTAACGCCGGGATGAGCTGCTGATGCCCCTGTACGTCCAGCTGGTCTCGCCCGAAGAGGAGCTTTTCGCAGGTGAAGCCGACTTCGTCGCCGCGCGAACAGTCGAGGGGGAGATCGGGATACTGCCCGGTCACATCCCCCTGCTCGGCCAGCTGAAGGCTCCTTCGAACGTGAAGATCAAAAGCCCGGCCGACGAGCGAAACTTCGAGGTGCAGGGCGGCTTCATCACCGTGAAGGACGACAAGGTCATCATCCTCGCCGAGGAGACCGAAGAGCCGGCGTAAGGCGATCTCGGGGGTGTTGGGAAGGCACCCTCGTGGGTACACTTCCAGCCGTGAACTGCTTGTCGATCGAGGGCGGGAACCGGTTGGATGGCCGGGTCGCCATCTCGGGCGCAAAGAACTCGGCTCTCAAGCTGATGGCCGCCTCGCTCCTGGCGCGCGGCCACACGGTCCTCTACAACGTCCCCCGCATCAGCGACGTCTTTACGATGGTCGAGATGCTCGAGAGGCTCGGGGCATCCGTCTCGTTCGATGAGGACGTTCTCTGGATCGATACGACCGGCGACCTCAGCACCGAAGCGCCTTATGACCTCGTCCGTCGGATGAGGGCGTCGATAAACGTGCTCGGTCCACTCCTCGCACGCTGCGGGCATGCCCGGGTCGCGATGCCGGGTGGTTGCAACATCGGCAACCGAGCGATCGACATGCATGAAGCGGCCCTCAATCAGCTTGGCGTCACCTTCGCGTTCGACCACGGCTACCTCGAAGGAATCGCTCCGCGTCTGCAGGGAAAGCGGGTGGTGTTGGAGTTTCCGAGCCGGGGAGCGACCGAGAACCTCCTCACTGCCTCTGTTCTCGCGGAAGGCGTCACGACGATCGAAAACGCCGCCCGGGAGCCGGACATCATCGATCTCGCCAACTTCCTGAACGCGATGGGAGCGCGGGTGGAGGGAGCCGGGACCTCGACGATCCGGGCGACGGGCGTAACGGAGCTTTCCTCTGCCGATCATCGAGTGTCACCGGACCCGATCGAAGCCGGAACGCTGGCTCTTGCCACTCTGGTCACGGGGGGCGAGGTGGAGCTCGTGGGGGCCCGGGCGGCCGACATGGACATGTTCTTGGAGAAGGTCGTCCGCAGTGGTGCTCATTGGGAATCGACCGACTCCGGCATCTACCTTTCAATCGACCGTCGCCCCAAGGCTACGGACTTTGCCACGTTGCCCTACCCAGGTTTCCCGACGGACCTTCAGCCGCAGATGATGGCTTACCTTTCGGTGGCCGAGGGCACCAGCATCATCACCGAGAACGTGTTCGAGTCCCGCTTCCAGCACGTGAGCGAGCTCGCCAGGATGGGGGCCGACATTCGCGTCGAGGGTCATCACGCGGTCGTGAAGGGAGTGGCGGGCCTCCAGGGAGCGCCCGTACACGCTCCCGATCTTCGGGGAGGCGCAGCGCTCGTAATCGCGGCCCTCGCTGCAGACGGCCGGACCGAGATCCACGACTTTTTCCACGTGGAGCGCGGGTACGAAGACCTACCGGGCAAGCTCCGCGCTCTCGGCGCCGGCGTCGACGGCCGCTCCTACGTCGGCCGTAGGCGCTTCAAGCCGTTGCAGTACTAGCTTCTTTCAACTACAGGTCGAAGCCCGCAACGTCCCGCTTTCAAAGGCCGCGCCGGATCACTCCGTATACGTAGATCCCTGCTATGGCCGCGGCTACGATCGCCACTATCGCAAGAATGCGCGTGGCGCCCACCGGCCGGCCCCGCTCCTCGGTCGGCGGCTGTAAGGGAAGGTCCGGTTCGGCGGCGTCGGTGGCTATGGGCGCCGGAGGGACGGGCGGAGGGGCAGTCTCGTCCGGGAGGGGGTCCGGCGGCGGAGGAGAGGCCGTGACGGCGTTTTCTGGCGGCATGGGGGCTTCCGGTGTCGTCTCCGCGTGAGCCGCGGCTTGGATGAGGACCAATGCCAAAGACATAAAAGCGATGCAGGCTCGATGGATGAAGCGGTGGCCGACGCCGGAGCTACCCATGGCCCGGACTGTATCGCACGTAATACGGGGCTAGTGGGCGGGAGATTCAGAACGCGGTTGGCAAGAGTGCTGGTACCAGGTGCGGGATCGGCGGCTTTGTGTTTTCACGCTTCCTCCTTCTCGTCCGTAATCGTTTGCGGCGATCCTCGTGGCCGCGCACATCTAGCACCAGCCGGCGACCTCCGCGCATTGCGGCTATCCTGGCCGGGATGCACGTAGAGGCTATTCCGGTCGAGACCGTGCCGCTCCCTACCCCGTTCGGGGTTGGACCAGTCAACGCCTTCATCATCGTCGCCGACCCAATCACGATGGTGGATGCCGGCGTCAACACCGTGGACGCCGAGAACGCTCTAAAGCTCGGCTTTGCAGCGAAGGGGCTCTTCCTCGAGTCCGTCGAACGCATCCTCATCACCCACGGACACCCCGACCACTACGGGCTCGTCCCGCTCATATGTAACGGGTCGGGGACCGCACAGGCGTACATGAGCGAGGTGGAGATCGAGCGGATATCGGACGAGAGGCTCATGTGGGAGTGCGGGAGGCGGCTGCAGGAAGCGGGGTTTCCGGAGCCGCTCCTGAGGGATCTCACGAGGCTCGAGCGCCGGGTGCACCGCGTGCATCAGGTTGCCCAGCTGAAGTGCAAGCCGATAAGCGAGGGTGAGGTCTTCGAGTTTAGAGGGTTCTCGCTTGAGACGATCTCGCTGCCCGGCCACACCGATGGGCACGTCGGCTACCTGGAGCGGGACCGCAGGGTCCTGTTCGCCGGGGACACCCTCCTCCCGCATGCGAGTCCCAACGCGTTGCTGGAGCCGACCCTCGAACCAGAGGGCGATTGGCCGAGCCGGCGCCGACACAGCCTGAGGCAGTACCTCGAGACGCTCGACGTGCTGCAGTCGCTCGAACTCACGATTGTCTATCCGGGGCATGGCCCCGTCATCACAAACCCGGGCGAGACGATCTCGTACATGCGGGAGCATCACGCGCGAAGGCTGGACGTGGTTTGCGAGGCGCTGACCGAGGACGGGAGAAGCGCTTACGAGGTCTGCTCGGAGCTCTACCCCAACTTCGACAGCTACGACCGGTTCCTTGCGGTGTGCGACGTCATCGCCCACCTCGATGTTCTCGTGGATCAAGAGCGCGCCCGCAACGAGATTCGGGACGACGGCGTGGAGTACTTCTCTATCGTTTGAATCCTTGTTCAGGAAAGGAAGAGATACCGTCTTGTCTTGAATCCAACAACCCTCTTCGGAAAGACGCCAGTCCGGAACGAGCGCTGCGCGACGAGGGGTCTGAGCTCGGATCCGCCTTATCATGGGCGCTGTGATCTATCTCGACTACGCCGCTACAACCCCCATCCTGGACGAGGTGCTCGAGGCCATGCTGCCTTATCAAAGGGAGCTGTTCGGCAACCCCTCCAGCGTCTACGCAGCGGGAAGAGCCGCGAAAAAGGGCTTGGAGGAGGCAAGGGAGCAAGTTGCCGAGGCGGTGGGAGGACTGCCGTCCGAGATCATCTTCACCGGAGGCGGCACCGAGGCGGACAACCTCGCTCTGAAGGGAGCGGCGTTCACCCACCGTAGCCGGGGCAACCACATCGTCACGACCTCCATCGAGCACCACGCCGTCCTGCACTCCGCCGAGTGGCTCGAGCGGCAGGGGTTCAGGGTGACTTTTCTTCCGGTCGATCGCAACGGCATGGTCGATTTGGCCGCACTCGAGTCTTCGCTCACGAACCAAACCATCTTGGTGTCGGTCATGCTGGCCAACAACGAAGTCGGGACGATTCAGCCGCTCGCAGAGGTCGCAAAGATCGTCAAGGAGCGCTCGAAAGCGCTACTGCACACCGATGCCGTCCAGGGGCTGGGAAAGATCCCAATCGACATCTCTGAGTACGGTTTCGATATGGCGTCGTTTGCGGCACACAAGCTCGGCGGGCCGAAGGGGGTCGGAGCCCTCTGGATTCGCCACAAGACCGTGATCCAGCCGATCTCTCATGGAGGAGGCCAGGAAAGAGGGATGCGCAGCGGGACGCCCAACGTTGCCGGGATGATCGGGTTTGGGGCTGCCGCTAAGATCGCGGCCAGGGAGGTAGCACGCGAGGCCGCGAGACTGGCTCCGCTCCGCGATCGCCTGCAGGCATCGATACTGGAGGCGATCTCGTCGGTGGAGGTGAACGCCGGCGGAGCTCCGCGCCTTCCCGGCACGCTCAGCATTTGTATCCGGGGAGTCGAGGGCGAATCCCTCCTCCTCATGCTCGACTCGAAGGGCATCGCGGCATCTAGTGGTTCTGCGTGTGCCTCGGGGTCGCTCGATCCGTCGCACGTCCTCATGGCGATGGGCATACCGCCGGAGATGGCCCACGGATCGCTCCGCTTTTCTATGGGTAGGGGCACGACCGAGCAAGATGTCCAGGCGGCGGTAAAGGCTCTCGCCGAGGTCGTCGAGCGCCTGAGGGCCATCGCTCCTAGCTTTGCGGGGAGCGGATGAGGCGCAAGGCTGTAGTCGCGATGTCCGGCGGCGTCGATTCATCGGTTGCGGCTGCCCTCATGAAGGACGCGGGCTATGACGTCACCGGCATCATGCTCAAGCTCTGGCGGGGAGCGGCGCTCAACAATGAGAGCGGATGCTGCTCCGTCGACGCAGCTGAGGATGCCCGGAGGGTCGCCCAAGTCTTGGACATACCCTTCTATGTCTTGAACTTTGCCGAGCGTTTCGACGAGACCGTCGTCAACGAGTTCACGAGGGCGTATGCCAAGGGGAGGACTCCCAACCCATGCGTTGCCTGCAACCGGGGCATCAAGTTTCGGGCTCTTCTCGACCGCGCTCGCACCTACGGCGCCGACGTCTTTGCTACCGGGCACTACGCCCGCATCGAAGAGGCGTCGGGGAAGTATCGGTTGAGGCGGGCGGCCGACCCCGCGAAGGACCAGAGCTACGTCTTGTACATGCTTCGCCAGCCAGAGCTGGCGGTCACCAAGTTCCCGGTGGGGGAGTACTCCAAGCCTGAGATACGGGAGATCGCGTCCTCGCTGGGGCTCAGGACCGCGGCCAAGCCAGAGAGCCAGGACATCTGCTTCGTCCCCAATGGCGACACCCACGCCTTCCTACGAGAGGCTGTTCCTCAGGGCTCCAGGCCGGGGCCGATTGTCGACGCTGCCGGCCGGGAGCTCGGGACCCACCGCGGGTTCGCCCACTACACCGTCGGCCAGCGAAGAGGGCTGGGCGTTGGGCTCGGCCTTCCCCTGTACGTCCGAGAGATAAATCCCAGGGAGAACACCGTCGTGGTGGGGACTCGTGACGAGATCGTCTCAAGAACCCTGCAGCTCGAGGACCTGACTTTCGTGGGGGATCCGGAGCGGGTGCTTCGGGCCGCGGTCGTTACTCGTTATCGCGGCCGGGGGGCCGCCGCGACGGTCAGGACGGAGGGGCGCACCGCGGAGGTCGAGTTCGACGAGCCGCAGCCACCCTCGGCAGCCGGTCAGAGCGCAGTTTTCTACGCCGGCGACGAGGTTCTCGGGGGCGGGATCATCAGCCGGGCGGCTTGAGCACCGACTCGAGGGCCCTGGCCGGCGAGGCGACCCTAGGCCGTACCTCCGTCGAGGAGCGAATCCGCGAGCTGCGGAAGATCATCGACTACCACTCCCATAGGTATTACGTCCTCGACGATCCCGAGATCGCGGATGCGGAGTACGACGCGCTGGTCCGGGAGCTGGCGGAGCTCGAAGAGCAGTACCCAGAACTCGTCACGCCCGACTCTCCCACGCAGAGGGTCGGCGCACCCCCGTCCGCCCTCTTTGCACCGGTCACCCACCCGTCGCCCATGTGGTCACTCGACAACGCGTTCACGTTCGAGGAGCTGGTCGCATGGGGCAAGCGTGTTCAGAGGATCCTTGGTTCGGCTGCCGACTACTACTGCGAGCTGAAGGTGGACGGCCTCGCGGCGAACCTCGTCTACGAGAACGGCAAGCTAAAGGCGGCCGCGACCAGGGGCGACGGCCGGATCGGGGAAGAGATCACTCCCAACGTTCGGACGATACCGTCGGTGCCTCACTCGATCGGAGCGGAAGGCCCCCGCTTGATGGAGGTGCGGGGCGAGATCTACATGCCGATCCGCGCGTTCGAGCAGCTGAACGAGCAACTCGTGGGGGATGGCCAACGCCCCTTCGCGAACGCCCGCAATGCCGCCGCCGGCTCGTTGAGGCAAAAGGACCCGTCGATCACCGCTCAGCGCAACCTCTCGATGTTCTGTCACTCCGTCGGAATCGTCGAGGGCCGCCGGTTCAAGAAGCACTCGGAGCAGATGGCGTTTCTCGTAGACCTGGGCTTTCAGGTGATGGGGCAGAACCGGCCCTTCGACGGGTTGGAGGACGCCTTTGAGTTCTGCCGGTATTGGGAGCACCACCGGCACGACCTGGAGTTCGAGGTCGATGGCGTCGTCGTAAAGGTCGACGATCTCGGGCAGCGTGAAGAGCTCGGGTTTACCTCAAAAAGCCCTCGCTGGGCCATCGCATACAAGTTCCCTCCGGAGGAGAAGACGACCCTCCTCAAGAACATCACGGTAAACGTGGGCCGCACAGGAGCGGTAACCCCCTTTGCTCAGCTCGAGCCGGTGAGGCTGTCGGGGGCACTCGTCTCCCAGGCGACCCTCCACAACGCCGATGAGATCGAGCGCAAGGACATCCGGATCGGCGACACCGTCCTCGTGAGAAGAGCCGGAGAGGTGATCCCTCAGGTGATCGCTCCGATCCCCTCGAAGCGCACGGGCAAGGAACAGGAGTTCCGGATGCCCACTCACTGCCCCATCTGCGCCACCAAGCTCGTGCGGGTGGACACCGAAGCGGTGTGGCGTTGCCCGAACGACGAGTGCCCGTCGCGCTCCGTTGAAGAGCTCTTTCACTTCGGAGGCCGGTCGGCGATGGACATAGAGGGACTCGGCTACAAGTCGGTCATAGCGTTGAGAGACATGGGGTTCGTGAAGGACCCCGGCGACCTGTACTTCCTCACCCGGGAGCAGCTACTCCAGCTTCCGCTGTTTGCCGAGAAGAAAGCCGATCAGCTGCTCGCCTCGATCGAGCGTTCCAAGCAGTCAGGGCTCGCCCGCGTCCTGGTCGCCCTCGGGATCCGGGACGTCGGGCCGCCGACCGCTCGGTTGCTGGCGGAGGAGTTCGGCTCCCTCGACCGCATATCTGCCGCTTCGGAGGAGGAGCTCGAGGCGATCGAGGGAATCGGACCGATCGTGGCGAGGAGGATCCGCGAGTTCTTCGCGTCCCCGCGAAGCCAGGGGATCATTCGCAAGCTGAAGCAGGCTGGAGTAAAGCTCGAGCAAGACCGGACGGAGACTCCGGAGGGCCCGCTTTCTGGCAAGACCTTCGTCTTGACGGGAGGCCTCGAACGGTGGAGCCGCGACGAAGCGGCCAAGCTCATCGAGCAGGCGGGAGGAAAGGTGGCTCCCTCGGTCTCCAAGAAGACCGACTACGTGGTCGTCGGGGAGAACCCCGGGTCGAAGCTGGCGAGGGCAGAAGCCCTCGGAATTCCGCTTCTGGACGAGGAAGGCTTGCGCGAGCTGCTGGAAAGCCCCTAGATTGAGTCGGCCGTGCTCGACCGCCCGGTGACGTAATCGGGGTCCATCGCCATGCCGGCGCCGACGCCGAACCGGTTCAAATCGTTGAATCGGCGCTCGGCCTCCTCCCAGTTGAGCACGTTCCAGAACGCCTCCACGTACTCGGCCCGGCGGTTCTCGTACTTGAGGTAGTAGGCGTGCTCCCAGATATCGATCCCAAACAGTGGGGTGTGGCCGCCCATGATTGGGGAATCCTGGTTGGGCAGGGCGAGCATCAACAGGTTCTTCTTGTCCTTGGCCTTCCTGGTCTCGGTGCCGCTCACCACGAGCCAAACCCAGCCACTGCCGAAGTGGTCAACCGCAGCGTGGTTGAACGATTCCTTGAACTTCTTGAGCGACCCCACCTGCTCTTCGATTGCAGAAGCGAGGGCTCCACTGGGCTCGCCGCCTCCGTTCGGGCTCATGATCTCCCAGAACAGGCTGTGGTTTGCGTGCCCCCCTCCGTGGTTTCGAACCGCGCCCTTCACGTCTTCCGGAAGGTAATTGAAGTCTGCAAGCAGCTCCTCCGCGGACCTTTCGGCAAGCTTTTCGTGCTTCTCGAGAGCTGCGTTCAGCTTGTCGATGTAGGTCTGGTGATGCTTCGTGTGGTGGATCGTCATCGTCATCTCGTCGATGTACGGCTCCAGCGCGTCGTACGCGTAGGGTAGATCCGGCAGCGTGAACTTTCCCATTGAGCTCCCCCTTCTTCTCGCGTACTTGACTCTTACCCAGCAGAATCCTTGCACGTCCCATCAATTTTTTCATTTGGCTGGAACGCGGGCGTCATGCTTGGACGAGTCCTCAGCCAGGCGCGGGCTTGCCGGAGCTTGCCGGGGTTGGCGACAACGTCTACTTGGGTGATCCGGCCATTCAGAACGACGAGCCCCGCCACTACAGGGTCCGGCTCCGCCAGCGCAATCAACCCTGGCTCGCCGTTCACGTCGACTAACTCGAAACCGAGGTCCGGGACGGAGGCAAGCACCGAAGCCAGAAAGCGAAGCGCATTCAAGCGTCCGACGATCGCGCGCGTCGGCGCCTTGACCCGGCCTCCTCCGTCTACTTGTACAACGACATGCTCGTCGAGAAGACGAGCCAGCGCTTCGAGGTCTCCCGTCTCGCATGCAGCCTTGAATGCTTCCAATGCACGCCGGCGTTCGATCGGGTCGGGGTCGAACCTCGGGGCGCGCTCTTGTATATGCCGCCGCGCTCTTACCGCCATCTGCCGGCACGCTTCGGGACTTCTGCCCGTAATCTCTGCGATCTCGCTAAAGGGGACGTCGAACGCTTCGTGTAGGACGTAGACGACTCGCTCTGCCGGCGAAAGGGTTTCGAGCACACTCATGAAGGCAAGGCCGACCTGCTCGCCGAGGGCGGCGGCATCCGCCGGGTCGATCGCTTGCAGGGACCCAATAATCGGTTCCGGCAGCCACGGACCGATGTAAGTCTCCCGCCGGGCTCTTGCAGACTTCAGGTGGTCGAGACAGATGCGGGAGACTATCCTCGTCAGCCAAGCTCTCGGCTCGCGGATCGCTTCCCCACCGGCGCGCGCCGCCCTCAGAAACGCTTCCTGGACGATGTCCTCCGCCTCGTCGCGTGAGCCGACCATTCGATAGGCGACGCGTTGCAGAAACTGCCGGTGCTGCGCCAGCTCCTCGGCGATGTCCGCGTGCCGCGGAGTCAAAGCGGGACGAGCTCCAGGTGGGTTGTTCTGTATCCGCGCACCCGGTGCAACACGGGGATGAGCAGCCCGTGGAGCAGCGGATACTTCGCAGCCAGAAGCCCGGCGGCCAACCTCGACTGGTCCCCGCTAAGGATCCGCGCTCTGGCCCTGAGGGTTGGGCCGGTTACAGTTCCCCAGCTCCTGCAGGGCGCAATGAGCACTTCCGGATTCCTGCGGATTCTCTTTAGCTTTCCGGATGGATCGAACGTTCGGATGAACACTCTTCCGTCTTTACCGGCTATGTGCACGGGAGTTGCCACCGGCGTGACGTCCCGCCTAAACGTCGTGAGAAGGACCGTCCTGGCGCCGGCGAGCGATGCTAGTTCCGTCGCTTCGCCGGCGTCCGCTTCCCGGTAGCCACCGCCGCGGCCGGCTCCCGGGACGCCTGCAACCACTGCTGGCCGTGTACCCATTTTTCGCCTCCTTCGTGCTCAACCTCCGTCCACAACGACGAGGCGGGAGCTTAAGGAGTGACATGGAACCAAGGTGGCTTTCGGCCTAAGGACGGGAGGCGCGGTTCGATATGAGCCCCATGAGCGCGTCGACAGCTTCTTCCACCGAGTCCACGGATGGAATCCCCCAAGGCTGGCCTTCGGCCGCCAGCTTCCAGGACTTCAAGGTCATTACCGGCTTGCCGAGCTTTGCTGCCATCGCGATCTCCGAGAGGGTCCCGAAGCCGCCTCCCACTGCGAGGACTCCATCGGCGGCCCTCACTACGATCACGTTTCGCATCTCTCCGATGCCTGTGGGTATCGCGACGTCCAGGAACGGATTTCCGTCGCTGCGGGAAGTGCCCGGTAGGATGCCGACACTCAACCCCCCCTCGCGCTTTGCTCCTCTGGCTGCGGCTTCCATCGCGCCGCCGAGCCCGCCCGTTACGAGGATCGCTCCATGGCGGGCGATTGTGGCTCCCGCCTCTTCCGCGAGATCGATGATCTCGGGGATCGCTTCTCCGGGACCGACTAGGGCGATGTACGGACGGCGACGGCTATCGATCTAACCCTCCTGCTAATCCTCCCGGCTGCGGCCGCAGCAACTTGGTCAACCCCTGCCTTGCCGATAATCTTAGGTCCAGGGGACTGTGCAGCGGAGCCTAAGGATCGCAGCGGCGACGAGGGGTCATCGATGGCACTGAACACAGCACTGGCGGGAAAGGTCTATCCCTCCCGAACGTACGAGGTCACTGCCGAAGCCATCCGAAAGTACGCGAGGGCGACGAATGAGAAGAACCCCATGTTCTTGGGGGACGATCCCATCGCCCCCCCCGCGTTTCCGATCGTTCCGGCCGCCGAGAGCCTGCGTGAGGCGATGCAAGACGAGGAGTTGGGAGTAGACATGGCGATGCTCGTCCACGCCGAGGAAGAGCACGTCCTGTATGCGCCGATAGCCGCCGGCGACGTCCTCGAGGTCAAGCCGACCCTCGCCGCGGTTGAAGCAAAGGAGACCGGCCATACGTTCACCCTGAAAGTCGAGCTAAAAACCCAGAAGGGCAAGCCCGTTGCGGACGTGCTCAGCACCATGTTCATCAGAAAGACCGGCTCTGGCGCCCGCCCGGCAAAAGATCAAAAGAAGGAGCCCACCTTCATTCTGCAGAAACCTCAGCAGATCGACGAGGACCAGAGCTCCCGGTACGCAGAAGCGTCCGGAGATGACAACCCCATCCACGTCGATCCCGAGTTCGCTCGCAACAGGGCGCGGCTGCCCGGAATCATCCTCCAGGGCATGTGCACGATGGCGTTTGCAGCGCGGGCGGTTCTGGACGGAGTGGGGGGAGGGGATCCAACCCGCCTGAAGCGAATCCGCGTCCGATTCTCGAGGCCCGTCTTCCCCGGGGAGACCATCACTACCAGGGTCTGGAGGTTGGACGATGAAGGGACGAGATCCGTTTTCGGGTTTGACACCGTGAACCCGTCGGGAGCCGTGGTAATCAAGGACGGCCTCGCCGAGATCAGCTTTTAGAGCGCGGGCGTAGGCGACGAAACCGGGCCGCGTAGCCAGGGCGCGAAATCTGGAGTAGTTTCTTCCCACTCCTGCCCCTTATACTCACCCATCCAGGCAGCGGAAAGACGGGTCAAGTTGGGACTTTGGAGGAACGCTCTGGTCTACCTCGGCTTTGCCGAGGATGAGCTGGAGGAAGAGTTTTCGACCTGGGACGAGGCGCCGAGAGCGCGACTCGTTGACGAAATCCCCAGCTCATCGCGGCTCATTGACGACATCCCGAGCTCCACCATGTCGGCGCCAGACCAGCCACTCGCCTCGGTGCACAAGCTTCCGCCGCGCAGCACCAAGCCCGAAGTAGAGGTGATCCACCCCCGCTCTTACGAGGATGCTCGCCGGGTCGGGGACATCCTGCGGTCGGCCTCTCCAGTCATCATCAGTCTGGAGGGTGCCGAGGCGGACCTGGCCAAGCGCGTGATCGCGTTTGCATGCGGGCTGGTCTACGCGCTCGACGGAAACCTGCAGAAACTGGAACGCGGGGTCTATCTGCTCAGCCCTCGGAATGCCGAGGTCTGGGAGCGGCGGGCGGACAAGGGCAGGCAGAACCTGGGCTTTTAGTAGGTCGGGCCTTATGGCCTCAGCACAGCCGCACCCGTTATCCGGCCATGGGCCAGGTCTCTGAGCGCAGCATCCGCCTCATCGAGCGTAAATGGTTGGGTATGGACCTCGAGACGCAGGCGGTCCGCTAGGGTCAGGAACTCCTCCCCATCTTGCCGCGTGTTCGCAGTGACGCTTACGAGTCTCCGCTCGTAGTACAGATGTTCCGGCAAGGAGAGCGGGCCGAAAGGCGTTAGGTGAATGCCCGCGATCGCGAGGGTTCCTCCCCGGTCGAGCGCGCGGAGCGCCTTGAGAGCGACCTCGCCGGCCGGTGCAAACAGGATGGCAGAGTCTAGGGCCTCGGGAGGACCGGAAGCGGCGTCGCTTGCACTCGCCGCACCGAGGGTGAGGGCGAGCTTTCTCGCCGATTCTGAGCGGGTTACGACATGAACCCTTGCGCCCTGGCGGATTGCGATCTGCGCGGCCAGGTGCGCAGAACCCCCGAACCCATAGATACCGAGCACACCTGCCGGCGGCAGCTGGCAGAGCCGCAGAGCTCGGTAGCCGATGATGCCTGCGCAGAGCAGGGGGGCCACGTGCTCGTCGTCGAAGCTGTGAGGAAGGCTGTAGACGAAGTCTTGGTGAGCGATTGTCATCTCAGCGTAGCCGCCGTCGTCCTCCCATCCCGTGAAACGGGGCCGCAGACAGAGATTCTCCCTCCCGGTCACACAGAAGCGGCAGCGCCGGCATGTTCGGCCGAGCCATGCCACCCCGACCCGCTCTCCAACCTTGAAGCGGCTCGCCCCAGCCCCGAGCTCGTCGATCGTTCCGACGATCTCATGCCCCGGGATGACGAACGGGCGCCGTACGGGCAAATCTCCCTCGGCAACGTGAAGGTCCGTCCTGCAGACTCCACATGCCGAAACCCGCACCCGCACCTCTTCTGCTCCCGGCCGGGGGTCGTCTGCGTGGACCCACTCCATCGGCTTGGAGTCGATAGGTCCGGGCCTGTGAATCCGCCATGCTCGCACGATCGAATTCTGCCCGAATCCCGGCCCCCAAGTTGAAGGAGCTCCCCGGATGGGCGACTTGGAGCTCCCGCCCACGAGCGGAGTGAATCACATTCGTTGGATTTCCACGATCTGGCTGCTCCCCGTTGATACCTTGTTCCATGGAGGTGATTCTTCTGAAGGCCCGAGTGCGTCCTGCGTTGGGGGTCATAGCCGTCTTTGCCGCGGTCGCTTTTGCGGCCGCAGCGTGTCAGCCGGCGCGCAACACGGAGCGCCTCGCGGCCATCGAGAGCTCGGTCAAAGGCGTGAACGACATCGCCACTCGCGTTCGCACGCTCGAGGGCAAGGAGCAGGGGACGGCCGGCCAAGTTTCCTCGCTCACGGAGTCGGTCGCCGAGCTGAACGAGAGTGTGGACGCTCTTCGTAAGGAGATCCAAGCGGCTCAGGGTGCGGAGACGGCCTTGAAGAAGAAAGTGGATGCAGTAGCGGCCCAAGCTTCCTCGGTCTCCGGCAAGCTCGGCTCACTCGAACAAAAGATCTCTCTTCTCGAAACCAGATACAACGATCACCTGCGCAAGTACCACAGCGGCGGATGAAACGAGCCGAGGCTCCCGCTGAGGTAGCAGGCCGTTATCACATCGCAGGCCGGATCGGCGCGGGCGGAATGGGCCAGGTGTTCAGAGCCCGCGATCAAAGGCTTGGCCGAACCGTGGCCCTAAAGGTCCTGCCCTTCGACCTCGCGATCCAACCGCGCGCCGTCGAGCGGTTCCTTGCCGAAGCTCAAGCCGCGGGCCAGATCTCGCATCCGAACGTGGTGCAGGTCCATGACTGGGGAGAGGACGGCGACACCTACTACATGGTCATGGAATACGTCCGGGGGAAGAACCTCAGGCAAATCCTGGCCGAGCAGGGGCGGCTCCATCCAAGGCAGGCGGCCCAGGTGGTGAGCGAGGTCCTGAGCGCCCTCAATGCGGCCCACCAACGCCGGCTGGTCCATCGGGACGTGAAGCCGGAGAACATCATTCTGAGCACGGACGGCCGGGTGAAGGTCACCGACTTCGGCATCGCCCGCGCTGTGGAAGGGGCCGCGCTGACGGGAGGGATGCTCGGGACTGTCGCCTATGTTGCCCCCGAACAAGCGAGAGGACAGCGGGTCGACCCTCGTGCAGACCTCTACTCGACGGGGTGCGTGCTTTTCGAGCTGCTCACGGGGAGCTTGCCATTCGAGGGGGATGCAGCCAAGGTGCTCCAGGACCACCTGAACAGCCGGGTTCCTGCGCCTTCCTCACTCGTCCCCGAGGTTGGTCCCGATATGGACGCGGTCGTGCGAAGGGCCACGTCCCCGAACCCTGCCGGCCGCTACCAGGACGCCGAGGAAATGCAGGCTGACCTCACGCGAGCAATCAAGGACCTGCCTGCGGCTCCACCCCTGTCCGAGCTGACGAGCGACTTCACCTCCGAGGTGGCCCTGGAGTCGTTGGACACCGTCGTTCCCGGACGCAGACGGAAGCGGGGGAGATGGTGGAAGCGCCTGTTGCTGGCGATCGTAGTTCTCGCGGCTGCAGCCGGCGCGTTTGTCCTCAGCCCTATAGAGGTTCCTCCCGTCGTCGGCATGGACCGGGAGGCCGCCGCCCTGGTTCTTCACGAGGAAGGGCTGGATGTTCGTTACAGCCGGGAGTTTTCGGACCAGACCGAGGACACGGTCATAGCAACGCGTCCGGCGCCCGGCGAGAGGGTGCGTCGCTGGGGGACGGTTGCCGTGACCTTGAGTGCGGGGCCTGAGCTTACCGACGCGCCGTCCGTGGTTGGGATGAAGCTCGATCAGGCGGTGGGAGCACTCGAGGCGGCGGGGCTTGAGGTCGGCGATGTCGAGCGGCGGAATGACTTGAGTCCGAAGGACACGGTCCTCGAGCAGGACGTGAAGCCCGGTCGCCGGCGCAAGGGGGATCCCGTCAACCTGAAAGTGTCAGACGGTCCTCGGATCGTTGCGATTCCCGACATTACGAGCAGGCCGGCCAGCGAGGCGGAGCTGCTTCTTCGCCAGGAAGGGTTTGAGGTGGCCCGGGAGTCGGTCTTCAGTTCGGCTCCGGAGAGCACGGTCGTCGACCAGAGCCCCAAACCCTTCGAGAAGATGCCCCAAGGCACGGAGGTACGACTCATCGTCAGCAAAGGCTCGCAACCCTTCACCATGCCGAATGTGAAGGGGCGTCCGTGCGGGGAAGCGAGGGGTCAGCTGGAAGGTGCAGGGATGAAGGTCACGGTTCAGTCGCCCAGCGGGGGTTCGGCACCCTGCGGCTCGAATCGAGTCCTGGAGCAGGACCCCCTGGCCGAGAGCAACGTCCGGGCAGGACGGGAAGCTACGCTCTACGTCTCGGGTTAGCTCCGTGGGGCGACTCGCCTACAGCGAGTTGCAACCTCCGGGGAAGTGTTCAAAGGGCATGCGACGGCCGTGAAGGGCTAGGTGGACCTCCCGGACCGCGCTCAGCCTAAGTAGCCCTGCCGGGCAGGAGTGGGGCGTCGTGCAGGGACGTTGCCATACTTCGCCGTCTCCTGAATCCAGGTCGGCGCGAGGACCTGCGAGGGGTGTGGTGGGGAAAGCCGGGGCCGTCCGAGGAGAAGGTTCTTCGCCAGGATCATGACGGCCGCCCAGACGGCCAGGCCAAGTGCCAGCAGCGGAAGACGCTCTGGCGAAGGAAGTCCCCACAGAGCGTTGTCGGCCTTCGCCGACTGTACGGAGGCGGCCTCAGCCCCAGCCGGCGGACGCGGGCGAAGGACGTCGCCCGACTGAGCTCTTAGGGCAGCAAGGTTCGCAAAACCCCACTCGTAGAGGGCGATTGACTCGCGGTAGTGGTCGGGCGACCCGAGGACGACGGCGACGAGGCTGGAGTCTCCCCGCCTCACCGCCGAGACGAGGGAGTGACCCGCCGCGCGCGTGAAGCCCGTCTTCACCCCCATAGTCCCCGGGTAACGGTGGAGCAGCTTGTTGTGGTTGAAGAAAGTGTGGGTCCGGCCGTCTCCCCATTGGAGGTTGTGCTTGGGGGAGGCGACCATCTCAGCAAACAACGGCTGTCGCATTGCCGCCATCGTGACAAGTGCAACGTCGCGGGCCGTGGTGGTGTGGCCGGGAAAGTCGAGGCCGTGTGGGTTGAAAAAGCGCGTGCTCGTGGCTCCCATCTGAGCAGCGCGAGCATTCGCCAGGTTCATGAACCCTTCGACAGTGCCGTCGGGACTGCCCGCCTGTGCAAGCGCAATCGCTGCATCGTTGCCGGAGCTGAGCAGCAGCCCCCATAACAGCTCTCGAACCGGGAAGGCCCACCCCGCCTCGGCGTAGATACGCGCGCCGCGAACATTCCGTGCTTCCGGGGTGATCGTTGCCTGCTTGTCGAGGTTCACGTTCTCGAGGACGACGAGTGCGGTGAGGATCTTGGTCAGGCTGGCCGGGGCTCGCGGGGCTCGGTCATTGTGGCTCCACAGCACCTGTCCGCTGTCTAGGTCCACTAAAATCCCGGAGGCCATTGCAACGGCAGGCGGCGCCGCGACCGGTGTCCCTGCATGGGCGACCGCTGCGGGTGCCAACGCGAAGGCCAGGACGGCAACAGTCAGGAGGATGCGAGCAACTTGTCTCATCAGAGGGACCAAAGCGTACGGGAGGGCCCTTCCCCGCGCAAGGATTCGATGAAAGTCATCATCGGTGCGGACGACGAGTCCCCAACTTACGAGAAGGTTCTCTCCTACCTTCGCGACCGTGGAGCGCAGGTGGACGTCGTCGCTCAGGACGACTGGCCGACAGTTGCCCGGAAGGTGGCGGAGTCGGTCGCCGGCGGCGCTGCAGACATGGGCGTCGTCATGTGCTGGACGGGAACGGGCACGTCGATGATGGCGAACAAGGTCCCGGGGGTGAGGGCCGCCTTATGCTGGGATCCATGGATCGCAAAAGGAGCGCGCCGTTGGAACGACGCCAACGTCCTGGTCATGAGCTTGAAGAAGACCTCGCCAGAAGAGGCCGAGCGGATCCTCGACGCCTGGTTCGAGGTGCAGGAGCCGGATCGCGACGAGATCGAGAACATCAGGAAGCTGAACGAATACCTGCCGTAGCCTCGTCGGAGCCAGCGCTCAGCGCTTCCGGTTTTCGCGGTGCAGGACGCCGAACTTCGTGAGGAACTCAACAAGCCGCGGCGTCGTTCGCATGGTCCCGATCTCGTCCAAGCGCACCCAACGAGCGTCCGTGGCATCGTCACCGGGCCGGAGCACGCCGCCTCGCACCCGAGCGAAGTAATCGAGTATCACGTAGTGAAAGGTGCGTTGCGCGTCGATCGACTCGAGGACGCCGGCGAGGCGTCC
>JALZBO010000039.1 GCA_030863545.1 Actinomycetota bacterium
ATCTCGACTCGATCGAGAGAGGTATTCCTCACGGGGCAGCTTCGGCCGGCGAGAAGCGAGCGAAGCGGGCGTGAAGCCCGGTGGACTCGCACCTTTCCCGTTCCGAGGCTCGCTGCCTTGCGCCGAATCGCCGCTAGTGCTGAAGGGCTTGGCTCACCGTAGACATCGTTGGCTCACCGTAGACATCGATCGTCTCGAGCCGTAGCAGCTCCGAGAACTTGGCAAAGCGAGGCCCTCCCAGATCCATGTGGAAGTCGAGCGAGTCGGCATCGGCATGGTGGACGACCGTAACCCGGTTGCGGTTCTCGTTGAAGTAGACTTGATAGGCAAGCAGCCTCGGTTCCTGGCTCTCGACGAACTCCGCCAGCTCCGCCATCGCCCCCTGAAGCTCATCGATCTTGCCCTCGCGCACCTCCGATTCGTAAAGGTAAATGGGCTTCGACATCACGACCTCCTAGACATGACGCCACACGAGCGCACTCCCCACACTAAGGAGCAGAGCGAGATCATCGTCGGCCGCTCGCCGAGAAGCGTGAAGTGCCCGTGCTCACGCGGAGGTCGGAGCGTCGATCCCGGAACAAGCTCGGCTAACACCTATGCGCGGCGGGAGAGGAGAGCGTCCATCGGGAGGCGATGCTGCTCTCAGCGTCAGGGACTCGTGACCTCGCTCTCGGCTCACATATCAATGCCAAAGGCGAATCAGTTGATCCTCTCCTCGGCGCGCGCGACCAGGGGTGTGCTGGCGCCGAACAAACCGCCGCGAGGAGACAAAGATCAGCGGATGGAAAGTGGTGAATCCGAAAGTTGTGCACCTACTTCCTGCCGACTACCTGCGCCAGGACGATCCGGCCCTCCTGCAGGTTGCGACCCTGGTTCTGCGCCATGGTGGCAAAGTCGGGGCCGAGAAGGAGGTGAAAGCCCAGCGGGGGAAGGCCTTCCTTCTTGATCTTCTCCGCCATAGCCAGGAACCAGTCACGGGCGGTATTGGTGTTGTCCGTCCAGGAGGCGATCCGGAACCCCACCCCCTGCAGCAGCTTGCGCAGCTCTTCCGGTGTCACCAGAAAGCTCGTATCGGGCGTTCGGGCCCAGGGGACGGGGAAGATGACGGGCTGCGTAGGACCGGCCAGGATGTCGTAGATCGCAACCGTTCCTCCCGGCTTCAGCACCCGGTACATCTCCTCGTAAAGCCGGCGCTTGTCCGGAATGTTCATTGCCGCGTGCTCGCTCCAAGTGATGTCGAAGGACTCTTCTGCGAAGGGCAATCTCGTCGCATCGCCTTGGTGGAATTCGACGAGATCCGAGAGGCCAACCCGCTCCGTTAGCATTTGGGCGACTCGGCAGTACTCCTCAGTGAGGTCGATGCCGACGACCCGGCATCCGAACTCACCCGCCAGGGATCGAGAAGTGCCCCCGATGCCACAGCCGACGTCGAGGACTTGCTGATCGGGATCGATCCCCGCCGCTTGGGCAAGCTCTACGGTTGCCGCCCTGCCCCGGATATGAAACTCGTCGATGGGGGCGAGGTCCTCGGGGCTCAGCCCGTCCAGGTCCTTGCCCGCCCTTTGGAGGGCGTCCAGGATCAGATCTCCTAGGTCGCGCCGGGAGTAGTGCTGTTGAACCTCCTCGCTCAACGGCGGCATCTGGTCAGATTACACTGTGCGGCGCCCTTCCCTGCGGCCAAGCGCCAGGGCTACGAACGCGCCGGCGAGGCAGACCCCGGCTGTTATCGCGAAGATCTCGCGGTACTCCGTGTGGAGAGCATGCCGCAAACCTCTGCGGTAGGCGGCGAGCTGCCTTGCGAACTCGTCAGGCTCGAGGCCAAACGGCAGCGGGGGTACGAGGTCGGCGGTAAGGCGGTGGAAGCGGTAAAGGCCGGCCGCCGTGAGCGCTGCAATTCCGATGAGCATCCCTCCCATCCGGGCAACGACGACGCTTGCCGAAACCACCCCGTGCTGATGGGGGGGTGAAGATCCAAGCGCGGCGGACGCAAGGGGGGCGATGACCAAACCGAGGCCGAGCCCCGCGACGACGAGGTCGAAGTCCATACGGGGAATCGAAACGGGGCCGAGTGCGTAACGCGCGTCCAGGACGTCGAGCGGCCATCTCGAGATCAGGACGTAGCCAAGGAAAGCGACGAACAGCCCGAGTGCGGTGAGGGCCCCCTCGCCTGTCCTGGGTGTCAGCACGCCTCCGAGGATGGCCCCGAGGCCGAGGGTGACGAGAAACCTGGACAGGATGAGGGCGCCCCCGAGCGTGTCCTCTCCGAGAAGCGTCTGCGCTAGCAGGGGGATGTCTACGAGCGTCGCCATCAACGCAACTCCTGTAAGAAAGCTGCAAACAAGAGCCACCGAGAAACGGCGAAGGTCCATCCCGGCGGGATCGACGAGACGCGAGGGCGAACGTCGCTCCCAGATCACGAACGCGACCAGCCCAACGGCCGCGACGCCGAGCACTGGGATGCCCCATGATGGCAGGACCGCCGAGGCGGGATCCGGGTTGTGCAGGCCGACGACCAGGGCGATAAGAGCAGCGGTCAGGATGAGTCCTCCCCCAAAATCGGGCCTTGTGTCTGAGCGCCGAGCCGTCGCCGGAACAGTCCTTCCAACGGCGAACGCTCCGATCGCCGCAAGGGGGACGTTGACCCAGAAAACCCCCCTCCAGCCGACGAGGGCGGCGAGCCCTGCGCCGTACAGGGGGCCCAGCACGCTCCCGAACTCCTGCGCCGCCCCGACTACGCCGAGCGGCAGCGACCTCGACCGCGACTCCCACTGGTCCCCGATGATCGCGAAGGTCACGGGAAGAAGGGCCCCTCCCGCCGCTCCCTGGACGATCCTTCCGGCGACGAGCACCGGGAGGGCGGGTGCAGCTGCCGATACGACCGACCCCGCCGCAAACCCGATCAGGCACCAGCGAATCACCGGGAGCCGTCCCAGGCGGTCGGAGAGCTGACCGAGCATCGGCATCGCGGCCACATATCCGAGGAGGTAGCCGGTTACGACGGGGGTCACACGCTCCAGGCGATCGATGGGAATGCTGAGGTCGCGCATGATCGCCGTCGTGATGGTCACGACGACGTAGGCATCGAGTGCGGCCAGAAGGACTGCCCCCGCCCCCGCCGAAGCGGCGATGCGTCGCCGGGCGATATCGGCCCGGCCCATGCTCATGCTTTCGGAGCTTCTATGACGGCCGGTTCGTTGTAATTGGACAGGTTCACGGTCAGGACCGTCTCTTCTCCACGGGAGTTCTCGAAAGGCAGACGCGCCCTCACGAGGCGGCTCGATTCGCGCTCCAGCCAGACGGTCGCACGCACGCTCTGTTGGTTGGGAGCCACGAGCGAAAGACCCTGGACGAGGCTGGTGTCGAAGTCGGCTCGGATTCGGTACGCCGGCTGCCCGTTGACGTTCTCCAAGGCTTCCGTTCTGGCGTTGCGAGCCTCTCTCATCGTTCGTCCGATCGCCGCTTCGTCGAGGAGCCTCCTCGGGTCGTAGAAACGCGAAGCGAATTCCTGCGGTACCTCGCTGAAGCCTCCCGTTGGGCCTCTTAGATAGGTGATCCCGTCGGCGACGATGACCTCGTACTCGACCAGCTGCCCGGCCGTATTCACCTTGGCGATCGCGGAGACGTCGCCCTCGCGGGTCACGATGCCGCTGGCTTCCCTCAATTGGAAGCCGGCGATGGTTCCCTCAACGTCGAGCGAGAACCGCACGGAAGACAGGTTGCTCATGGCTCGAGCTCCCCTGTCGAGAAGGGAGTCCGCAGGAGGAAGTTCGGCCCCCCCATTGCGCCCGCATGAGGCGAGCAGAACAGCGAGCGTGACAAGGAGCGTGGTCCGAAGGCGGGGACTCATTCCTTAGAGACTACCCGCTGGCGACGCCAGGCTCCGCTGTTGACGACCTCAAGGGACCAGGAAATGCGGAGGTCTGGGTCGACTTCGTCAGATACGGCTACCGCGGTGGGCGCCCAGTGGGGCGCTTGTGGATGGCATCTTTGACCTAACCAGTACGCTAGAGCGTATGGCTCTGAAATCCCTAGGCGAAACGCTCGAGAACATGCGATTCGAAGTGGCGCTTCCCGCGGAACGGCCGACCGGGCCCGGCTCGCTCTCGAGAAGATGATCAGTTATCTGATGGGAGCGGGCCGATGAAGGGAACGGACGAGTCGGTGGCATCCGCGCAAATGGATCTGGCTTCCTTGAAGTGGGACCCGAACGGGCTCATTCCGGCGATCGTTCAGGACGCCGCCTCGGGGGAGGTCTTGATGATGGGCTGGATGAACCGTGAGTCGTTGAGCCTCACGCTCGAGCAGAGGCTGACCTGGTTTTGGAGCCGTAGCCGCCGAGAGCTTTGGAACAAGGGAGCGACCTCCGGGAACCTGCAGCACGTCACCGAGGTGCTGGTGGACTGCGACGCCGACGTCCTCGTGGTCAAGGTGGTTCCCGACGGCCCGGCCTGCCACACGGGACAGCGAACCTGCTTCTACCGCTCGTTGACCTGAGCGCGAAGACATGAGGTTCGAGCCGTCGAGGGACGAAGTCGATCGCCTCGCGAGCAAGTTCAACATCGTCCCGGTCTGGACGGACGTCGTCGCCGATCTCGAGACGCCTGTGTCCACTTACAAGAAGCTCGCCACGGCCGACCCCGGCGCGGCCTCGTTCCTTCTGGAGTCGGTGGAGCACGGGGAGCGCTGGGGCAGGTACTCGTTCGTAGGCGTCGACCCCTTCCTCATCCTCACTTCAAATGACGGAAGGGTCGAGTTCGAGGGAGACCCCTTGGGGGAGGTCCCATCCGGAAACCCGCTCGAGGTGCTCCGCCAGTTGCTGAAGGGTTTCTCGACTCCCGTCATCCCCGAGCTGCCCCCGCTGATCGCCGGCGGAGTCGGCTACCTCGGATACGACGTCGTGAGGTACTTGGAGAAATTGCCCCAATCCACGGTCCAGGATGTCCGCGTGCCCGAGGCCATGCTGATCTTCGCGAGGACCCTCTTCGTGTTCGATCACCTGCGGCAGCGCATCAACGTCGTCTCGAACATCGTCGGGGACGAGGACTACGACGAGGCGGTCGAGAGGACGAAGCGGCTCATCGCGAAGCTCGGCGAACCCCTCGCCTACGCTCCACAGACCCCCACTCCCGGAGAGGTGGAGCTGCCACCGAGCACGCTCGGGCGTGAGGGCTACTGCCGCGCGGTCGAGAGGGCAAAGGAGTACATCCGTGCGGGGGACATCTTCCAGGTCGTACCTTCGCACCGCTTCTCGGTGCCGCTCGACGCAGATCCCTTCGACGTCTACCGAATGCTGCGGCTGGTGAACCCGAGCCCGTACATGTTCTTTCTCCGCCACCCCAACGTCACGGTTCTGGGATCGTCGCCGGAGCCGCTCGTCACCGTGAACGGCCGGAGAGTGGTGCAGCGGCCGATCGCGGGCACGCGTCCCCGGGGAGCGACCGAGGAGGAGGACCTGGCAAACGAGCAGGCCCTTCTCGCCGACGAGAAGGAGCGCGCCGAGCACGTGATGCTGGTCGACCTGTCGCGCAACGACCTCGGCCGCGTCTGTACGTTTGGATCCGTCAGGGTCGAGGAGATGATGGTGGTGGAGCGTTACTCCCACGTCATGCATCTCGTCTCCCAGGTGGCCGGAGAGCTCCTCGAGGGCAAGACCGCCCTCGACGCCCTCTACGCCTCGTTTCCGGCAGGGACGGTGTCGGGAGCTCCCAAGATCCGCGCCATGGAGATAATCGACGAGCTCGAACCGACCCGGCGAGGCCCGTACTCGGGGGTCGTTGGGTACTTCGACTTCACTGGCAACCTCGATACGTGCATAGCCCTCAGGACGGCTTGCATCGTCGACGGAAAGATCCACATCCAGGCGGGAGCCGGAGTGGTGGCGGACTCGGATCCCGAGCGCGAGTGGGAGGAGACCGTCAGCAAGGCCAAAGCGCTGCTGAGCGCGGTCGCGATGGCCCGAGGGCGGTAGGCACGACGTGGGCACGTACCTCGACCGGATAGTCGAGGCGACTCTTGCCCGGATACAGGAGGAGAAAAAGCAGAAGTCGTTCAATGACCTCGACCGGGAAGTGCCTCATGCCCCCGAGCCGAGGGACTTCGAGGGGGCGCTCTTGGCGGAGGGGATGTCGCTGATAGCGGAGATAAAGAAGGCCTCGCCGTCGGCTGGACCGATCCAGGCGAACGCGGACGCCGAGAAGATAGCCGAGGCCTACGAACGCGGGGGGGCGAGGGCGCTATCGGTCCTCACCGAGCCCCAGTTCTTCCTCGGCGCGATTGAAGACCTCCACGCTGCACACGCGGCCAGCGATCTCCCGGCTCTTCGCAAGGATTTCATCGTCGACCCTTACCAAGTGGTGCAGTCGCGGGTGGAAGGGGCGGACGCCATCCTGTTGATCGTTGCTGCGCTACCCGATCGAGGGCTCTACGCGGAGCTGGCGGCGGCCGCGCGTGAGTACGACCTGCCGGCATTGATCGAGGTGCACGACGCATTCGAGCTCGAGCTTGCGTTCAAGGTCGATGCATCTATCGTCGGCATCAACCAGCGGAACCTGACGACGTTCGAGGTCGACCGTGGTCTCGCAGCCCAGCTCAGAACGTTCATCCCCCCCGAGGTCGCCGTCGTGGCCGAGAGCGGAATCGACTCCCGAGCCCAGGTCGAGGAATTGGCGGAGGCGGGGGTCGATGCGATTCTCGTCGGGGAGGCGCTGATGAGGTCGGAGGATCCCGCCGCAGCGGTGTCGGAGCTGCTGGGGACGTCGCTAGACTGACCTGGTGAAGCCCGAGACCTTCGCCGAGACCGCGGCCAACTTCTTTACCCGCAACTCGTTCGTCCCTCGTTACGACGAGAACGGGAGGCTGGGGGAGTTCGGGGGCCGATACGTCCCCGAAGCGCTGATCCCCGCTTTGGAGGAGCTTGCCGAAGCTCGGGCGGCAGCCTTCCAGGATCCCGCGTTTCTCACGGAGCTGGACCGCCTCTACCGCGTCGTCGCCGGGAGGCCAACCCCGCTTTACGCCGCCGACAAGCTCACGGCCGAGGTTGGAGGCGCGCGCATCTGGCTCAAGCGGGAGGATGCAGCGTTTACGGGAGCGCACAAGATCAACAACACCCTCGGACAGCTCCTTCTGGCACACAGGATGGGCAAGAAACGTGTGATTGCTGAGACGGGAGCCGGCCAGCATGGAGTTGCAACGGCAGCGGCTGCCGCCTACTTCGGCATCCCCTGCGAGGTCTACATGGGACGCGAGGACACCCGTCGTCAGAGGCTGAACGTTGCACGGATGAAGGTCCTCGGGACGACCGTGCACCCGGTCGCGACGGGGACCCAGACCCTGAAGGATGCGATTAACGAGGCCCTCAGGGACTGGGTGACGAACGTCGAGACGACTCACTACGTGATCGGGTCGGTCGTCGGTCCCCACCCGTTCCCGGCTCTCGTCGCCGACCTCCAATCGGTGATAGGTGCCGAGGCGAGGCAGCAGTTCCTACAGGAGTGCGACCAGCTGCCCGAGGCGGTCGTGGCTTGCGTCGGGGGAGGATCGAACGCGATAGGGATGTTTCGGGCGTTCCTCGGCGATCCTGGTGTCTTGCTCTTCGGCGTGGAGGCGGCGGGGACAGGCGCCGACGGCGCTCCCCACAGCGCCGCCCTCGGATCCGGCCTCCCCGGGGTGCTCCACGGGGCTCGTTCGTACCTTCTTCAGGATTCGGAGGGGCAGGTCCTGCCTGCACACTCCATCGCTCCGGGCCTCGATTACCCAGGGGTGGGTCCGGAGCACTCGTGGCTGAAGGACGAAGGCCGCGTCACGTATCAAAAAGCGACCGATCAGGAGGCAGTCGAAGCGTTTCGGCTTCTTGCGACCAGCGAAGGGATCCTTCCGGCGCTGGAGCCCTCGCACGCCCTGGCTCGGGCTTTTGATCTGGCTCGGGATCTGGAGAGGGAGGCCAACGTGCTGGTGTGCCTCTCCGGTCGGGGCGACAAGGACATAGAGATCGTCGCCGACTTCCTGGGACTCTGAGTGCCTTCCCCTCCGGGGCTCGAGCGGCACCTGAAAGGCCGCCTCGCCGACGGCGGCAAGCTCTTCGTCCCTTACTTGACGTGCGGGATTCCCTCTCCTGACGGCTTTCTCGAGGCGTTCGGCGTCCTCGCCGAGACCGCGGACGCCATCGAGGTCGGGATACCTTTCTCCGATCCCGTCATGGACGGGCCCGTCATTCAGGCGTCGTCGATGAGGGCAATCGAGGCCGGAATGACGCTGGACCGCTGCTTCTCACTGATCTCGGACGCCACGGCGGGAGCGGACATCCCGGTCGTCGTGATGACCTACTTCAACCCCATCCACCGCAGGGGAATCCACGACTTCACCACCTGGCTCTGGGAATCGGGGGTGACGGGGTTGATCGTCCCGGACCTCCCTTACGAGGAGGGGGAGGAGCTGAACGACGCGCTGGAGGATGCTGGGGTCGCTCACATACAGATGGTGGCGCCGACCACCTCCCCGGAGCGGGCCGCCATGCTGGCTTCCGCATCCCGCGGCTTTGTCTACGCCGTCTCCCGCCTCGGGGTGACCGGTGAGCGGGAATCACTGGAGCGCGCCGCCTCGCGGGTCGTCGCCCTCGTTCGTCCGCACACCGACATACCGGTCTTGCTGGGCATCGGCATCACGACCGGGGAGCAGGCGCGCCAGGCCTGCGAGATCGCCGATGGGGTAATCGTCGGGAGCGCCATCGTCGCCAGGGTACTCGAGGGCGACACTGCTGGCGCGGGAGCGCTCGCCAAGGAGATCAGGGGCGCGATAGGCGAGCAATAGCTGCCGTATTTCTGGAGTTGCTTCTCAAATCTCGTTTCCAGTCACTGCATCTTCGTCCCGGCGCTCGCCACACTTCACTCGATTAGACTGTGAATGCGCCGGCGTGTCGGAACGGAAGACGAGATGGTCTCAAACACCATTGGGCGCAAGCCCGTGTGGGTTCGAGTCCCACCGCCGGCACAGCATGTCTCAAGGGCACGCCTGTAGAGGACAGCACTGGGGCCGACCCCCCGTTCGGCCGTTACCTTTTCGGGCCGATCACGACATCGAGCCGCCGGACATCCTCTCTGCGAGCAATCGAAATCGTCCGCCAGTTCATTTGCCTCCATCGAACGCCATAGTTGTCGCAAGCTGCGCAAAAGATCTCCCTGATGTCCTTGGAGTAGTTCGAGAAGTAATACCTGGGGTAGCCCCTCCCCTTAACGCGGTAAATGGATCTACATCCGTCCGAGTGGATAAGGCCTTTGAGGAGAAGTTCCGAATCTTTCTCCGCCAGCTCCTTTTGCCAGGTGTCGAGCCGTATGGGTCTTTCATGCTTAGGACCCGACCCGTGTTGAGGAAACAGGCAGGGCCAGTGTTTCCAGTAGGAATAGACGAGGACCCAACCACCATAGCTCCGGAGGCCCGCCGTTCGTCGTGGGTGGACCTGTGAGATCGCGGCTAGGCACTCTGCGATGATGCCGGGGTATTTGCTGTCCAATGAGACTTCCAGACGGAAAACGCCTCGGGGGAAGCGCGTCAAGCATCCGTCTCCGAGGTAAAGGCCCAGAAGGTAGACGTACGCGCGAGGTAGAGGTGAGCCCGAGCAAATGGGGCAATGGGCAGCAGAAGGATTCGCGACCCAAGAGTTCGGCCAATCGATCCGAGAGCTCCGCCATCGGCGAACCGTAGTCAAGGGAACGCCCAGCGACTGAGAGATCGACCTGCTGGTCCGTCCCTCCGCCGCTAGCCTCGCGACCAGCTGTCGTTCAGCGTGATCTCGCATCCCACAGTTCTCCAGGTGTTGAAGCACATAACGCGAACACGATAGGGGTGACCACCGACCGAAAATAGAAGAACGAAGTCGTACTGCAGAGAGATGGAGGAGTAGCTTGCCGGCTGACGAATCTGTAGGCCTTCTCATTCGCCTCGTGCTCGGGACAGTCTTTCTGTTCATGGGCTCCTCCAAGATGGTCGACCTCGGGGAGTTCGCCGACGCCATCCGCC
>JALZBO010000049.1 GCA_030863545.1 Actinomycetota bacterium
CTGCTCGATCTTTCGCGGCTCGAATCCGGCGCGGCCCCTCTCCAGCGGCAACGGTTCGAGGTCGCACAGCTCCTCGAACAAGCGGTGCGGGAGAGCCGCCTCCATGCGCACGATGTCGACCTGTCGATCGACGTCACCCCGCCCGGACTCACAGCTGACGGCGACCCCGAGCGCGTTCACCAGGTGGTTGCGAACCTCATCGAGAATGCAGTTCGGCATTCGCCCAAGGGCGGAACCGTTTTGGTCACGGCTTGCGGAACCAGGGACTTGGTAAGGATCGAGGTCTCGGATGAAGGGCCGGGAATTCCGGAGTCCGAGGCAACCCGCGTCTTCGAGCGGTTCTACAGAGCGGACGCCGCCAGATCCTCCACCCAGGGTGGAACCGGCCTCGGCCTCGCCATCGCCAGATGGATCGTCGACCTCCACGGAGGTGACATCAGAGTCGAGTCGCGGGTCCCCCACGGGTGTCGGATGGTCGTCGAGCTGCCGAGCAAGGCCGCCTGAGCCCGAGGACAAGCGTCTACCCAAGCGGCGACGGTCCTCCGCTGAGCGCTTTGTAACGAGTTCTCGGCAGTAGGCTTGGTCCATGCGGATTGCGCTGGCACAGGTCAACACCACGACGGGTGACCTCAACGGCAATGCCGAGATCGTCCGGCAAGCGATTCGGGAGGCGCAGCAGTTGGGGGCCGATCTCGTCGCGCTCCCCGAGCTCGTGATAACCGGTTACCCACCCGACGACCTGCTGCTAAACAAGGCCTTCGTAAGAGACAGCGAGTCGGCGCTCCTCGACGTTGCCAGGGGCGTCGAGGGCATCGTCGCAATAATTGGGTTCCCCGAGGCAAGCGCCGGTGCCCTCTACAACTCGGCAGCCGTAGCCGCCGATGGGGCGGTCCGCGCGGTGTACCGGAAACACAAGCTTCCGAACTATGGCGTCTTCGACGAACGCCGCTTCTTCGAACCGGGACAAGGAATTCTCCTGGGCGATATCTCCGGCGTCAGGTTCGGGGTGATCATCTGCGAGGACCTATGGGAGGACGAGGGCCCGTCCGCCGCCTGCGCCCGGGCCGGTGCGAGCATCGTCGTGAACATCAACGCCTCTCCCTATCACGCCGGCAAGACGAAGGAGAGGCTGAAGCTTCTCCATGCGAGGGCCAGACGGCAAGGGGTTGCGTTCGCGTACGTGAACAGCGTCGGGGGCAACGACGAGATCATCTTCGACGGCCAGTCAATGGCGGTGGATGCGGAAGGGCAACTCCTGGCGAGAGGCCCGCAGTTCCGGTCGGAGACGATCGCTTTTGACTTCACTCCACGGTTCATCGACGGCTCGGATCCCCCCACCGCCGGGCGCGAGGAACCCGTTTCAACCCCTCTCGATGAGCCCGCCCACGTCGTTGACGTCACCAACAGGGCCCGGTCCCCCAAACCCCGGCTCAGGAACGAGATCGCGCCCGAGCTATCCCATGAGGAGGAGGTCTACTCCGCCCTCGTCCTCGGAGTCAGGGATTACATGGCCAAGAACGGGTTTCATCAGGCACTGGTCGGAGTCTCGGGCGGCATCGATTCTGCTCTCACCCTGTCGATTGCCGTCGATGCGATTGGGGCAGACAACGTCCTGGCCATCTCCAACCCCAGTGGTTACACGTCGGAGCGCAGCGTTACAGATGCCGCAGCTCTCTGTGCGAACCTCCAAGTGGAGCTCGCCGTCGTTCCCATCGGCGACGTTCTCGATTCGATGCGGAAGGCGTTGACGCCGGTCTTTAAGGTCGTCGAGGGAAGCGTCACGGACCAAAACCTGCAAGCGCGCATCCGTGGGAATCTATGGATGGCGGTGTCGAACCAGACGGGACGGCTGGTCTTGTCCACCGGGAACAAGTCCGAGATGGCAGTCGGCTACGCGACCCTTTATGGGGACATGGCCGGAGGCTTTGCGGTTCTGAAGGACGTCCCCAAGACCCTCGTATGGCAGCTGGCGCGGTGGCGCAACAGACGAGACGAGGTCATCCCGGCCTCGATCATCGAACGGCCCCCGAGCGCGGAGCTCGCGCCGAACCAGCTCGACACGGATCTCCTTCCTCCCTACGAGATTCTTGATCCAATCCTCAAGGCCTATGTGGAGGATGCCCTTAGCATCGACGAGATAACCTGGACGGGGTTCGACCGCGAGACCGTCGCAAAGGTCGTGCGCATGGTGGACCGGGCCGAGTACAAGAGGCGGCAGGCCCCGCCCGGGATCAAGATCAGCCCTAGAGCTTTCGGAAGGGATCGGCGCTTACCGATAACGAACGGCTACCGGCCCCTTTGACCGTTTCGGCCGGCGAGCGGCGGATAGAGTCTCTACAGCGAAACTTCAAGGAGGCCACATGACGAATCCCGACATGCAGGGGTCGAACACCCAAAAGGACCCTGAGGACTGGGTGACCGGCGACGAACCGATGACGGGAGCCCAAGCTTCTTACCTCACGACGCTGGCGCAGGAGGCTGGGGAGGAGCCCGACCTTTCGATGACCAAAGCCGAGGCCTCGAAGAAGATAGAAGAGCTGCAGGAGAAGACCGGCCGGGGATCCTGACCCCGCGGCCCGTCGTTACCCGGATCCCGCCTTTCGCGCCACGACCAAGAGGTACTCGTTGGAAATCAGCACCCTTGGGTCCTTAGCACGGTTGAACCGGCGGCACATCGCCAGCAGCTCGCCCTTCAGTTCTTCGTAAGTTTCAGGGGGAAGCGCTTGCCTCGCTGCCACCAGCGCACCCGTGCCATCGAAAAAGTCATTAGCGTCCTCGATCGACGGGAAATCGAAGGCCACGGCTCCGATCTTGAAGTCCACCCGTTCGGCAAACCCCTCGAATCTCTGCCGGACCACCTCCGGGTCTCCCCACAGCGCGGGTGGGTCGGTTCCCGGGGGTGGTGGAGGGGCGAACTTGGCCATGAGGGAAAAGAGATTGCCGGACCAGCTGTTTGGAGTCCAGGCCGCCATGCCAACCACTCCCCCCTCTCGGGCCACCCGGAACATCTGACGGGTGGCGCGATCGGCGTGGGGTGCAAAGATGGCGCCGAACACAGATATGACAGCGTCGAAGCTGTCATTCTCGAAGGGCAGGTCCTCCGCATCCGCCTCTGTCCACGTAATCGAAACTCCCTCACTCGCAGATCGCTGCTTACCCAGCTCGATCATTGCAGGGGTAAGGTCGCTCGCCACCACGCTGGCACCCTTGCGCGCCGCGGCCACGGCCACATTGCCGGTTCCCGCCGCGACGTCGAGGATCTCCATTCCCGGTCCTACCCCGCAAAGGTCGACGATTTCCTCGGCTACTGGCTCTAGCAGCCTCGCGACCCTCGCATAGTCGCCGAGGCTCCACGCGGCCTTCGTCCTCTCCTTGAATTGCGTCCACTCGTCCGTCATGACCCGCCTTTCTTCATTGGCGCGCATTCTTCAGTCGGACCAAAGCGAGAACAGAGCCCTTCAGAAGAGGGAAAGACCCCGGGGGGGCGATCCCCGGGGCCTTTCCGAAGGCTTCCGACGCTAGATGTCGTAGTACATGTAGAACTCGTACGGATGCGGCCGGAGGTTGAGCTGAGCGACCTCGTTCTTCCGCTTGAACTCGATCCAGGTCTCGATGAGGTCGGGGGTGAACACGCCTCCCGCGAGCAGGAAGTCGTGGTCCTTCTCGAGAGCGTCGAGCGACTCCGAGAGCGAGCCCGGAACCTGGGGAACCTTGGCCGCTTCGTCCTTGCCCAGCTCGTAAAGGTCCCGGTTCATCGGCTCCATGGGCTCGATATTGCGCTTGATCCCGTCGAGGCCCGCCATGAGCATCGCCGAGAACGCGAGGTACGGGTTGCACGAGGCATCCGGGCACCGGAACTCGACCCGCTTGCTCTTTGGCGATTTCGAGTAAAGCGGGATTCGGACCGCCGCAGAGCGGTTCCTCTGTGAGTACACGAGGTTGACGGGAGCCTCGAAGCCCGGAACGAGCCGCCGGTAGGAATTCGTGGTCGGAGCGACGAGCGCCAGGAGCGCGGGAGCGTGCTCTAGCAGCCCCCCGATGTAGTACCTCGCCATGTCCGAGAGGTTGGCGTACCCGTCCCCCCAGAATAGCGGCTCCTCGTCCCGCCACAGGCTCTGGTGGACGTGCATCCCGGATCCGTTGTCCTGGAAGATCGGCTTCGGCATGAAGGTGACCGTCTTTCCGTACTGGAGGGCGGTGCTCTTTACGACGTACTTGTAGAGCATGAGGTTGTCGGCCATCTTGAGGAGAGGCCCGTAACCCATGTCGATCTCGGACTGGCCGGCCGTTCCCACCTCGTGGTGGTGCACCTCGACGTTCACGCCGACCTTGCGGAGATTGCTGACCATCTCGGACCTCAGGTCCTGGTTGTGGTCCATCGGGGGAACCGGGAAGTACCCCTCCTTGTACCGGGGCTTGTAACCCTTGTTGCCGCCTTCGATGATCGCCCCCGAGTTCCAGATGCCCTCGATCGAGTCGAGGAAGTAGTAACCGGAGTTCTGAGTCTGGTCGAAGCGGACGTCATCGAAGATGTAGAACTCGGCCTCGGGCCCCCAATAAGACTGAGTGGCGATTCCACTCGAGGCGAGGTGATCCTCCGCCTTCTTTGCGATGTAGCGGGGGTCGCGGGAGTAGGACTCACCGGTGACTGGGTCTCCGATGAAGCAGTTGATGTTGAGCGTCGTTACGGTCCGGAAGGGGTCGATGTACGCCGTGGAAGGATCCGGAAACAGGATCATGTCCGACTCGTGGATCTCCTGAAAGCCTCTAATCGAGGAGCCGTCGAACCCGAAGCCCTCAGCGAAGCTCTTCTCGTTCAGCTCCTCGGGAGTCATCGAGAAGTGCTGCATGAGGCCCGGAACATCGCAGAACCGGAGGTCGATCATCTCGACTTCCTCGTCCTTGACGAGCTTGAGCACGTCGCTTACGTCCATGGTCTTGCCCTCGGCCATCTTTACCTCCCTGCTCTACAACGGTCTTAAGAATCGGTATGAAGAAGTGGCGCCAACTGTCGCGTCAGACGACCGGGTGCTGCAAATGTTGTTGACGGTCCTCACCCTAAGCTTGGATTGTGTCCGGCTCGTAGCAGTTTTGTTAATAACGAGTTAACAGGCTACCTCCTGCGGCTGAGGCCCTGATGTCGAGCGGCGGCGGCTTGGTGTGCGGACGAGGTGACAGGTGACCGAACGTTCCGGGGCATAAGGACAGCCTTCCGGACATATCGGTGACACAACTTTGGGCGGACATCCATCCTTCTTTGACGCGCTAGAGTCTCGGCGATGCGAGACGTTTGGAGGAAGCCATGGGCTGGTTAACCGACGCTGATCTATTGGTGGGCTTCGTCACCTTGCTGGCCCTCGAGATCGTCCTCGGAATCGACAACATCGTATTCATCGCGATCCTGGCCGGAAAGCTGCCGGTTTCGCGTCAAGCAACGGCCAGAAGGGCAGGTCTCGCCCTCGCGTTGCTCAGCCGCATCGCGTTGCTCCTTGCCATCTCCTGGATCATCCGGCTGACCGCCCCGTTGTTTTCCTTCTTCGGTCACGAGATCTCAGGCCGGGACTCGATCCTCATCGCCGGGGGTTTGTTCCTGATCGCGAAGAGCACTTACGAGATCCATGATCGCCTCGAGGGCGAGGCGGGACACGCTGCGGCGAAGGTCAAAGCGTCGTTCACGGCGGTCATCGTGCAGATCATGCTGCTCGATATCGTCTTCTCCCTCGATTCGGTGATAACCGCGGTAGGGATGGTCGAGGAGGTTCCGGTGATGATCGCCGCAGTGATCGTTGCCGTGGTGGTAATGCTGGTCTCTTCGGGACCCATCGCCGGGTTCGTCGAACGCCATCCGACCGTCAAGGTGCTTGCGCTCAGCTTTCTGCTGCTGATCGGTCTCTCGTTGCTGCTCGAGGGCTTCGATAGGCACGTTCCCAAGGGCTACATCTACTTTGCTATGGGGTTCTCTCTGTTCGTCGAGCTGATCAACCTTCGGGCAGCGAGGACGGCCAAGGAGGCTATACCGCTCGCGCACCGCTATACGCCGGCGGAGTAAAGCCCGGAAAGGGCGAAAACGCGCGCTAGCCTTCTTCCATGGCCGTCTTTTCGGAAGGTGACAAGGCGCTTTTCATCGACAACCGCGGCCGCCGTTACCTCGTCACGCTCTCAGCGGGGGGTGCGTTTCACTTCCACCGCGGCGTCGTCAACCACGACGACGTCCTGGGCCAGCCGGACGGAGCGACGGTCCACTCGACGAGCGGAGCGTCCCTGACAGCTTTTGCGCCGACGTACGCTGACTACGTCCTGAAGATGGCCAGGGGAGCGCAGGTCATCTACCCGAAGGACGTGGCAACGATCCTGGTGCAGGGCGATATCTATCCGGGCGCCCGCGTGCTCGAGGCCGGGATAGGCTCCGGGGCTCTGACCATGGCCCTGCTCAGAGCGGCGGGGCCGAACGGGCAAGTTGTCGCATACGAGACCCGCGACGACTTCGCCACTCGAGCGCGGACGAACATCGAGGAGTTCCTCGGCAGCATGAGCAACCTGGAGATCCGTTCAGGAAGCGTCTACGACCCAATCGACTGCCCTCCGGTCGACCGCGTTGTCCTCGACCTTCCGGAGCCTTGGCGGGCCCTGCCGAACATCGCCGCGGTTCTTCGTTCGGGAGGCGTGCTTGTATGTTTCCTCCCCACGATCCTTCAGTCGCATCAGCTGGTCCTCGCGCTTCAACAGGATGCTCGGTGGGCATCGATCCGCACGCTTGAATCGCTATCCAGGAGCTGGCACATCGAGGGGCGCTCGGTTAGGCCCGACCACCGTATGGTGGGGCATACGGGCTTCATCACCATCGCCCGCCTGACCGCAGGGTGATAGGAGGACCGAACCCAAACCTCCTCGAAGCTCGAAGGCGCCCCCTATACTTGGGGAGGATGGAGAGCCCAGGGTTTGTGCGAAGGGAGCGGAGCTGCTGATGCGCGGATCTTCTGAGTTCGAGCGCCGTATCGCTGCTTTTGAACAAGAGGTCGGAGAGCTCCAAATGCAGATAAAGGAGCTCGAGGAGGAAACCTCGGTTCTCAGAAGCAAGCTACTCGACGCGCCGCTCAAGATCCGAAAGCTCGAAGAGCAGCTTCTGAAGGCGAGGCACGAGGTCTCCCGCTCCCGCAACCAAAGCGAACGGATGGCGGCGCTGCTCGGCCAGGCGAGGGAACAGCTCACCTCACTTCGCCAAGAGGTGGAGAAGCTCTCCGCTCCTCCATCGGGGTACGGCGTCTTCCTTGCCCTTCACGAAGACGGGACCGCCGACATTTTCACGGGAGGACGAAAGCTGCGCGTGAACGTCTCACCAACGCTCGACCCCTCCAAAATGTTCAAGGGCCAGGAAGTCATGCTCAACGAGGCGCTGAACGTGGTCCAAGCACTCGGCTACGAGCCTCTCGGGGAGGTCGCGTCGTTGAAGGAGCTCCTGGACAACGACCGGGCGATCGTGATCACCCATGCCGATGAGGAGCGCGTCGTCAGCCTCTCGTCCCAGTTGCTCGGCGAGCGGCTGCAAGCAGGTGACTCGGTGTTGCTCGACACGAAGTCGGGGTTCCTGCTCGAGAAGCTGCCCAAGCCGGAGGTAGAGGAGCTGATCCTGGAAGAAGTACCAGACATCGACTACAGCGCGATTGGCGGCCTGGACGAGCAAATCGAGGCTCTCCGGGATGCGGTCGAGCTTCCATTTCTCTACGCCGACCTGTTCCACGACTACCGCCTTCCACCTCCCAAGGGGGTCCTCCTATACGGCCCACCTGGCTGCGGAAAGACGCTCATCGCGAAAGCCGTTGCCAACTCGCTAGCCAGAAGGACGCAAGAGGTGACGGGTCGTGAGGACGTTCGGGCGTACTTCCTCAACATCAAGGGCCCGGAGCTGTTGAACAAGTACGTCGGGGAGACCGAACGCCAGATCCGGATGATCTTCCAGAGGGCCAAAGACAAGTCTGCGGAAGGGGTGCCCGTCATCGTGTTCTTCGATGAGATGGAATCGCTTTTCCGCACGAGGGGTTCGGGCATATCGAGCGACATCGAAACCACGATCGTGCCCCAGCTACTTTCCGAGCTGGACGGAGTGGAGTCCCTCAAGAACGTGATCGTGATCGGGGCGTCCAACCGGGAGGACCTCATCGATCCGGCCATCCTGCGCCCCGGGCGACTTGACGTGAAGATCAAGGTCGAGCGGCCGGATCAGGAAGCAGCGAGGTCGATCTTCTCGAAGTACCTGACCGAGCAGGTGCCTATCCACGAGAGCGAGCTCGCACGTCATGGAGGACGCGTCGACCTCGCTGTGGACGCGATGATCTCCACCACGGTCGAGGAGATGTACGCCGTGAACGAGGAGAACCGCTTCCTCGAGGTTACGTACGCCAACGGCGACAAGGAGATCCTGTACTTCAAAGACTTCGCGTCGGGGGCGATGATCGAGAACATCGTCCGCCGTGCAAAGAAGATGGCGATCAAGCGGTTCATCGCCAACGGCGAGCGCGGGATCACGACCGCCGACCTCATCGACTCGATCCACCAGGAGTATCACGAGAACGAGGATCTGCCGAACACGACGAACCCCGACGATTGGGCCCGCATCTCAGGCAAGAAGGGCGAGCGGATCGTCTACGTTCGCACGCTCGTCAGCGATTTGAAGAAGATGGAGTCCCGGGCGATCGAGCACGTTCAGACCGGACAGTACCTCTAACAGCTCCAGATGAAGTTGCCAAAGCCCCTGGGGGGAGGAGCACTATCCCTGCCCCCCGGCGACATCAGGGCCTGAGCAAAGGATTCGAGCGTGGCAATCCCGAAGGTGATGGGCATCGAAACCGAATACGGGGTCATCGCAAAGGGCGGCGAAGACCAGAACCCGATCTTCGCATCCTCCTTGCTCATCAACTCATTCGTCTCCCCGCGACTCAAGAGAGTGCGATGGGACTACGAGGAGGAGACCCCCTTCGCCGATGCTCGCGGCTTCGAGCGCGCCGGGGTGGACCTGCTCGAGGAAGAAGGAGGGCTCGTATCCGTCATCCTCGAGAACGGGGCCCGCTACTACGTCGACCACGCCCACCCTGAATACTCGACGCCCGAGTGCACCAACCCCCGGGACCTAGTCATCCACGACAAGGCCGGCGAGCGCGTGCTGGCCGAGAGCGTGAGGACGGCGACCCGCAGCCTTCCTCCTGGTCAGCGGATCCTCGTTTACAAGAACAACTCGGACGGCAAGGGCAACTCGTACGGCTGCCACGAGAACTATCTGATGTCTCGGCAGACCCCTTTCCCCACCATCGTCTCGACGCTGATGCCGTTTCTGGTCACCAGGCAGATCTTCACGGGTGCCGGAAAGCTCGGGATCGAAGGACCGGGAGCGGAGAAGGACGATCGCTACCAGATCTCACAGCGGGCAGACTTCTTCGAGGTCGAGGTGGGCCTGGAGACCACCTTCAAGCGTCCCATCATCAACACGAGGGATGAGCCTCACGCCGACCCCGAGAAGTACCGGCGCCTCCACGTGATCATCGGCGACGCCAACATGAGCGAGGTGGCGACGTTCCTCAAGACGGGTACGACAGCTCTCGTCCTATCGATGATCGAGGATGCCTTCATGACCGTCGACCTCACACTCTCGCAGCCCGTCTCCGCCCTCAAGGCCATCTCCCGCGATCCAACCTGCAGGACGACCATCTCCCTTGCCGACGGACGAACGGTAACGGCGATAGATCTGCAATGGGAGTATCTCGGCTGGGTCCGAAAGTACCTCGAGAACCAAGACGTGAACGAGGTAACGTCCGAGGTCCTGACGCGGTGGGAGCAGGCCTTGAGCGCCCTCGAGCTCGACCCGATGACTCTGGGCAATCAGCTCGACTGGGTTGCAAAGTACTCGATGCTCGAGGCCTACCGGGAACGTCACGGACTCGAGTGGTCAGACCCGGCGCTTGCGATGGTGGACCTCCAGTACCACGACATCAGGACGACGAAGAGCATCTTCTACAAGATGATCGAGCAAGGTCAGATGGAGACCCTCGTCACCAGCGAAGAGATCGACCGAGCGGTGAGGGAGCCTCCTTCGGACACTCGCGCCTACTTCCGAGGAAAGGTGCTCCAGCGCTTCTCCTCGGACATCACGGCCGCGTCGTGGGATGGCGTCATCTTCGACACAGGCAGTGACTCCCTGCAAAAGATCCCGATGCTCGAGCCACTGCGGGGTACGAAGCAGGCGACGGGGGAACTCATCGAGTCGTCGACCAGCTCGGCGGACCTCATCGAGAAGCTTCGAGGCTGATACGTTCACCTCGTTTAGAATGAGTCCGAGGTGATCGATTGATGCCGTCCGGAGAAGAGCAGAAGCGTGCAAAGAGAAGGCCGGCCTCCGAGGCCGAGGTCGACGCGCCGCCGAAGACCGAGCGAAAGAGCACTGAGCAGGTCGACAAGCTCATCGA
>JALZBO010000059.1 GCA_030863545.1 Actinomycetota bacterium
CGCGGAGTCTGCGCTGGAAGAAATCGGTCCCCTTCGGCCGGGCGACGTCCTACTTGTCAAGGGGTCGCGGGTGGCCGGGCTCGAGAAAGTCGCCGAGAGGGCGATGGAACAGGTGGCCGGCGAATGATCAACATCCTGCTCGCCGCGAGCATTTCCTTTCTATTTGTTCTCATTGCCACACCCCTGGCGATCAGGACGCTGCAGCGCAAGCGCTACGGCCAGTACATAAGGGAGGACGGGCCGAGGGCGCACTTCGTGAAGAAGGGGACCCCCACAATGGGGGGCCTAGTGATCATCGGCGGAGCGTTTGCCGCCTACTTCGGCGCCCACGTCACGGCCCCCGAGGGGCCGAGGTTCTCGCCGAGCGGCCTGCTCGCTATGGGGACGGTCGCGGCGATGGGACTGCTCGGCTTCATCGACGACTACCTCAAGGTCTCGAAGCGCAGGTCGCTCGGGCTGAACAAGACCGCGAAGATCCTCGGGCAGCTCCTCATCGCGGTCGGCTTCGTGCTGCTGTCACGGCCCACTCAGGCCCTCCAGCAGGTGTCCTTCGTCCGGCCCCTCGGAGTCGCGTTGGGCGTCATGTTCGTCGTCTGGGTCTTTCTGATCGTTGCGTCGGCATCGAACGGCGTTAACCTCGCCGACGGCCTTGACGGCCTTGCATCTGGGTCCGGCGCCCTTGTGATGGGCGCCTACGTGATCATCGCGTTCTGGCAGGTAAGGCACAGCTGCCCTCCCCCGGGGACCACCGCCCCGCCCGCGGGCTGTTACTTTGCCAGGCACTCCCTCGATCTCGCGATGTTTGCGGCGAGCATGCTGGGAGCGTCGGCAGGGTTCCTATGGTGGAACGCGGCGCCTGCCCGCATCTTCATGGGCGATACGGGCTCTCTCGCGCTCGGAGGCGCCATGGCGGCACTGGCGATCCTCACGAACACTCAGCTGCTTCTGATCGTGCTGGGCGGCCTTTACGTAGTCGAGATCTCCTCCGTGATCCTTCAGGTCGTCTCCTTCCGTATCTTCGGCAGGCGGCTGTTCTTGATGGCTCCGATCCACCACCACTTCGAGCTGCTGGGATGGCCGGAGTTCACTGTAATAGTGCGCTTCTGGATCCTAGCGGGACTGGCTGTGGCGTTTGGATTGGGGCTTTTCTACGCCGACTTCCTGGCCCGAGGTGGGACCGGTTGACTGTGCCTCTTCCGCCCGACATCGAGCGGGTGCTGGTCATAGGCCTGGGAAAGGTGACGGGTCGGGCTGTTGCGGAGGCTCTGCTCGAGCAAGGTCTGGAGGTCCGCGTCACCGAAGCAGCCGAAACCGACGACCACCTTAGAGCAGCATCGGATCTGAGCAGCCGGGGCGTGGAGGTCTCGTTTGGTCCACCTTCCCTCGACCTGGTGGAGTGGGCCAACCTCATCGTCCCAAGCCCCGGAGTCCCGCCCGCCAACCCCCTGCTAGCCGAAGCATGCTCTCGGGGAACGAGGATCTGGAGCGAGATCGAGCTGGGGTGGAGGCTGGGGCGCTCGCCGGTGCTTGCGGTTACCGGCACGAACGGCAAGACGACGACCACGACATTGCTTGCCAAGGTCCTCGAGGCGGGGGAGATCCCTTCGGCTGCCGTGGGAAACATCGGCTTCCCCCTGGTCCGCGCCGCGACCACCCTGCCGCCCGAGACCACGCTCGTCTGCGAGGTCTCGAGCTTTCAGCTTGCCTTCATCGAGACGTTCCGTCCCGGGGTGGCCATCGTCCTCAACGTCGCGGACGATCACTACGACTGGCATGAGGGCTACGACGACTACCTCCGGGCAAAGGGCCGCATCACGGAGAACCAGACAGAAGACGATCTCCTGGTCGTCGCCGTGGACGATCCGGGTTGTCTCCGGATTGCCGAAAGTTCCCGGGCCACGCTGGCGGGGTTCGGCCTTGGGCCTCCGGCCGACCTCCGCAAACAAGCCGAGGAGCGCCTTGGCCGCCCGCTCGGGCCGGTTGCCGGAGCCGCGAGCGGCCGGATCGTCATCGACTCGGGTGGGCAGCCCAGCGAGGTTGCCGAGGTTCGAGAGATCCGCATGCGCGGCGCCCACAACGTGGAGAATGTCCTGGCCGCTCTTCTGGCGGCGAGGTGGTGCGGGGTGTCCGATGCTGCATTCACCCGGGTCGCCAGGTCTTTTGACAACCTGCCCCACCGCATGAGCGTGGTTGCGGAGATCGACGGAGTGACCTACATAGACGACTCGAAGGCAACCAACCCCCACGCCACCCTCAAGGCGATGACCGGTTTGGACCGGGTGGTGTGGATCGCAGGTGGCCGGGCGAAGGGGCTTGACCTCTCCGCCCTGAGGAGCATCAAGCCGCAGCTTTCGGGGATGGTCGTGATGGGCGAGGCCGCTTCCGACCTCGAAAAGCTGTTCGACGATGTGCCTCGAGAAAAAGCCGACTCCGTAGAGGACGCAGTAGCGGTGGCGGCGCGCATGGCGAGACCGGGCGACACCGTCCTGCTCTCACCTGCATGCTCGAGCCTGGACCAGTACGTGGACTATGCCGAGAGGGGACGCAGGTTCGCAGAGGCTGTGAGGTCCCGGTGACCTCCAGGGCGGCAGTCGCGACGGCACCGGCTTCGAGGCAAGGCTTGCGCGCCGTACATCGCCCCCACCTGCTGCTGCTTCTGACCTGCGTCGCGATGATCTCGATCGGCCTCGTAATGGTCCTATCCGCCTCGTCGGTCCAGGCGTTCAAGCAGTACGGCACCTCCTTTTCATACTTCTACCGCCAGCTCCTCGGGGCAGCCCTGGGGACAGCCGCGATGGTCTTCATGATGAGGTTCGATTACCGAAGGCTTCGTGACTTTGCACGCCCCCTGCTCGCGCTCACGATCATCCTGCTCGTGGCGGTCCTGGTTCCCGGCATCGGAACGACGCGGGGCGGCTCCAGCCGGTGGCTGTTGCTGGGACCGCTGAGTGTACAGCCCTCCGAGGCCGCAAAGCTCGTGCTCGTGATCTTTGCCGCGCACGTGCTCGAGGGGAAGGGCCGCAGCGTCCTCGACCCCGTGGAGCTTGCCGTGCCGCTACTGCCGGCGACGGGCCTCGTGGCTCTCCTCATCATGGCGCAGCCCGACCTGGGGACGACGATCATCTGCGCCGGCGGCGTCATGGCGGTGATCTTCCTGTCCGGCGCCCGCATGCGGCACGTAAACATCCTGGCCGCCGCAGGGCTGCTGATGGTCGTCGTGCTGGGTCTCTCCCAGGCCTATCGAAGGGAGAGGGTGCTGTCATTCCTCAACCCTTGGGCCGATCCCCTGAACACGGGCTATCACGTGATCCAGGGCCAAATCGCTCTCGGAAGTGGGGGCCTTTTCGGAGTGGGCCTGGGGGCGAGCCGGCAGAAATGGTCCTACGTTCCCAACGTCCACACCGACTTCATCTACGCAATCATTGGGGAGGAGCTCGGACTTGCCGGAACCCTGTTCGTTCTGCTCCTGTTCGTGTTCTTCATGTGTTTGGGCATCCGAATCGCGCGCAGGGCTCGCGATCGATTTGGTTTTCTGCTTGCGGGAGGGATCACGGCGTGGATCGGCCTTCAGGCCTTGGTGAACATGGCGACCGTCTCGGGCTTGTTGCCGATCACGGGAGTGCCTCTTCCGTTGATCTCTTTTGGAAGCTCGTCGCTCGTCATCACCATGGCGGGCGTCGGAATCCTGCTCTCCGTTGCCAGGCGCGGCCGGGCGCCGGAGCCGCACTCTTCATCCACCCTCGCCTGACGCAGACCGCACCCGGGACGCAAGACGCTTGAGATTCGTCATTGCGGGCGGTGGGACGATGGGGCATCTCGCTCCCGGCCTGGCCGTTGCCGAGGTCCTTACCTCTAAGGGAGCAGACATCCTCTTCATCGGCAGTCCCAGAGGACCCGAGGCCCGGGCCGTACCGGCCAGCGGTTACGAGTTCATAGCGGTCGAGGTCATCGGGAGAGGCCGGGGAGCCGTGACCGCACGGAATGTCGTCGCCGGGGCCAAGCTCGCGGTCGCTGGCGTGAAGTGCGCGGCGACGCTGCGACGCTTCGGCCCCGACGCCGTGCTCGGAACCGGGGGGTACGTGAGCTTGCCTGCGACGCTTGCGGCGGGCCTCATGAGGATCCCTCTCGTCCTGCACGAGCAGAACTCCGTTCCGGGCCTCGCCAACCGGGTCGCCCGGCGTTTCGCGAAGCGGGTCGGCGTAAGCTTCCCCGGAAGTGAGAAATATTTCGGCGAAAAGGGGGTGTTGGTGGGAAACCCCGTGAGGGGGCAGATTGCGAGCTTCGACCGGATGAGCTTGAGGCGGGAAGGTCTGGCGAACTTCGGGCTCGACCCCTCCAAGTCGACACTGCTCGTCTTTGGCGGAAGCCAGGGAGCCCAGAGCATCAACCGGGCGGTCACGGAAGCGACGGCGAGCTGGGACGCGTCTCGCGTTCAAATACTTCATCTCTCAGGGCTGGCCAACTACGAGGAGACGGTGTCGGTAGTGGCCGAACGCGTGAGCTCGCTCAACCCGACTCTCCTTTATCGAGTAGTCGGGTTCACGGACCGGATGGATCTAGCGTATGCATGTGCGGACCTCGCGCTTTGCCGGGCGGGCGCCTCAACCATCGCGGAGCTCGCCACCGTCGGGCTTCCTGCCGTCCTCGTGCCGTTGCCGTTCGCGTTGGACAACGACCAGCTTCGAAATGCGGAGGCAGTGGTAGAGGCGGGGGGCGGACGGCTGCTCCTGAACGCCGACCTCAATCCCGAGACCGTGGTTGCGTTGGTCGAGGAGCTGCTTGCCGAGCCTGGCTTGCTCCCGGCGATGTCCGAGGGGATGCGCCGGCTGGCCCGGCCTGATGCGGCAGAGAGGCTCGCCGACCTCGTCCTGGAGGTCGCCAAGGGTTGACGCCGCTCGATCTATCGTGGCGCCGCGCCCATCTCGTCGGCATGGGGGGCGCCGGAATGAGCGCCATCGCGCGTGTGCTTCTCCAAGCCGGCGTTGAGGTGTCGGGATCGGATGCCCGTGACTCCGCCGCGCTTTCCAACCTGAGGTCGTTGGGGGTGAAAGCCGACGTCGGGCACCGGTGGGACCAGCCCGCGGGGGCGGACGTCGTTATTTACTCCTCGGCCGTAGCCGACGACAACCCGGAGCTCGAAAGGGCCCGCGCGGATGGAGTTCCAGTGATGCCACGGGGTGAGGCGCTTGCGAGGATCGTCCGGCCGTTCCGCACCGTAGCGATCAGCGGCACTCATGGCAAGACCACAACGTCGGGAATGGTCGCGACGGTGGTCCGTCATGCAGGGCTCGACCCCACTTACTTACTGGGAGCGGATCTCCCAGGGTTTGGCCCCGGAGGCCATCTCGGGAACGGAAGCGTCGCGGTCGTGGAGGCGGACGAAGCCTACAAGTCCTTCCTGTGGCTCTCCCCGGCGATTGCGGTCGTGACCAATGTAGACAAGGACCACGTGGAGCATTACGGAGATTGGGAGCTACTGCAGAAGGCGTTCCGGGAGTTTCTCGAGTCCGCACAGGAAGCCAGCATCATTTGCTCCGATGACCCATGCACAGTCGCGGTCGCCGAGGGGTTGGAGACGACGACGTACGGGTTAAACCTAAACCCTAACGTGAGCGCCGAGGTGCGCCACGAGACTGTCGCTGGATCTAAGTTCAACTTGAGGTTGAACGATGAGCCCGTGGGTGAGGTGAACCTGAGGCTCGCAGGAAGGCACAACATCTCCAATGCTCTCGGCGCCATTGCGGCGTGTCTGAAGCTCGGGTTGGAGATTCCCGTCATCATCTCCGGCCTCGAGCGTTACCAGGGCGCGAGCCGGAGGTTCGAGTACCGGGGTGAGTTCGCGGGGGCGCACCTGGTCGACGACTACGCGCACCACCCGACCGAGATAGCCGCGACGCTGGCCGCCGCCCGGTTTGGAGGGTGGAGGCGTGTGATCGCGGTGTTTCAGCCCCACCTCTACAGCCGGACCAGGGCGTTGTGGAGGGAGTTCGGATGCGCCCTTTCGGCGGCGGATCTCGTGGTGGTGACAGACGTCTATGGGGCACGCGAGCAGCCGGTTCCCGGTGTGACCGGCAAGCTGATCGTGGACAGCGTGAACGAGTGCGCCCCTGGAAAACCCGTCGCCTACCTTCCCCTGCTGGGCCAGGCAGCTCGCTACCTGAGGGATGCGGTGAGGCCGAACGACCTCGTGCTTACGCTGGGAGCCGGCGACATCACGACGCTGCCCGACCGTCTCTCGGAAGAGTGATGTCCTTCGAACCACGAACGCCTCGGTCCGAGAGTGACGCAATCGAAAAGGCTGCGCTTGAGCTGGAGCGGGTGCTGCCCGGGAAGGCGTTGCGCGACCACTCACTGGCCCCCTACACGTCGTTCAGGGTGGGGGGGCCGGCCGCGCTGTTCGTGGAGGCCTACGACGAGTCGGAGCTCGAGAAGGTTGGTGTGGCCGTTCGAGGCGACCTGCCGATTCTAGTCCTCGGCCGGGGGACGAACGTTCTCGTCGGGGACGGCGGGTTCCACGGCGTCGTCATTCGTACCGGCCGCGGGTTCGAGTGGATCAGGGCAGTAGGTGAGGAGCAGGTCGAGGCCGGAGGTGCGGTCGCCCTCCCGATGATCGCGAATTGGGCGGCCAAGAGATCGCTTTCCGGGATGGAGTTTGCGGTCGCGATACCGGCGACGGTTGGGGGCGCGGTAAGAATGAATGCGGGAGCTCACGGATCGAGCATCTCGGAGGTTCTCGAACGTGCGCTCGTCTACCGGATCAATCAAAACGCTTGGCTCGAGCTCTCCGCATCCGACCTCGGGATGACCTACCGGCACACCTCTTTGAACGCTGGCGACGTCGTGTGCTCGGCGCTCTTCACGCTGCGGCAGGGGAGCCGGAGCGACATCCTCGGAAGGATGGACAAACACCGCAAGCACCGCACGCTTACGCAGCCAAGTGATGCTCCGAATGCCGGTTCGATGTTCAAGAATCCGCAGGGCGGCGCCGCGGGCGTTTTGATCGAGAGGGCGGGCCTCAAGGGTTATCGAGTCGGAGGCGCCGAGGTGTCCAGCAAGCACGCCAACTTCTTTCTCGCGCGCCCCGGCGCCCTTGCCCAAGACGTTTACGACCTCATGGCGCACGTGCAATCCGAGGTTTGGGACCGGTTCGGCGTCATGCTGATGCCCGAGGTGAGGATGATCGGGTCCTTCGACGAGAGGTTGGAGTTGAAGACGGGGTGAACGTGTTGCGAGCGGGGGCGGCGATCGTTGCGGGAGCCGTCCTCGTCGTCGGCGCTCAGGCCGCCTACCGCTTGGCTCCCCTCGAGGTTCGCGAGGTAGAGGTGGTCGGCAACTCGGGGCGGCGCGTGTCGCCGGCCGGGATCGTGGCCATTTCCGGTATCTCGAAGGGCGATCGCATCCTCGGCATCTCGACCTCCCGAGTGGTCAGACGAATCACGGCTCACCCCTGGATTGCGCGCGCTCGCGTCGAGAGGATCCTTCCGTCGAAGGTGCGCGTGGAGGTCGTGGAGCGCGTCCCCGCAGTCGTGCTAGTGACGGGCCGCGGCCCGTATTTGGTCGATTCCGAGGGGGTGGTCCTCCAGCAAGGGAACGAGAACCTAGTGAACCTCCTCGACGTCCCGGCAACCCACCTCGAGCCCGGCTCCAGAGTCACGGCCCGGGAGTTCATCCACTCGCTGAGGATCTATAGAGGGCTTCCCAAAGAGGTAAGGGGCACCGTGGCGTTGATCCGCGCCCCGACCATCGATGGAATCAGGTTCGAGCTATTCGATGGAAGCTCGATTTTCTACGGCGCCGGCGAAAAGCTGACCGAGAAAAACACAGCAGTCCTGTCCCTGCTGAACGCCCCCCCCAAAGGGGCCCCCCGGCTCATCGACGTAAGGGTTCCCGGTCGCCCCGCTTTCCGACCCCTCTAAACGCTCTCGGACGCGTGACCGGTACGTGCGGCCTTAATACCCGCAGGATTACACCCCCCAAATTACATGACCGTTGTTTCCGGCGACGTGTTGACCAATTCGAAAACCGTGGCTATATTGCTTAACCAACGGTTTAGGTTAACTCAGTGTAAACCTTTGGTCGAGAGTCAGACTTCCCCCTCACCCGGAGGTGCGATGTGGCAGCAGCACCGCAGAATTACCTAGCAGTAATCAAGGTAGTAGGCATCGGCGGAGGCGGCGTGAACGCGGTCAACCGCATGATCGACGCCGGGTTGAAGGGTGTCGAGTTCATCGCGGTCAACACCGATGCCCAAGCGCTGCTCATGTCCGACGCTGACGTGAAGCTCGACATCGGGCGCGACCTCACGAGGGGTCTGGGGGCAGGAGCCGACCCCGAGCTGGGGCGCCAGGCCGCCGAAGCCCACGTGGACGAAATCGAAGAGGTCCTCAAAGGCGCCGACATGGTTTTCGTCACTGCCGGCGAGGGAGGCGGCACGGGGACGGGCGGCGCTCCCGTAGTTGCGGAGCTCGCCAAGGGGCTCGGCGCTCTGACGATCGGGGTCGTCACGCGGCCCTTCGCTTTCGAGGGCAGAAGGCGGAGCGTGAACGCAGAGCAGGGAATCATGAAGCTCAAGGACCGAGTCGACAGCCTCATCGTCATCCCGAACGACCGGCTCCTCCAAGTCTGCGATGAGACGACGTCGGTGCTCGAGGCGTTTCGCATGGCCGACGAGGTTCTGCTCCAGGGTGTCCAGGGCATCACGAACTTGATCACGACCCCGGGGCTGATCAACCTCGACTTCGCCGACGTGAGAGCCATCATGCTGAACGCCGGGTCGTCGCTGATGGGGATCGGGAACGCACGAGGGGAGGACCGAGCCGTCCTCGCGGCGCAGAACGCGGTCTCGTCGCCTCTGCTCGAGGCCTCGATCGAGGGAGCTCGCGGTGTCCTGCTCAGCGTGGCGGGAGGCAGCGACCTGGGCCTGTTCGAGGTGAATCAAGCTGCCCAGATCATCGCCAAGTCCGCCCACCCAGACGCGAACATCATCTTCGGCGCGGTGATCGACGACCAGCTTGGAGACGAGCTCAGGTTGACGGTCATAGCTTCCGGATTCGAGCGGGCCGAAACCGTCACCGGAAGGCCGGTCGCAACCCCCGTTTCCCCGGTGGCCCCGAGGACCTCCACGTTCATGCCCGAGGACGACCTCGACGTGGAGTACGAGCTCGACCGGGAGCCGATCATCACGGAGATGCGGGGACCGCGTAAGGAGCCCCGCGCTCCCGCCCCGCCCCCGGAGCCGGCTTACCCTACGAGGGGCCGCGATTCGCTTAGCCGGGTCTTCGACGCCGAGGGCGATGACGATGACGACGACCTCGACATTCCGAGCTTCCTCAGGAGGCGGTGAGAGGGCACAGGGTGAGCGGCGCTGCTAGAGCCTCTGGAAGCTAACGGGCTCGTAATCCTCGTACCCCCCGGAGAGGGGGGCGTAGCCTTCACCACCCGTCAGGGTGGGGTGAGCGTCGGCCCGTGGGAGGGGCTCAACCTGAGCCTTTTCTGCGGGGACCGGCCCGAGCACGTCGAGGCAAACACCGGGGCCGTAGCCGACGCGCTCGGGATCCCCGCGCAGTGGGCGCGCGTCCGGCAGGTTCACGGTGCCCGGGCCGTCAAGGCTGAAAGGCCCGCTGCCAAGGTCGGAAGGGTAGCGACCGAGGTGGAGGCTGCCGTTCCCGATGAGCTCACGAGCCGCGAGGCCGACGCCATCGTCGTTTCGGACTCGCATCTTCCCGCCGCCGTCCTCACGGCCGACTGTGTCCCCATCGCTCTCGTGGGGGAGTCCTCTTCGGCCGTCGTGCACGCGGGCTGGAGGGGCATGTGCGCCGGGGTCATCCAGTCGGCGGTCGACGCGATGCAGGAGCCGTACCCGAGGGCTTGGATAGGACCGTGCATCGGGCCCTGCCACTACGTGGTCGGCCCCGAGCTGGTAGAGCGGTTCGATTCGTCCTACGCCGGCTCGCCGGATTTTTGCGAGAGTGCCGGCGGGCAACTCCGGTTCGACCTGCGGGCTGCCGCGCGGTGGCTGTTGCGAAGGGCCGGGGCGGTCGTCGGCGACGAAGACCCGCCCTGCACCGCCTGTGAGACGCGGTTCTACTCCCACAGGCGCGACGGGGCGACCGGGCGCCAGGCGGTGCTGGTGTGGCGATAGCGTCGGAGCAGCAGGTGAGCGGGGTTGCGGCCGGGCTCGCGCTAGTACGTGAGACAGTTGCCGAGGCTGCCATAAGGGCGGGGCGGTCCCCTTCGGACGTTCAGCTGATCGCGGTCTCCAAGGGAAACCCTCCCGAAAAGATCATGGAGGGCGTCAGGGCTGGACAGCTGGACTACGGGGAGAACCGCGTTCAGGAAGCCGCCGAAAAACACGAGCTCGTAAGAGCGCCCGTGCGTTGGCACTTCGTTGGGCGCCTGCAGCGCAACAAGGTCAAGAAGCTACTGGGCTTCGTCCACGCAATCCATTCGATCGATCGCATCCCGCTCGCGGCTGATATCGACCTTCGGGCGGAGCGGCCCGTCAAAGTCCTCGTCGAGGTGAACGTCTCCGGCGAGCAGCAAAAGGGCGGAGTAGTCCCGGCCGACCTGCCCAGACTCGTGGAAGTTATGCTCGAGATGCCACGTCTGGAGGTCATCGGGTTGATGACGATGGCCCCGAAGGTGGGGAATCCGGAGGAGGCGAGACCCTTCTTCCGGCGGCTCGCTCGCCTCCGGGCGGAGACGGCAAGGAGATTTTCATCACCAGGGATCCACCACCTTTCCATGGGGATGAGCCAAGATTATGTTGTGGCGGTCGAGGAAGGTGCCACCATGCTCCGCGTCGGCGAAGCCATCTTCGGTCCACGGGACCGGCCCGAGCCCGCCCATCGGCCGGTCGAGGCTCAAGGATCAAGAAAGGTTAGTCCATGAGTGTCTGGAAAAAGACTCTCTTATACCTTGGGCTGGTCGAAGAAGACGACATGAATGGCCAGCTCGATGTCATCGACGAGCCGCCGCCCCATCACGCTCCCTCCACTATCCGCAAGATCAGCCGAGAGGAGCTCTCCAGCGTTCACCAGCTCCCGCCCGAGCCTCGCCCCCTGGGGCAGGTCCATATCGTCGCACCCGCCATATATGACGACGCCAAGGAGATAGGCGATAAGCTGAAGACCGGGGTACCCGTGATCATGAACCTCCAAGGTGTCGAAGATGACACCTTCAAGCGCCTCACGGCGTTTGCATCAGGGTTGGCCTATGGCCTGGGCGGAGACGTTCAGCGGCTGGCGCCTCGGATGTACCTGATCACCCCCGCCAACGTCGAAGTTTCCGCCGAAGAGCGCCAGCGCTTGAAGCGGGGACTGTTCAATGAGTTTTGAACCTGAAGCCAAAGGGCGCAGATAGTGGATCCGATTCTGATTCTGCTCGGCGTTCTCAACATTTACCGGTGGATCCTCATTGCCCGAGTCATCCTGTCGTTCATTCCGCTGTTCAAGCCGGACTGGGTGCCTCCTAGCTTCCTTGCCCCCGTAGTCGACCTTGTCTATGGACTCACCGAGCCTCCCCTTCAACTCCTCAGGAAGGTCGTTCCTCAGCCTGCGGGATTCCCCTTCGATCTGTCGTTCCTGGTTTTGTTCTTCATCGTTGGGGTCATATTGCCGCAGATCATCGTTGTCGGCGCCCGTTAAGGAGGATCTCGATGACTCTGACAACGCGTGAGATTCAGGAAAAGCAGTTCCACGATGCTTTTCGCGGATACAGCCACGAAGAGGTCGATCTGTTCATCGACGAGGTGGCGGAGTCGTTCGAGGAGCTGCAGAGGGAAAAGCAGGCGCTGGTCAGGAAGGTCGAGGACCTCGAGGAGCAGTTGAAGAGCGCCAGGGCGCAGGGTCCCGACGACATGCTGAAACGGCTGCTGGTCACGGCGCAGGAGACGGCCGACAAGGCGATCCAAAATGCAAGGGCGAAGGCGCAGGCGATGATCGAGGAGGCGGAGAACCGCGCGAGGCTGATCAGAGAGCAGGCCGAGGCTCTGAGCGCCACCAGGGTGCAGGAGGCCGAGCGGAGAGCCCACGAGACGCTCGCATC
>JALZBO010000080.1 GCA_030863545.1 Actinomycetota bacterium
CCTTGGGGGGTACTGCCTAACCGAGCTGACCGACGTTCCCCACGAGCTGAACGGCATCCTGGACCTGAACCGGCGGCCTAAGCGGATCGCGGTCGAGGAGGTGAAGCGGGGCAATCAGGGCGTCCTGCCAATTCTGACGCTGGACAGCCTCGTCGTGATCGCGGGCCGGTCCCTCCTCGCAACCGTGCATATATCGAACGACGGCCCCCAGCTCGAAGACCTCCAGTTGGAGGTGTGGTTCGGGGACGCCCCGGGGCCGGTACGGACCAGCCGCTTCGAGATCCCGCTTCTCCAGGCCAACCGTGCTACGAAGGTCGGCGAGGTCATGCTGCCGGCGCCGCTCGTTCCGGGAGGGCACGACCTCATCGTCTCACTTAGAAGGGGGGCCCACCTCGTATCGCAAAATCGCTACCCCGTCCACGTCGTCGAGGAGCCACACGCGTCCGGGCCTTTCCGTGTCCTCGGGCATGGCCAGCTCAGAGCGGCTTTCGAGGAGATAGGAGCCGTCGAGGCAGACGCAGGGCCGACGGTGGTGGAGGAAGGCCAGCTCGATCTGAACATCAGGGACATCATTGGCGATCGCCTCGCCTCCGGGGAGGTCGTGGTCGTGTTAGCTCAGCCCGAGGCTGCGGCCGCAAGCTACCCCCTGCAGGTAGAGCTGACGCGGCTCGAAACCGCCTGGGGCTCGTCCATCTTTCGTTTCACCACCGACGAAGGCTGGATCCCCTCGCTCCCTCGGCGGAACGTGCTGGTCGCGGAGGACTCGACCATCCACGCCATGACCGTCATTTCTCGAATCGAGGGACAGCGCTTTCCCTCTACGCCTCTGGCGATTGCGTACAAGCCCGCTCCCTCGGCCCTCACCGGGACGCTCATAGGGGCTCACAAAGTGGGGCCGGGGTTGCTCATCCTGTGCCAGTACAGGCTCGCGGAGCGCGCCTCGTACGGAGACCCGGCGGCGAAGGCGGTCCTTGCCGACCTGCTTCGGTGGGCAATGGACCCGACTCCCGCTCTTATCCAGGAACACATCCGCAAGGACGATGGGCGGTCGCTCACGTACTTCTGGGTTGCCAGCCGGGAGGTGCATTGACGGAGCGCCGTTTGGACCCAACCAAGGGGGAGTGGACGAGCTTTGCCGCCCACCGCCAGGACCGGACCTACCTGCCATCACGGGAAAGCTGCCCATTCTGTCCGACGAGGGGTGGAACGCCGGCGACGGAGGTCCCCTGCGACCGCTATGACATTGTGGTCTTCGACAACAAGTTCCCGGCGTTCACCACGGATCCGCCTTCTCCTTCCATTGAGGGGAACGACCCCTACGAGGTCGCCGCCGCAGCCGGGGCTTCCGAGGTCATCGTTTACTCCGACGACCACGACGCCACCATGGCGAGCTTGGGCGTCGACCGCCTGGCAAGGATCATCGAGGTGTGGGCAAACCGCTACGCGAACCTCGGTGTGCGCAAGGAGGTGTCTTACGTCTTCATCTTCGAGAACAAGGGCGTGGAGGTAGGGGTGACGTTGCATCACCCACACGGCCAGATCTACGGCTACCCCGAGATTCCTCCGGTGCCTCTTGCCGAGCTCAATGCTGCGCGCTCGTACCTCGAGAAACACGGCCGGTGCGTTTTCTGTGACCAGATAGGCCGGGAAAGGTCAGATGGCGTGCGTGTCCTGGGCGAAAACGAGAGTTTTCTCGCGTTTGTCCCGTTCCCTGCCCGCTTTCCCTACGAGACCCGGATCATGTCGCGCCGCCACGCCCCTAGCTTGCTCGACCTCTCCGATCCCGAGAGGGCCCGGCTGGCGGAGCTGATGCAAGCGGTCCTCATTGGTTACGACCGCCTCTTCGGATTCCCGATGCCCTACGTGATGGCAATTCACCAGGCTCCCACGGGGGATGCCAAGTGGCTGGCCGTCAGCCACTTCCACATGGAGTTCTATCCGCCTTACCGAACGTCAAAGAAGCTCAAATACCTGGCGGGGTCGGAGCTAGGGGCCGGAGCATTTCTCAACGACACCGTTCCAGAGGAGACCGCAGCCGAGCTGAGACGCGCCATGGCGGCATTTGACGATTAGCGGGTCGCGGCCCGAAGGGGAGCTTTGGACGGAGTTCCAGCGGCGGACCGGTAGGGAGCCTGCCGGGTTATGGGCCGCTCCCGGTCGAGTGAACCTCATCGGGGAGCACACCGACTACAACGACGGCTACGTGCTGCCGATACCGATCAACCGCCGGACGGTCGTCGCAGGGGCTCCACGGAAGGACCTGACGCTGCGAGCCTGGTCGGCGCAGGCCAGCGGCGAGGTGAGCTGCAGCTTAGAAAACATGACACCGCGTTCCGAGACGGGGTGGGGGGCCTACGTCTGTGGAACCGCATGGTCCCTCGGGAAGGCGGGCGTGCCTCTCGAGGGCTGCGACCTTCTAATCCACTCGTCGGTGCCCCCCGGGGCAGGCCTCTCGTCCAGCGCGGCCCTCGAGGTATCCGTTGCCCTGGCTGTCGCCGAGATGAGCGGTGGCGGAGTCCACGGGAGGGAGCTGGCGATGGCGGCGCATCGGGCGGAGGTGGAGTTCGTCGGCGTTCCCTCCGGCGTGATGGACCAGATGGTGGCGGTTTTCGGGAAGCATGGCCACGCGCTGTTCCTCGACGCGAGAACCCTTGCCATCGAACAGGTGCCGTTCCGGCCGGAGGACTCGGGCCTTACCCTCGGGGTCATCGACACGAGGGTCAAGCACCGGCTGGCGGACGGACAGTATGCGGAGCGGCGCAGGGCGTGCGAACAGGCGGCTTTGGTGCTCGGAGTTGCCTCGCTTCGCGAAGTGAGTCCAGACGACCTTCCCGCGGCCCTGTGGCGCCTGTCCCCGACTGCAGGAAGGCGAGTCCGCCACGTCGTGACCGAGAACGAGCGGGTGCTTGCGACGGTAGCAGCCCTGAGACGGGGAGACTTGCCGACCGTAGGCGGTACCTTCGTCGCGTCACACGCGTCGCTTGCACGGGACTTCGAGGTCTCCAGCCCGGAGCTCGACCTCGCGGTTGAGGTGGCCCTCGAAGCCGGAGCTGTGGGAGCACGGATGACCGGCGGGGGCTTCGGCGGGTCAGCGATCGCGCTCATTCCCGAGGGTTGCGTCGACGACCTTCGAACGTCGGTGAGCCGGGAGTTCGAGCATCACGGGTTCGCTCGCCCTGCAGTCTTCACGGTCACAACGGCGGGAGGAGCTTCGCGCATCGGCTGAGCCACCGGCTTTGAAACGGTTTGGTTCGCCCCGCTTGGGGTACCAAGTGGGCAGCTTGAGCAAACAGGCTGGGCTGAGTGCTGCCCGTCCCGCCTCATCGCACGCGGATGCCAGCCCCTGATTAAAACGAATCCTAGGAGGCTGGTCTGGAGTTCATCGGCGCTTTCGAAAGCACTTACATGCCTCACCACGATGTCGACATCGTGGAGACGTCCGAGCACGACATTCGATTCAGGGACGACCTCGCGCTCATGAAGCAATGCGGTGTCACGCGGCTTCGGTATCCCATCCGCTGGCATCGAGTAGAGGCCGAGCCGGGAATGTTCGACTGGAGGCACACCGACGAGGTACTCGGTTACCTGGTCGACGAGGGGTTTTCTCCCATCGTCGACCTTCTGCACCATACGAGCTACCCAAATTGGCTTTCGGGCTTCGATGACCCGCGGTTTGCATCCGCGTACCTGAGGTTCTGTGAGGCGTTCGCGCTCCGCCATCCCGAAGTGAAGGAGTACACCCTCGTCAACGAGCCCTTTACCACCCTCTTTCTTTGCGGCCACGAGGGCATATGGCCGCCGTATGGAAAGGGGATGAAGTCGTTCGTCGCGCTCGCTCGAAACCTCCTTCCGCCTCTCAGCGAAGCGAGCCGGATGTACAGAGATCTGCTGCCGGAAGCGAGGCACCTTTACGTCGAGCCCTGCGAGGGCCACTCGGCGTCGGTGGTCGAGGCCGAGGCGTTCGCGGTGATGGCCAACGACAGAAAGAACTTCGTGATCGACCTCCTCCTTGGCCGGGAGCTCGGGCCCGACCGGCCATTCGTCGCGGAGGTCATGGCGGCCGGAGGGGAGGACCTGCTCTCGATACCACCCGGCAACATCGACACTCTTGGCCTGGACTACTACGCGCACATGGAATGGTCGCACGGAGAGCTCTGCGGGACGTGCCCCTCGCCCCACCCTCTGGGTCTCGCGGCTTTGATACTCGAGTACTGGGACCGCTACCGCATGCCGCTCGTCCTCGGCGAGACGAACATCCGAGGCTACGCCTCGGACCGCGCGAGCTGGCTCAAGTACACGCTGGAACAGTGCGAGCTTGCCCAGGCCGCCGGGGCCGACCTGACCGCTTACTGCTGGTTCCCGTTCGTGGACTCCCTCGACTGGGACTCTCTCCTGGCGAATGCCGATCGCCACATCGACCCGGTGGGCGTGTACTGGCTGGACGAGAGTCTCGAGCGTCACGAGTCCGTCATGTCCCACGCGTACTGCAAGGCCGCCGCAGGTGCTCGCTCGTCGGAGTTGGTCGGATACAACTTCAGGCCGCCGCTAGACGAGTGGCTGAAAGGGCTCCTGCCTCAGATGAGCCATTGGGAGTGGCAGGAGCCGCCGGATCCCGACAGTGAGTCGGTGCCGTCACGCCTGCGGCTAGAGGCGGCGCCATGAGGGCAGGGCACGACTTGATCGTCTTCTCGCACCTGAGGTGGACATTTGTGTGGCAGCGTCCGCAACACCTCATTTCCCGCATGAAGGTGCCGGGACGGGTTTGGTTCATAGAGGAGCCGGTAAGCGCAGAGGTCGCCGAGCCGCGGCTCGCGATCGAGGACCGCGGCGCAGTGACTCGTGTTTGGCTGGAGGTACCGGACAAAAAGCCCCACATAGGGTTCGGTGCACCCGAGGCCTCCCCCTACGGCAAGCTGCTCGACCAGCTACTTTGGGGCGTCGCGGACCCGGTCGTCTGGCTCTATACGCCGATGGCGCTCGACCTTGCCCAACAGCGGAAGCCGGCCCTGCTCGTCTACGACGTGATGGACGATCTCGCCTCTTTCAAGTGGGCTCCGGAATCCTTGCGGCTCCGCTACCTCCAGTCGCTCGATTCGTCGGACATCGTCTTTGCCGGCGGCCGCTCGCTGTTTCACAAGGTGCTGAAGCACCGACCCGACGAAACCTTCCTGTTCCCGAGCGGTGTGGAGCCCGAGCACTACGCCGACGCGCGGAGGCACAGGAAGGCCGGGGGTCCACCCGTCGCCGGCTACGTGGGCGTAATCGACGAACGGATCGATTTGGACCTGGTGAGGCAACTCGGACAGATGCTCCCGGAATGGGAGATCCACATGGTCGGCCCGACCTTGAAGCTCGACCCCGCCTCCCTTCCGGACGGACCGAACCTCAAGTACCTGGGGCACCGGGCATACGAGGAGCTTCCCGAGGCGATGGGCGGTTTCGACGTGGGCATCATGCCTTTCGCGCTTAACGAAGCCACGAAGTCGATCAGCCCCACTAAGACGCTCGAGTACCTTGCGGCCGGACTGCCCGTCGTCTCGACGAAGGTCCCCGACGTCGTGGCCGACTTTGCCGAGGTGGTCGCCCTCTGCGACGGCGCGCCCGCGTTTGCTGACGCGTGCCGTCTGGCCCTTTTGCAGGGCCAGCCTCCCCAGGTCGAGGTGAAGGTGAGCTCCCTTCTCGAGACCCAGCATTGGAACACGATCGCATCGGAGATGGAGAGGCTGGTCGAGGAACGACTCGGGAACGGTCGAAGGGCGCGGTCGCTGCCGGGGAAGAAGCGATTCGACTACCTCGTGGTGGGGGCCGGGTTTGCCGGAAGCGTGATTGCGGAACGGTTGGCGACACAGGCCGGGAAGAGCGTCCTGCTCGTCGACAAGAGACCCCACATCGGGGGAAACGCCTACGACTACTACGACGAGGCGGGGGTTCTCGTGCACAGGTACGGGCCCCACATCTTCCACACGAACTCCTCGGAGGTGTTCGACTACCTTTCGCAGTTCACCGCTTGGAGGCCGTACGAGCATCGAGTCAGAGCAAGCGTTGACGGGCGCCTCGTCCCAATCCCGATCAACCTCGACACCATCAACGAGCTGTACGGCATGAACCTGACGAGCCTCGAGGTGGATGACTTCTTCAAGTCGGTCGCCGAGCCCGTGGTCGAGTCCCGGACTTCCGAGGACGTCGTCGTCGGCAAGGTGGGGAGGGAGCTGTACGAGAAGTTCTTCCGCAACTACACGCGGAAGCAGTGGGGCTTGGATCCCTCCGAGCTGGATGCGTCGGTGACCTCACGGGTGCCCACACGCACGAACCGCGATGACCGCTACTTCACCGACAAGTACCAGGCCATGCCTCTCCACGGCTACACGCGGATGTTCGAGAACATGCTCCACCGGCCAGGGATCAAGATCATGCTCAACACCGACTATCGGGAGATCGAAGACGTGATCCCGTGGGACCGCATGGTGTACACAGGTCCGATCGACGAGTTCTTCGGTTACAGGTTCGGAAGACTCCCTTACCGTTCCCTCGACTTTCGCTTCGAATCGTTCCCGGTCGAGGTGAGGCAATCCGCGCCCGTGATCAACTATCCGAACGACCATCCCTACACCAGGGTGACCGAGTTCAAGTACCTAACCGGACAGGAGTGCCCGAACACGACTCTCGTCTACGAATATCCGCAGGACGAAGGGGACCCCTACTATCCGGTTCCTCGCCCAGAGAATGCCGAGCTATACAAGCGCTACAAGGCGCTGGCCGACGCGACCCCCGAAGTCCACTTTGCAGGAAGGTTGGCTACCTACAAGTACTACAACATGGACCAGGTCACGGCCCAGGCTCTCTCGATGTTTGCTCGGTTGCAGCGCTCGGGGCATGGTGCGACCGTGGTGGACGAAAACCGGCTCAGGGCCGCCTCCGGGGAGGGGTTCGATGCCTGAGACGGTCCAAGCTTCTCGGAAGCAGCGACAGCTCGGGGCAAACGGGCCTGAAATCTCGACGCTTGGCCTGGGAGCGTGGGCGATCGGAGGGCCTTCACGGTTCGGCTGGGGCGAGGTCGACGATGAGGTGTCGATAAAGACGATCCGCGATGCAGTCGAGTCCGGCATCAACTGGGTGGACACCGCGGCGTTTTACGGGAAAGGGCACTCGGAAGAGATAGTCGGGAATGCCCTGCGCCCCTGGCTGGGAACCGGCGAGGTCTACGTCTTCACGAAGTGCGGGCTGAGGTGGTACTCGGACGACCCGAACGAGCCGCCCGAGAACAACCTGCGTCCGGAGTCGATGCGGTACGAGTGTGAGCAGAGCCTCCGTCGTCTCGGAGTGGAGCGGATCGATCTCTACCAGTTCCACTGGCCGGACACGATAGGCACCCCCGTCGAGGAATCGTGGCAGACCATGGCCGACCTGATCGACGAGGGCAAGGTTCGTTGGGGGGGCGTCTCAAACTTCGACGTGGATCTGCTCGAGCGCTGCGAATCGATCAGGCACGTCGACTCGGACCAGCCGAAGCTCAACATGCTGGATCGTGGCGCCCTCGACCGCGTCGTACCGTGGTGCCGGACCAATGGCGTGGGCGTCCTCGCCTACTCACCGCTCGCATCGGGCCTGCTCGGCGGCACCTGGAACGAGCTCCGGAAAAAAACTCTCAGCGACGATGACTGGCGAAAGCACGCTCCCGAGTTCCAGGAGCCGCAGCTCACGAGGAGCCTCGAGATCGTTAACCAGCTGCACGAGATCGCCAACTCCGCCGGCACGACGATCCCTGTACTGGCCATCGCCTGGGTGCTTGCACAGCCGGGAGTGACGGGAGCGATCGTTGGCGCTCGCAACTCCGAACAGATGGCAGGGTGGCTGCCGGCGGCCAACTTCACCATGGACGAGGAAACGGGTGCCGCCGTGGCAAGGGTCCTCGGTTAGCCTCTATCTCCAAACGCCGCCAGCCAGGTGCGGGCGGTGGAAACCTCCAATGCCCCCAACTCATGGCCCCCCTGCTCCCAGTGGAAGCTGACCTCCGCCCCCGCATCGGACAGAAGGTTGGCCAGCTCCTCCGACTGCTCGGTTGAAACCATCGGATCGAGGCGCCCCGCCGTCAGCAGGACGGCAGTACCGGAAAGATCGGGCAGCGTCTCGGGCCGGAAGGGAACCATCGCGTGCAGAAGCACGGCGCCCTGAAGTACGCCGGGATGCAGGAGCAGGAGACTGGCCGCAATGTTGGCACCGTTCGAATAGCCGACCCCTACGATCCGCTCCGGATCGAGCCCGTAGGCCTGGGACCCGCTAGAGACGAAACCGGCAAGCTCGTGGGTTCTCGCCACCAGATCCTCGACGTCGAACACCCCCATAGCAAGACGCCGGAAGAACCTGGGCATCCCGTTCTCGAGGACCTTCCCGCGGGGACTCAGCAGGCTCGCCGACGGATCGAGCTCGCGACCTAGAGGTATGAGATCCCTCTCGTTGCCTCCCGTCCCGTGCAGCAGGAGTAGCGTACGGTCAGCGCTGCCGGGTTCGAACACGTGAATGAACCCCAGGTCCCTGCGTGGCTCCCGCGAAGCAGGCATGCTCCGAATGATATCGGGGTAGTAGTGTCACCGATCCACAGCCCCGCTTGCTTCTTGACATCTTCCTATGTATCATTCGGTCATGTTCAAGTCGCCCCGCTCAGCGCAGGAGGTCGTCTTATGAGTCCCGCTGCAACGCTTGCTCTCGTAACGGTCAAACCAAACCCCTGGGAGGACTGGGGTTACGTGGTGGGGCCGTTCTTGTTTTATCTGGCCGTTGTCTGGCTCCTGGTGTTCACGGGCAGGAGCGAAGAGGGCAATCCGGTCGTCGTCATGTTCAAGCGGATCTCGGACAGCTTGCATCGCTCGACCGGCTACCCAGGGTGGACCATGGCGGGCGTCTTGAGCGGCCTGCTGGTCCTCCTCGTCGCGGCCATGGGCCTTTACTGGGACGTCGCGTGGCACGTCGATCTTGGGCGGGACAAGATGCTGCTCAACCCGTCCCACGTGATGATCTTGCTCGGTCTCGGAGGACTGTTCTGGGCAGCCTTCATCGCGTCGGTTTTCGCCACCATCGACAAGGCACCCGTGGGGTTCAAGTTCAAGGGAGTAACGGTCCCGTGGACGGCGCTCGCCATGGCTGCGCTAGGCGCCGGCGGGATCGCTGCTTTTCCCATCGACGACCTGTGGCACCGCGCGTACGGGCTTGACGTGACGTTGTGGAGCCCGAGCCACTTGCAGCTGCTCGGCGGCGGAGCTCTCGCCACGATTCCCGTTTGGATGATGATCGCCGAGGGGTCCAAGGGCGCCAAGCCGACCAAGCTTGGCCGCTTCATCCACATCATGGCGGCCGGCGCCTGCCTCGTTGGACTGACGACTTTCCAGGGCGAGTTCGACTACGGCGTGCCGCAGTTCCAGCTCGTCTACCTGCCGATCCTCATGATGGCCGCCTCGAGCATCGGGCTCGTCTGGGCCAGGCTGGCCCTCGGGCGCTGGGGCGCAATCAAGACCATGGCGTTCTACTGGGGCGTGAGGCTGTACCTGATCCTCATAGTCGCGGTGGCGCTCAACCACACGGTTCCGCGATTCCCCCTCTACCTTGGAGCGGCCCTCTGCGTCGAGCTGGCCGCCTGGCTGCTGGGTACGCAGAACAGGATGCGCTTTGCTCTCGGCGCCGGTGCTCTCAACGGCACCCTCGGACTGATGGCAGAAGGCGTGTTCATCGAGGCCTCGGGCTGGGCTCAGATCAGCCCCGCACTCGTTCCGAAGTCGATGGTCCTCGGATTCATCGCCTCAATCGCCGGCGCCATCATCGGAGCCAGGCTTGCTCGCAGCTTCACCTACGAGGAGGAAGGAGCACGGCTTCCCGGAGCGGCAACCGTCGCTGCCGGCGTGGCGCTCGTCGCGGTTCTGCTCTACCCGCTCCCGAGAAACGTCGGAGATGTCGACGTGGCCATTCGGAGCCAGCAGGTGGGGGACCACGCGAACGTATCTGTCGAGCTCTTCCCGCCCGATGCAGCCGAGAACGCCGCTGCCTTCAACATCACCTCATGGCAGGGGGGCGGCCGCTTCCACACGGAGCTCAGGAAGGTGGGAGAGGGCCGCTACGAGTCGGTCCGCCCGGTTCCCGTCACCGGCACCTGGAAGTCGATGGTGAACCTCTACCGGGGCGATGAGGTAATGGCTGCTCCGATCTACCTCCCCGAGGACCGGCTCATCAACGCTCCCGCCATCCCGCTGCTGCCCGAGCGCCGCACGGAGTTCGTGAAGAACACGGACATACTACTGCGGGAGGTGCACGCTGGGCCTCAATGGCCTTCGATCGTGGCCTTCTCCGCTCTCGGCCTGATCCTGATCGGCTGGATCTCTCTGATCCGGCTGGCGGACCGCCACATCTCGGAGGATCACAAGGGAGGCGGTGGAGTGTCTCAGCGGCCCCGGCTCGCGGTTGGATTCTCCAGCATGCTGCCGAAGAGCTGATAGCCGAGTCATGCCTCCTCCTGGACGGGAGGCAACAGTAGGAAAGCACCGGCGGGTCATCCGACCCGCCGGCTGCTATTCGGTGGTGTCTTTGTTCGCGCGAGTCGCGTGCGCCTCTTCGTCTTCCTCGTCTAGGCCGCGCTTGAACTCCTTCTTTGCCTTGCCAAGGGAGCGCGCGAACTCGGGAAGCTTCTTTGCTCCGAACAGCAACACGATGGCGCCCACCACGAGCAGCAGCTCGCCGGGCCCAAAACTAGGCATCAAGCTCTCCTTTCGACACCCGTCCCGCTATCTCTTCATGAAGCGGGCGACGAGCACGGTCGCTTCGTACAGGATACCGAGAGGGATCGCCAGCAGCGTCATCGTGATCGGGTCTTGGGTGGGCGTGATGACTGCGGACACGATCAGGATGACCATCCAGGCGATACGGCGCCCCCTCCTGAGCTTCTCGCTCGAGAGGACGCCGACGAGGGTAAGGGCAAGCAGGGCGATCGGAAACTCGAAGGCGAAACCAAACGCCGCGATCAGAACGAGAACGAACGAGAGATACTCGGCGGCGCGGGGGACCAGGACGAGCTCAGATCCGGCAAAGGCGGTGAGGACGTCGAGAGCCTTCGGCAGGGCGGCAAACGCCGTCAGGACTCCTGCCGCGAACAGAACCATGGAGACGAGGATGAACGGGACCGCATACCTCTTCTCGTGCGGGTGCAGGCCGGGGGTAACGAAGCGCCACGCTTGCCACATGATGAAGGGGAAGGCCAGAGCAAACCCAGCAAAGGCCGTCACCTTCAATCTGATGAAGAACGCCTCCGTGGGCGCCGTATAAATGAGGTCTCCCCCTCGCAGGATCTGATTTGCGACGGGCAGGCGGCTCAGCGGCTCCACGAGCAAGCCGAGGATCCGCGAGTAGAGGAACCATGCCGCGACGCAGGCGATCGCGTACGCAACGACCATCTTGAACAGGCGCCATCGCAGCTCTTCGAGGTGCTCGACAAGGCTCATCTCCCCGGTCGGAGAAACGGACCGAGCCCGGGAGGAATCCCTGTTAAACAGCTTCACTGGTAAAGGCGCTCGCTTCTGTAGGTAGGCCCCTAAAGTACCGCTTTCCGTAGTCAGGACAGCTCCAATCGACAATGTGCAGGGATCGGACCAAATCCGGTGGGGCCGCGGCTTCGTACATTTGATTAGCGACGGGGTATGGACAGGACCATGCTGGAGGAAGCAAGCGATGCCTCACTCGTTGTTGCCATCGGAAGGTGGCGGGAGGAAGCCCTGGCGGAGATTTACCGCCGGCACTCGGGACCGGTCTTCGCTCTCGCGCAACGCCTCCTCAGAAATCGGGGACTCGCCGAGGACGTCGTGCAGGAGGTCTTCGTGAAGCTGTGGTCCAGCCCGGACAAGTTCGACCCCCAGCGCGGCTCGTTACGCTCCTACCTCATCATGCAGGCGCACGGCAGGGCGATAGACATCCTCAGGTCCGAGGACTCCCGTCGGAGGCGGGAGAATCGGGAGGCGGAGACGGCTCCGCTGGCAAACCCGAGCCCCGAGACAGAGATCGAAGGGCTCGCGGTAAACGAAGAGGTGAGGAAGGCGGTCTGGCAGCTTCCCGAATCCGAGAGGAGCGCGATCATGCTCTCTTACTTTGCCGGCAAGACCTACCGAGAGGTTGCGCAACTCTTGGCCGTCCCCGAGGGCACGATCAAGAGCCGCATAAGATCCGGCCTTCACCGTCTCCGGTCGTCCCTGGCGGATGCTGAGGTGATCTCGTGAACGTGCAACGGCACTCGGACCTCCAGGAGCTGCTCGGCGCTTACGCCGTCGACGCCCTCGACAAGGACGAGGAGGTTCTCGTCGAAAGCCACGTCCGGAGGTGCAGATCTTGCCGCGAGGAGGTCGAGTCCCTCCGGGAGGTGCTGGGCCACCTCACGGGAGATCATCCGCCTGCCCCGCGCGAGATATGGGATCGGATTGCCTCCTCACTCGGGGAGAAGGCCGCCGCAACGACCCCGCCGATCACGGTGCGGAGGCAGCCGCGCCGCCAATCGGTCAGCCTTCGGGTTGCATCGGCATTAGCGGCCGCTGCGATCCTCGTGATCGGGTTCATGAGCTTTAGGCTCGTCCAGCAGGAGAGGCGAATTACGGCCCTAGAAACGACTACACGGGAGGACGGTCTGCTCAAAGCGGCGGCCCTGGCGGCCGCGGACCCCCGGGCGGACCGCATCCGCCTCACCTCGCCAGATGAGTCGCTAACGGGAGAGGTCGTCGTTCTTCCGGACGGTGAGGGTTATCTGGTGAGTAACAACCTTCCCGACCCGGGGCCGGAGAGCTCTTATCAGCTCTGGGCGCTCGTCAACGAGACCAGGATCTCGCTCGGGTTGTTAGAGAACGAATCTCGGGTTACGGCTTTCCATGCCCCTCCTCAGGCCACAGGGCTGGCCGTGACCGAAGAGCCGGCAGGGGGCGTCCCGACGTCGGAAAGGACGCCGCTCGTGGTGGGGTTCAAGAGGGCGTAGCAGCAGTCAGCGGGGGTCTCTCATCGTGACCGTGCAGGTGGAGAAGGCGGTGAGGGCGCCCTCGTCGTCGTGAATTCTGACCTCCCAGACCTGGAGGGACCGGCCGGACATGAGAGGGACGCCCGTCCCGGTGATCCACCCCAAACGGGCGGGCTTTAGGTGATTCACCTTTATCTCCACTCCCAAGGCGACCTTCGTCGTATCCGCGAGCCACGCGCCAAGTGAGCTGATGCTCTCGGCAAGGACCGCGGAAACGCCGCCGTGGAGGAACCCAAAGGGTTGCGTGTTTCCCTCGATCGGGCATCTCGCGACGACTCGCTCGGGCCCGGCCTCCAGCCACTCCACTCCCATCTTTTCGAGGAGTGGCCCCCGACCCGTCGCGTTGAGGCTGGCGAGGCGGTCGTCAGGTGGTTCACTCATTCCTGGCTCACATCAGGAGGTCGGCACGTCCTCCACTTTCCGGGGATGATGGCCTGACGGCGCTGCGAGGACCAGCGATGAACTACGTGAGCGCAGGCACGGGCTCTTGTTTGCCGAGTCCGGCAAGAAGTGACGCCTGACAAGTGGCGAAGTCCTCCTCCATTGCCGGTCCCTGGGCTGCTTGTTCAGGCCCTGGACCTCATCGACCCTTCGTGTGCACTCTCGATCCGGGCAACCTCCGCCTTGGGAGCGAGCCTCCAAAAGTGACGAGCCTGGCTGTCCCACTTTTCCAGGATCTCGAAGGCCTTGACGGATCCGGTGAGCTCGGCGTGATCGGCCAGCAGCTCGAGGAGGTCGGCGAGGAAGGCATCCGTGGGCCGGTGGAGGTCGACGAGCTCGGGGTTCACACGTGCCGGCAGCCGGACCTCCGGGTCCCAGACGTAGGCCTGTCCACCGGTCATACCCGCACCCATGTTCCAGCCGGTCGGTCCAAGGATCACGACGGTTCCGCCGGTCATGTACTCGCATGCGTGGTCGCCCACCCCCTCGACGACGGTGGCGGCGCCGGAGTTCCGAATCGCGAAGCGTTCCCCTGCACGCCCGGCTACGAAGAGCTGGCCGCCGGTGGCTCCGTACAGCACCGTGTTTCCGACGAGGTGGGGGTCGCCGGCATCGTTGTCCGGAGCGTTTATGACGATTCGTCCGCCGCCCATTCCCTTGCCCACGTAGTCGTTGGCCTCGCCGGTAAGGAAGAACGTGATTCCCTCGGAAAGGAAGGCCCCAAAGCTTTGTCCGGCTTCTCCTTCGAACCGTACGACCGCCTTCCCGGGCGGCGTCTCGGCGCCGTGCTCATGGGCGATGGCGCCCCCAAGGCGTGCTCCGACGGTTCGGTCCGAGTTGTGGATTGCGTACGAGCGCTCGATGGTTCCACCGTTGAGGACCGTATCGATGCAGTCCTCCCAGACTCGATCGCCGAGCTCCGAGCGGGGCCGCTGGATCGGGTGGTGCTCGACGAAGTGCCGGACCCCCTCGGGCTGGTAGAGCAGAGCCGAGAAATCGAGAAGCTGAGCCCGAGGCCCGACGGGCCGCGGCTCGAGAAGGTCGCTCCGCCCTACGGCTTCCTCTATCGACCTCAGCCCGAGGGCCGCGAGGATCCGGCGGGTCTCCTCGGCCACGAAGAGCAGATAAGTGGCCACCTGATCGGGCGTCCCCGCGAACTTTGCCCGCAGATCTTTCCTCTGCGTAGCTATGCCGACGGGGCAGGTATCCCTGTGACAGGCCCTTACCATGATGCACCCCTCCGCGAGGAGCAGCGATGTCCCAAACGAGAATTCGTCCGCCCCCAGCAGCGCCGCCATCACCACGTCCTTGCCGCTCTTCATCCCACCGTCGACCCGGACCCTCACCCGGCTTCTAAGGCCGTTCTCGATCAGCGTCTGCTGCGTCTCGGCAATTCCGATCTCCCAGGGAAGGCCGGCGTTCTTGATGCTCGAAAGTGCACTTGCGCCCGTGCCTCCGTCCCATCCGGAGATGTGGACGACGTCTGCCAGCGCCTTTGCGACGCCGGCGGCGATTGTTCCTACTCCTGCCTCGGCAACAAGCTTCACCGACACCGCCGCCTGTGGGTTCACCTGCTTGAGGTCGAAGATCAGCTGCGCCAGGTCCTCGATCGAGTAGATGTCGTGATGAGGTGGGGGAGAGATCAACGCGACCCCGGGCTGGGTATGGCGGAGCCGTGCGATCTCCTCGGTCACCTTGTGTCCCGGCAGCTGCCCTCCTTCGCCGGGCTTCGAGCCTTGCGCGATCTTGATCTGCAGCTCCTCCGCAAAGGAGGCGTACTCGGGGGTGACGCCGAACCGCCCCGACGCCACCTGCTTGATCTTGCAGCGGCGCTCGTCGCGGTAACGGGCGGGGTCCTCGCCCCCCTCCGCGCTGTTGGCGGCACCTCCGATTCTGTTGAGCGCGATGGCGAGGGTCTCGTGGGCCTCTGCTCCGATCGCACCGTGGCTGATCGCCCCCGTGGAGAACCGGCGCGTGATCGACTCGATCGGCTCGACCTCCTCCAATGGGATCGGCTGCTGGGCAAGCTTGAAGACCATGAGGTCCCTGGGTTCGGTGGCCGGCCGGTCGGCGACGAGGGAAGCGAACTTCGTGTAGGACTCCCAGTCGCCTGTGTTGACGGACTCGTGCATCGCATCCACCACCGCGGGGTTAGTGGCGTGGTACTCCCCCTTGGCGTGATGCTTGAAATAGCCGGGATTCTCTAGCTTTGCCGGGGCTCGATATGCAGAGGCGTGCCGGGCGAGGACGTCTTCAGCAATCTCCTCGAGTCCGATGCCTGCCATCGGCGACGGCGTGCCAGTGAAGCACATGTCTATGAGCTCCGGGCCGATCCCCACCGCGTCGAAGATCTGAGCGCCGCGGTAGGAGTCCGTCGTCGAGATCCCCATTTTCGACATGATCTTGAGCACGCCCTCCTCGACTGCGGAGCGGTAGCGCATGAGCGCCTCGGCCACGGGGATGTCCTCACCGAGCCGTCGGGTCTCTACGAGGTGCGCGAGGGATTCGAGGACGAGCCTCGGGCAGATCGCCTCCGCCCCGTAACCAAGAAGGCAGGCGAAGTGGTGCGTCTCCCGCGCCTCGTCTGTTTCGACGACGATGCTCGTCCTTGTGCGATGGCCAGACCTCGTCAGGCGCTGATGAACTCCGCCGACGGCCAGGAGCATGGGAATCGGCGCCCTCTCCGGCCCCACGTTGCGATCGGAGATCACCAGGATGCCGCTTCCGGTTACGGCAGCCTTGTCGGCCTCGTCTGAGATGCGTTGAAGCGCGTCCCGCATCCCCTGCGGACCCTCGTCAACCGGAAACGTGGCGTCGAGGCGGTGTCCGCCGAGCACTTTAAAGAGGAAGAAGGACTGCAGCTCCAGCAGCGACGCACTCTCGGGTCGCTCCCACAGGACGGGATCGCGAGGGCCGACGAGCATTCGAATGCTCATCACGGAGCGCTCGCGAAGGTGATCGATGGCGGGGTTGGTGACCTGTGCAAATCGCTGCTTGAAGTAGTTGTAAACGGTCCGTTTGCGCTCGGCCATGACTGCAGGCGACGTGTCGTCCCCCATGGACGACGTCGGTTCGTGGGCGGTGGAAGCCATCGGCCTGATCACCGTCGTGAACTCTTCCCTCGTGTAACCGAACGCCACCTGCCGCTGGACGAGATCCTCCGGCACGGCGGGATCGGGGCTGGTCATCGGCGCCCGCGTCAGATACTTGCCGACCCATTCGCCGTACGGCTTTGCCCTGGCCAGCCGCTCGCCGACCGGATCGAATAGGAAACCCCCACCTTTCGGGTCCACGCAGATCATCTGACCCGGTCCGAGCTTGCCTCGTTTTACCGTCCCGTGGCCTCGCGTGTAGATCGACCCCGCCTCCGAGGCGCACGATATGAACCCGTCCTCGCAGATCGAGTACCGGACGGGGCGGAGACCGTTGCGGTCGAGAGCCGCCCCCACCTTGAAGCCATCGGTGAAAATGAGCGCTGCCGGCCCGTCCCACGGTTCCATCAGGCACTCGTGGTACCGATAGAAGTCCCGTACCTCATCCTCGAGGTCCTCCAAGCTCTCCCAGGCCGCCGGGATCAGCATTGCCACCGCGTGGGTGATGTCCCTGCCCTCCCTGTTGAGAAGCTCGAGGACGTTGTCCAGCATCGCCGAGTCGGAGCCTCTCTCGTCGATTACAGGCCGGAGCAGCTCCTCATCGAGCAAGTCGCGCCTTCCCAGCCGGCCCTCTCGCGAACGCATGCGGTTGATGTTGCCCTGGATGGTGTTGATCTCGCCGTTATGGCAGCTTTGCCGGAAAGGCTGCGCCCGCTCCCAGCTCGGAGCCGTGTTCGTAGAGAACCTCTGGTGAAAGATCGCAAAGGGCGCGCTGAAGCCATCCCGACCCAGGTCGAGGTAGAACTCGGCGAGCTGGTCCGCGACGCACTGGGCCTTGTAGGTGATGGTGAGGAAGGAGAAGGACGGGAAGTAGACCCAGATGCCTGCTTCTTGACAGCCTTTCTCGGACCGTTTCCTTGCTCGAAGGCAGCGGCGCTCCGCCTCCCCGACATTGGCTCCCATGGGCTTCAGCAGGATGGCCTGCTCGATCTCGGGACGGCCCCTCAACGCCTCGTCGCCGAGGACGTCGAGGTTCAACGGCACCTCGCGCCAGCCGAGCACGTCGATTCCCTCCGCCCTGCACGCTTCTTCCACGATCGCCCGGTGGCCCGCCTGCCCTGGCGGCCAAGCAAAGACCATCGCGACCCCCAGGAACGAAGGGTCCAGCCCCTCTCCTGCCTCATCGGCAAAGAAGCGTCCGGGAATCGGAACCAGTATCCCGGCGCCGTCCCCCGTCTTCGAATCGGCAGCGACCGCTCCCCGGTGGCGGACCCGGCAAAGCGAGTAGACCGCAGATTCGACTATCGACCGGCTTGTCCTGCCTTCGGCGTCGGCGACAAACCCGATGCCGCACGCGTCACGTTCGCCCGTCGGGAGGTGGAGTCGAGAGTTCGAGGGCAGCGTCAGCTCCTTCCACGAAAAAAGGCGCCCTCGGGGAGCGCCTTTGCTCTATGACCGACAACGCGGGGCCGCGCTGCGGCTCCTGTGTAGCCAATAAATTTTGCGCCTGCCCCCGGACATGTGTCAAACGTCGCCGTGTTCGGGCTGGGCCGTTCTTGACAATAAGGCGTCTTTCAGGAAAGCCTAACACCGCAAGTTAGGGGAACCAAAGACTTGAGCAAAAGGGGGCCTGAGCTGCGAGTGACCGCCGAGACTCAGAAGAAACCTCTTCTCCAGACGCGAAGGAAAGCAGCGGCACTTGCGGCACTGCTGCTACTGGCCCTCGGTGCTTGCGCCCAGGACGAGGGAGCGGGAGTGCGAAAAATCTCCCCAACCGATGCCGGTACAGGTACAGGTACAGGTACAGGTACAGGC
>JALZBO010000091.1 GCA_030863545.1 Actinomycetota bacterium
ACTTGGGACCCTCCTCCGTCACCTCGAAGAGAAACTCGACCGTTCCTGCCGACCAGTAGTTCGAAGCCTTTGCAACCTTGACCGCGGCGTCTCCCATCTGCTCCCTCAGCCCCGCGTCCACGACGGGTGAGGGCGACTCCTCTATGAGCTTTTGGTGCCGCCGCTGAAGCGAGCAATCCCGCTCTCCCAGGTACACGACGTGTCCGTGGGAGTCCCCCATCACCTGTACCTCGATGTGACGCGGTGCCGTGAGGTACCTCTCTAGGTAGAGGTCCGCGTTTCCGAAGGCCACCCCGGCCTCCCGTCCGGCAGAGTCGAAAGCGGATAGGGCGTCCTCTGTCCGCCCGACGACGCGAAAGCCCCGCCCGCCCCCACCCGCCGCGGCCTTGATCGCCACGGGCCACCCGTGCTCGGCCGCGAAGGCCGAGATCTCAGCGGCTCCTCGGATCGGCCTCCCCGTCCCGGGGACGCTCGCCACGCCTACCGACGCGGCCATTGCCCGCGCCGACACCTTGTTGCCTGCGTTCTCGATGGCGTCCGGAGGGGGCCCGATCCACAGGAGCCCCGTCTCCTCGATGCGGCGGGCAAACTCGGCGTTTTCGGCAAGGAAGCCGTACCCGGGGTGCACCGCGTCACTGCGGGAGCGCCTGGCGGCCTCGAGGATGTTGCCGATGTTGAGGTAGCTTTCGGAGGGGGGCGTCTCCCCTACGAAGTAGGCTTCATCTGCAAACCCGACATGGAAAGCATCGGTGTCGATCCGGGAGTACACGGCGACGGTGGCGATGCCCATCTCCTTGCAGGCGCGGAAGATCCTGACCGCAATCTCTCCGCGGTTCGCAACGAGGACCTTCTTGATGGTGGGCACGACCACGAATCTTACGGGCTGAGCGTGGGCGGCAGGGCGCTTGGCGCGATCGGGAGGCTCTCGTGAGCCGCCTCGACGCGGACGCTCTCGTGGCGGGTCTTGGGCCCTGGGTGCCGGCGCTCGAGTTTTACGCGGAGACGGATTCGACCAACCGAGTTGCCTTCGAGCTGGCAGACAAGGGTGCGGCCCACGGAAGCCTCGTCGTGACCGAGCATCAAATCGCAGGAAGGGGCAGGCTTGGCCGCCGGTGGTTCTCTCCTCCGGGGACCTGCCTTCTGTACTCGATGATCCTGCGTCCGGACCTCGATCCGCGGCACTTCCCGCTGGTCAACCTAGCGGCGGGCGTGGCGATATGCCTCGCAGCAGAGGGCGCCGGCGTGCGCCTCGGCCTTAAGTGGCCGAACGATGTGATAGCCGGATCGCGAAAGGTTGCCGGCATCCTCTCCGAGCATCGACCGGGAGTGATCGTGCTCGGGGCCGGAATCAACGTTAACGTGGAGCGGTTCCCCGACGAGATCGGCGCAGTCGCAACGAGCCTCTCGATCGAGGCGGGTAGGTTCTTCGACCGGGTGGCGCTGCTGCGCAGCTTTCTCGAGCGGTTTCACGAGGTCTACTCGACGATCCCGGGTGGGATCCCAGACCTCTACCGGAATTGGTGCGAGACTCTGGGACGCCGCGTGCGGGTCGAGCTTCCGTCCGGAACCTTCGAAGGCGTCGCGGCCGACATCGACCCGTCGGGCGCGCTGATCCTATCGACCGGAGAGCGTGTTCCGGCCGGGGACGTCATTCACCTGCGCGAAGCCGGGGTGAACCTGGGGGTGAGCAATAGGATGTCCGAGAAATGAGGATCGCGGTGATCGGGGTGGGACACGTCGGGCTCGTCACCGCCGCGGCGCTGGCCCACCTTGGCCACGACGTCATCGGCCTCGACGAGGACCCCGCGAAGCTCGAGGCGCTGGCGGCCGGAGCGACGCCGTTCTTCGAGCCGGGGCTGTTCGACCTAGTCAAGAAGGGCCGGACCGTCGGCAGGCTCGCCTTCACCGGTGACATCGCCCACGCGATGGAGGGAGCGAGCGTTGCGTTCATATGCGTAGGAACTCCCTCCAGCCCACACGGCGAGGCCAACCTCCGGGCGGTCTACCGGGCAGCAGCCGCTGCCGCCACGCACGCAACCCGCGAGCTCCTGATCGTGCAGAAGTCGACGGTGCCGGTCAAGACCGCTGAGCGGCTGAAAGGGCTTTGCCACGGCGTGACGCGCCATCGCGTGCGCGTTGCCTCGAATCCGGAGTTCCTAAGGGAGGGCCAGGCCGTGGCCGATTCTCTCCACCCGGACCGGATCCTCGTCGGCGCGGACGACCCGGAGGCACACCGCGTCATGCGTGACGTCTACGGCCCTATCATCAGCAGGGGAGTCCCCTACTTCGCCACGGACATTGCCACCGCGGAGCTCGCCAAGCACGCGTGCAACGCGTTTCTGGCCATCAAGATCTCCTATGCGAACGCGCTCGCCCGGCTGTGCGAGTCGGCCGGCGCCGACGTCGTCTCCATCGCCGACATCATGGGAGCCGACAGGCGGATCGGAAGATCGTTTCTCGATGCCGGAATCGGTTACGGGGGGTACTGCCTCCCCAAGGACCTCGCGGCCTTCAAGGCAGCCGCGGCCGGCCTAGGCTATGACTTCCGTTTGCTCGATCAAGCGATGCAGATCAACCGGGAGGCACTCGAGGCCGTGCTTTCCAAGATCCGGCAGGCGGTTTGGAGTCTCGAGGGCAAGCGCGTGGTCTTGTTGGGGCTGGCGTTCAAGGCCGGAACCGACGACGTCCGCGAGTCGCCTGCTCTGCTCCTGGCAAGGCGGCTGATCGAGGAGGGCGCAGAGGTAGTTGGCTACGACCCGAAGGCCAACGACACCGCCAGGGGCGAGGTGCCGGGGATGTTCGTCTCCGACGACGTTTACCGGGCTGCCGAGGGGGCGGACTGCTTGGCCGTCACGACCGAGTGGCCCGAGTTTCGTGCGCTGGAACTGGAGCGCCTGAAGGGGATAGTGAGGCTGCCGATCATCGTGGACGCGCGCAACCTCCTGGATCCCGAGATGGCGACCGAGGCGGGCTTCACCTACATTCCGACCGGCAGGCCTTCCAGGCCTAGGGGGCCGCAGTGCGCGTCCTGGTAACCGGTGGAGCGGGTTTCCTGGGATCTCACCTCTGCGAGCGCCTTTTGGCCGATGGCCACGAGGTCTTCTGTTACGACTCCTTGCTCACGGGCGACCTGTCGAACCTCGAGGGGATGTGGGGAAACGTTGGGTTTACCTTTCGGTGCTACGACGTGACCAACTTTCTCTGGGTGGAGGGCTCCGTCGATTGGATCCTGCACTTCGCATCCCCAGCCTCGCCCTCGGACTACATCGAACATCCCATTCACACCCTCAAGGTGGGCGCCCTCGGAACCCTTAACTGCCTCGGTCTGGCAAAGGCGAAGGGCGCCGGGTTCTTCCTGGCCTCCACCTCGGAGGTTTACGGGGACCCGCTGGTGCACCCCCAGCCGGAGTCGTACTGGGGGAACGTCAACCCCATCGGGCCGCGGGGGGTGTACGACGAGGCGAAGCGGTATGCCGAGGCGATGGCATTTGCCTATCACCGGGCGTGGAACATCCCCATCAGGGTCGCTCGCATCTTCAACACGTATGGGCCGAGGATGCGCAGGACGGACGGTAGGGCGGTCCCGACCTTCATCGACCAGGCCCTCACAGGCAAGCCGATCACGGTGCATGGCGACGGCAGCCAGACGCGGTCGCTCAGCTTCGTCTCCGATACGGTCGAGGGTTTCGTCCGCCTCCTCGCGTACGACGGGCCGGCTCAGCCGTTCAACATCGGAAACCCCCAGGAGG
>JALZBO010000004.1 GCA_030863545.1 Actinomycetota bacterium
CGCCGCGAGTGCGAACGGCTTGAACGCCGAACCTGCCTGGCGTCCTCCGCTGTCGCTGGGTCTCGCGTTAGCCGCGTAGTTGAACCCCCTTACGCGCACGGGGTCGGCAACCTCCCTTCCCCCCACCATCGCTAGAACGTTTCCCTCCGCGTCCATCGAGACCAGCGCTGCCTCCGGGTCCGTGGGCGAGGTGAGCGTCGTGGCGATCGCCTGCTCGGCGGCCTGCTGCATCCTGAGATCGAGCGTCGTGTGGATCTTCAGCCCCCCTCCCAGCACCTCGGCTTCCGTGAAGTCGTACTCAGGGGTGAGCAGCATGCGCCGGATGTGCTCGATGAAGAACCCACCAACGAGCGAGTCGAGTCTCGTGGGCCCGAGCTTGAAGTCATCGATGATGCTGTCGGCTCTCGCCACCGCAGCTTCAGCAGGCGTGATGTAGCCGCTCCGGACCATGTCGTTCAGGACCTCATTGCGGATCCTGAGGACGGCCGTCGGGTCCTTGTCGACCTGGAAACGCTCCGGGGACCGGATGACCCCGGCGAGGTAGGCCGCTTGCGAGAGCGTCAAGTCCTTGGCCGGCTTCTTGAAGTACGTCAAGGACGCAGCTTCGGCGCCGTACGCTCCCCGTCCGAAGTAGATCGTGTTCAGGTAGAACTCGAGGATCCTGTCCTTCGGGTACCTACGTTCGATCTTTGCGGCGAGCCCGATCTCCCTGATCTTTCGGAAGATGGAGCGCTCGGTTCCCACCTCCTGAAACGCGTTCCTCGCATACTGCTGCGTTATCGTCGAGCCCCCTTGCTCGATGCCCCCGGCCCCCACGTTCGTGGTCAGGGCCCGGGCGATTCCCCGGAAGCTGATTCCGGAGTGCTGGTAGAAGGTCCGGTCCTCCGTAGCTACGGCGGCTTTCTGGAGGAAGGGAGATATCTCGGCGAGGGGGACGATTTTCCGTCTCTGCTCGCCGCTGATCGCGCCGATCACCTTTCCGTCGGCGGCGAGAACCTCGGTCGCCTGCCCCCCCGGAGCGGCATCCGGGAGGGGAATGCTCACCCCGAGCGCGATGCCAGCGAGCACCAGGACGAAAAGGAGGCCGCCGGCGGCCGCAATGGCGAGCCAGCCCCACGTCGTGGGGCGCCCGTCGGCGATGATGGAGGAAGGTTTGGCCATCGTGAAGGTACCCAACTAAGTAATCGCCGCAGAGCCACGTTTGGAAACGGGCTCTTGCCCAAAAGTAGCTGATGCGAGCGAGTAAAGCTTGGCCGAGAGCGAGGCCGGCACGCGCGCAAAGTAGCAGGCGCCGCCGGTAGAGTAGGCAGGTGGCCCCTCCAGCCGTCCGCGTTGCCGGTCTCCGCAAATCCTTCGGCAAGACCCGTGCTCTAGATGGGTTGGACCTAACGGTGGCGACGGGCGAGGTGCACGGATTCCTCGGGCCGAACGGGTCGGGAAAGACGACCACGCTGCGTATCCTGCTCGGTCTTCTCAGGGCCGATGGAGGGGAGGCACAGCTCCTGGGCGGCGACCCGTGGCGGGATGCCGCCGAGCTCCACCGGCGGCTCGCGTACGTGCCGGGCGACGTCAACCTCTGGCCCAACCTCAGCGGGGGGGAGGTCATCGATCTTCTCGGCAGGCTGCGGGGAGGCCTCGATGAAAAGCGACGGGCTGCTCTCCTCGAGCGGTTCGACCTCGATCCGACGAAGAAAGGCCGGACCTACTCGAAGGGGAACCGCCAAAAGGTCGCCCTGATCGCGGCTCTGTCCTCCGATGTCGAGCTCCTCCTCCTCGACGAGCCAACCGCGGGGCTCGACCCTCTGATGGAAGCCGAGTTCCGCCGGTGCATAAACGAGGAGAGGGATACCGGGCGAACCGTCTTGCTATCGAGTCACATCCTCGCCGAGGTCGAGGCGCTCTGCGACCGGATCAGCATCATCCGGAGCGGGCGGACGGCCGAGACCGGCACACTGGCCGAGCTCCGCCACCTCACCCGAACCTCGATCGAGGCGGTCGTCGACGCCCCGGTCCCTGGGCTGGAGGACATTCCCGGCATCCACAACCTCGTCGTCGATGGCCGCAGGGTTCGCTTCGAGGTCGACAGCAGCGAGCTCGACATGGCCGTGCGCCTCATCAGCATGGCCGGCCTGCAAAGCCTGGTCAGCAACCCACCGACTTTGGAGGAGATCTTTCTTCGCCATTACGACAACGCGGAGCTTCCCCCGGCCGACCTTTCCGCCGACGCATGAGGTCGCTCGCGGGGACGGGGGCGTTGCTCCGTCTCGCGGCACGGCTCGATCGCGTCCGCCTCCCAATCTGGATAGCAACACTGGCAACCGTGACGGTCTCGACGGCGTTTGCGTTCACGAGCCTCGTCCCCGACGTGGCGTCGCGCCTTCAGTTCTCGGCGGGGGTCGTGGGCAATCCCGCAGTGATCGCGTTGACGGGGCCCCTCTTCAACGGCACGTCCATAGGCGGCTTGACCGCCTGGCGGGTGGGAGGGTTCGGCGCCGTGCTTGCAGCCCTCATGAGCCTCCTCACCGTCGTTCGGCACACGCGGGCGGAGGAGGAGACCGGGCGTCTCGAGCTGGTCGCCGCTGGAGCAATCGGCCGCCTCGCGCCGCTAACCGCCGCCCTTGCCCTGGTGTTCCTCGCCAACCTGCTTCTGGGCGTCCTGGTTGCGGTGGGTCTGGCCGCGGCTGGCGAGGATCCGTTGGGAGCAGCTGCGCTCGGGCTGGCGCTTGCGGGGGCAGGGTGGATGTTCGGCGCGGTAGCGGCGGTTACTGCTCAGATGACGGAGGGTGCCCGGGCAGCCTCGGGCATAGCGGGGGCGGCGCTCGGAGTCGCGTACTTTCTGCGAGCCGCGGGTGATTCCGCCGGCGAAGGCGGCCCTTCGTGGCTCTCCTGGCTCTCACCCATCGGGTGGACACAGCAGATCCGGCCCTTCGCGGGGGAACGATGGTGGGTTCTGGGGCTGATGGCCGGTTTCGTGGCGGTTCTCGTCGGCGCCGCCTACGCGCTGGTTAGGCGCCGCGATGTCGGTTCGGGCCTCGTGCCGGCGAGGGTGGGGCCGGTCGAGGCGGGGGCCGAGCTTGCAAGCCCCCTCTCGCTTGCCTGGCGGCTGCACCGGGGAGCTCTCATCGCATGGGCATTGGCGTTCGCCGTCGCCGGCGCCGCCTTTGGTTCGATAGCCGAGGGCGTGGCCGACATGCTCGATGCGAACCCGCAGCTTGCAGAGGTATTCGAGCGGATCGGCGGCGAGGCAGGCGTCGTCGACGCGTTCATCTCCGCAGCGATGGGTAGCTGCGGTTTCGTTGCCGCCGTCTACGCTGCCCAAGCGACGCTGCGCCTTCGCTCGGAGGAGACGAGCCTTAGGCTCGAACCGATCCTGGCGACCCCCGTCGGCCGCATCCGCTGGGCTGCCGGCCATCTCACTTTCGCGCTGGTGGGAACCGGCATCATCCTCGGCTACGCCGGGTTGACGGCGGGAGTTGTGCACGGGCTCCGTACGGCAGACCTGTCGGGGCAGCTTCCAAGGGTGCTTGCGGCGGCTCTCGTGCAGATACCAGCGGCGCTGGTTCTGTCGGGCATCGCGGTCGCGCTCTTCGGCCTGGTGCCTAGGTTCGTGGTGGCCACATGGGGCCTTCTCGTGGTGTTTCTCCTGTTGGGCCAGCTCGGGCCGGTCTTTCAGCTCGACCAGCTGATCCTCGACTTCTCCCCGTTCACCCACGTGCCGGAGGTGCCGGGCGAAGAGGTTGCAGCCGCACCGCTGCTAGGGCTCGCCGCCGTGACCGTTGCGCTCATAGCCGTGGGCTTGGCCGCCTTCCGGCGCCGCGACATCGGGTGATGGCGCGCCCCCAGCCGCTTTCTCCGCTCCTCAAACGGGCCCTCGTCGCCACGGCCTTGATCAACGTCGTCGTCGGGGTCCTCTTTCTCCTCGGCCCCGAGATCGGAGTGACGCTGTGGCCTTCGCCCATTTCGCCCGTTCTCACGCGCTTCATCGGAGCCATCATCCTCGGAAACGCCGCGGGGGCCTGGATGGTCTCCAGGGCCCCCTCATGGGAGGAAGCGCGGGCCCTTTTCTACGTGGCTCTGGTCTACGGGGCCCTCGTCCTGTTGACGGTTCCGCCGCAGCTCCTGACAGGCCGCACGGATCGCAGCCTGTGGATCTACGTTGTCTTCACGGCCGTGTTCATCGTGCCCCTGGCGATCGTCGTCTGGAGGTACGAGAGGGGGCGCGGCTAGCGCGCGCAGCCAGCGCAGCGTGCGGATGTAGCGCCGGAAGCGGGACGCGAACGCTAGGTGCCGAGCAGGGCGGCGATCTCGTAGGCGAGGTCGAGCGACTGACTCGCATTGAGGCGTGGGTCGCACAGGGAGCGGTAGCGGTCGCGATTTTGCAGGTCCTGGTCCAGCACCTGGCTGCCGCCGCCCAGGCACTCCGTTACATCATCCGGTGTGAGCTCGAGGTGAACCCCTCCTGGGACCGTCCCCTCCTGCTGATGCACCGCAAAGAAGCTCTTGATCTCGGCGAGTATGTCCTCGAATCTCCGGGTCTTGACGCCGCCGCTGGTGATGAACGTGTTTGCGTGCATGGGATCGCAGACCCACACGACCGGGTGGCCGGAGTCCGCCACAGCTCGCAACAGCGGTGGGAGCCGCTCCTCGACCCTCGATGCACCAAGACGCGGCATCAGAGTGAGCCTTCCCTCCTCTCTGTCGGGGTTCAGCCGTTCGCACAGCTGGACGACCTCTTCGGGAGTGGCGGAAGGGCCGAGCTTGACGGCAACGGGGTTTCTTATCCCCGAGAGGAACTCGACGTGGGCTCCGTCGAGCTGACGTGTCCGCTCACCGGCCCAGACGAGGTGAGCCGAGCAGTCGTACCACTCGCCGGTCAGGCTGTCCCTGCGCGTGAGGGCCTCCTCGAAGCCGAGGATCAGCGCTTCGTGCGAGGTGAAGAAGTCGACCTGGTGGAGGGCGTGGTCCGACTCGAGGTTGATCCCGCAGGCTCGCATGAACTTGAGAGCCCTGTCGATCTGCCGGGCGATCGCTTCGTACTGCCGCCCCTGGGGGCTCTTGGCCACGAACTCCTGGTTCCACATGTGCATCTGGTTGATGTCGGCGAAGCCACCCTTGGTGAGTGCGCGGAGGAGGTTCAGCGTTGCAGCCGCCTGGTGGTAGGCACGCAGGAGGCGGGTCGGGTCAGCGCGGCGGGCCTCGGCAGTAAAGGCGAAGTCGTTGACCGAATGACCACGGAAGGAGGGGAGCTGCTGCCCACCGAGCGTCTCGCTCGGAGATGAGCGGGGCTTAGCGAACTGGCCGGCGATGCGCCCGAGCTTGACTACCGGCATCCCCGAGGCATAGGTCAGCACGAGCGCCATCTGGAGGATGACCTTGAGCTGGTCGCGGATGTGGTCGGCCGAGAACGTGTCGAAGGACTCGGCGCAGTCTCCCGCCTGAAGGACGAAAGCCTCTCCTCGGCCGGCCTTGCCAAGTGCAGCCTTGAGCGACCGCGCCTCGCCTGCAAACACGAGCGGCGGCAGGCGCTTCAGCTCGGCCAGGACCTGGTCCAGGCGCGAGTCCTCCGTCCAGTCGGGCTGCTGCTGGGCGGGCCGTGCCCTCCAAGAGGAGGGCGACCAAGTCGTGATCATGCCGATATGTTCGCGTGCTTCACGGGTTCCCGCAGCCTTCTCGAGAATGCCCCGGCCGAAGTCAGCCCCGGCCGAGCTTCGGATTGGGGTCGAGATGGCTCAGGCCGTTCCACGCTAGGTTCACGAGGTGGGCGGCGACTTCGTCCCTGCTGGGCTTCTCCGCATCCACCCACCATTGGCCTACGAGGGCGACCATCCCTACCAGGGCGTGGGAATACAGGGGCGCCATCGTCGGATCGTATCCGAGCTTGCGGAACTCTTCGGCGAGGATGTGCTCGACCTGGCTCGCCATGTCGCCGACCAGCGAGGCAAAGTTTCCCGACGTGCTGGCGACGGGCGAGTCGCGCAACAGGATTCGAAACCCATCCTGTTCGTCCTCGATGTACGTCAGAAGGGCCACCGCCGCCTGCTCGAGCCTCCTCCTCGGGTGCGTAGCCACGAGGGCCTCGGTGACCCGGTTGAGGAGGGCGTGCATCTCGCGGTCTACGACGACCGCGTACAGCCCTTCCTTTCCGCCGAAGTGCTCGTACACGACGGGCTTCGAGACGTTAGCGCGGTGGGCCACCTCCTCGATCGAGGCGGCTTCGAAGCCCTTCTCGGCAAATAGCGCCTTGGAGACCTGAACGAGCTGTTCGCGGCGGGCCCGGCCACTCATCCTCGAACGGGGCGGTGTTAGGCCGCGGCCTCCCGGGACTACCCCGAGCTTCGCCGCCGATGGCTTTGGATCGGGGCTCGGCCCGGCCGCCATCTAGCTCTGGACCTCTTTCAGCCTTTCGTTCTCGAGCTCGTCGGCGGCTGCGCGAGCTGCAGCGATCCGCTTGGCCTCCATCTGCTCCGGGCTGGGCTGCCGGATGTTCCTGGCCCAACCCAACTTCTCGAACCCGCGTATGACCCAGGCACTTGGGTCGAACTGCCCGCGCTCCAAGCCATGACGGTAGGAGGTAGGGAAGGCGTGGTGGCTGTTGTGCCAGCCTTCTCCGAAGGAGACGAGCGCCAGCGGCCAGTTGTTGGTGCTGAGGTCCCTGCTCTCGAACGGCCTCTTGCCATAGAAGTGGCAAAGAGAGTTGATGCTCCAGGTGACGTGGTGCAGGAAGAACACCCTGAAGAGCGATCCCCAGACGAATGCGGTCACCATGCCGCTCCAGGTCTGGGTGATGGCAAGCCCGATCATTGCCGGTAGCGTGAAGGACGCGAACGTTAGCCACGGAAACGCCTTGTTGACCTTGACGAGGGCGGGGTCTGCCACCAGATCCGGGGCGAACTTCCTAGCGTTTGTGCGTTCGGCGTCGAAGAACCAGCCCATATGGGCATGCCAGAGGCCGCGCAGGACCCCCTTGACCCCTTCCGCCTCGTCCAGGTGCGGGGAGTGGGGATCTCCGGGGCGGTCGGCGTAGGCGTGATGGCGGCGGTGGTCCGCCACCCAGCGGATCACCGGGCCCTGCACTGCCAAAGAGCCGAGCACCGCGAGAGTCACTCTGAGCCACTTGGGCGCCTCGAAGCTGCGGTGCGTGAGCATGCGGTGGAAACCGACCGTGACGCCCATTCCCGAGATGCAGTAGAAGACGAAGAAGAGCGTGAGATCGAGGGCTTCGACTCCCTTGCCCCAGAACAAGGGAATCCCCACGAGCGCCCCCAGGAACGGAAGGATCGTCACGGCCAGAGAGAGCCGACGCTCCAACTTGATGCTCTTCTCAGGGGGCGTCTCGAGGATGGGTCTTCGGAGGGCGTTGGGAAGTGGGGACGTGGCAAGCCGCTGGGCCACAGGCGGAGTCCTTTCGTGTAAGGGGTCGTCTGGAGGGAGGAAGATGCGATCTTACGCTTCCGTAACCTACGTCGGAGTAGGTTTTTCGTCAAGCGAAGGACTTGCAGGAGAGGCCGGGGCGGCGAACGAGAGGCCGGCGCCTCGGCCCGAGCGGCGGGTGCCGGGCCGTCTTTTCGGACAGATTGCCGTTTCTCAGGCGATGATTCTTTGCGCGCCGACACGTCTTATTAGAAAGCTCGACCTCACTCCGGGAGTGCTAATGGCCACAACCGAGGACGCCGCCCCACCCTCCGCCGGCCGGCGCGAGTGGATCGGCCTGGGGGTGATCGCTCTTGCGTGCGTCCTCTACGTCATGGACCTGACCGTCCTACACCTCGCGGTGCCCGCAATCAGCGCCGATCTGCGCCCCAGCAGCGTCGAGCTTCTGTGGATCATCGACATCTACGGTTTCCTGGTGGCCGGATCGCTGATCACGATGGGCGCTCTCGGCGACCGGATAGGGCGCCGCCGCCTGCTCATGATCGGCGCCGGGGCGTTCGGTGTGGCGTCCGTGCTCGCAGCCTTCTCGTCGAGCGCCGAGATGCTCATCGCGACGCGCGCGGTCCTAGGTATCGCGGGCGCGACGCTCGCCCCATCCACCCTGTCCCTCATACGCAACATGTTCCTGGACCCGCGCCAGCGCACGATCGCAATCAGCGTGTGGATCACGAGCTTCTCGGTGGGCGCCGCTATCGGGCCCCTGCTCGGCGGGTTGATGCTGACTTTCTTCTGGTGGGGCGCCGTGTTCCTGCTGGCCGTGCCCGTAATGATCCTGTTGCTGATCCTCGGGCCGAGGCTGCTTCCCGAATACAGGGATCCCGCCGCCGGCCGGCCGGATGTTGTGAGCGCGGCTCTATCGCTCGCCGCCGTGCTGGCAGTGATCTTCGGCCTCAAGGAGATCGCACAGGACGGGGTGGCGGCGTTGCCTGCCCTATCGATGGTGGCCGGGGCTGCGGTAGCTGCGGCGTTCGTGCGCAGACAGCTGAAGCTTCAGGACCCGTTCGTCGATCTACGGCTCTTCAGGCTCCCACTGTTTAGCGCTTCCCTCGCCACCTACGGTCTGGGGGTCCTGGTATCTTTTGGCGGCTTTCTCTTCTTCCCTCAGTACCTGCAGCTCGTGCTCGGGCTCTCGCCCCTCGAGGCCGGCCTCTGGATCCTTCCTTGGGCATTGGCGTTCGTCGTCGGCGCGCAACTGACGCCGGTCGTCGTTCGCCGGGTTCCTCCGGCTACGATCATGGCTGCAGGCCTTTTGATCGCCGCCGGCGGCTTTGCGGTCTTCACGCAGGTCGGGACATCCTCCGGCTTCGCGGTCATCGTCACCGCGTCGGTCATCTTCTCGCTCGGCACGGCTCCGTTGTTCACCCTGACAAACGACCTCATCATCGGTTCCGTCCCACCGGAGCGTGCGGGGCAAGCAGCGGGCTTATCGGAGACCTCTGCGGAGCTCGGGGGAGCCCTCGGCATCGCACTCTTCGGGAGCATCGGAGTGGCGATCTACCGGCAGGCGATGAGAGGTGCGATCCCACGAGAGGTCTCGATGGAAGCGGCCGATGCCGCACGAGACACGCTGGGGGGCGCCGTCGAGGTCGCGCGCCAGCTTCCGCCTGATGTGGGCGGTGCGCTCATCGACGCGGCTCGCGAAGCTTTCACGCAAGGGCTCCACACGGCGGCGATTATCAGCGTGCTGGGCTCCGTGGGGCTGGCGGTGCTCGTAGCAACCCTGCTTCGAGGCGCGCGAACAGGTTCTGGACCGGAAGCCGAGTCTGATTCGGATGCCGAACCGAACGAACCACCGGTCATAGCCCTGGCCGATCCGGTTCCCGATCCCACGAGCGCAGAGTGATCCGGCGGCGCCTCGAGGTTGGGTGGAACCGGTGTCGGCCGGTTGGAGCGCCTCTAGCGAACGTCCGGATTGCGTAGGGTGCGCGTGAGCGAGAGAGGAGGGGAGATGAACCTGAACAGTGTCTTGATCGGGTCTGAGGACCCGGAGCGCCTGGCCGGCTACTACCGCCGGCTCTTCGGCGACCCCGTTCACAGCGGCGGCGGATTCCACGCCTGGCGGATCGGCGGCGGGTGGCTCACGGTGGGGCCGCACGACGGGGTCAAGGGGCGCAACGCCCATCCCGGCAGGATCATCTGGAACATCGAAAGCCAAGACGTGAAGGGCGATTTCGAAAAGCTTACAAGTGCGGGAGCAACCGTGGTGCAAGAGCCGTACCAGGCGGGTGACGCGCCGATCGGATGGATCGCCACGCTCTCGGACCCGGACGACAACTACTTCCAGCTCATGAGCGGGATGTAGGCAGGTCGCGCCCGCCTCGAAGCTCCCTTGGACGAAGCAACTGCGGCCACCCTCCAGCCTTGCTGCTCTGGAGCCGCGGTCCTTGGCGGCCCTACGGCTGCTTTCGAATCGAGGCGCGCTTGACCTCCTGGATTGCCTCCGTCACGCGGATGCCGCGGGGGCAGGCGTCGGTGCAGTTGAAGATCGTCCGGCAGCGGAAGGCGCCCTCGGGGGAGCTGAGGATCTCGAGGCGCTCGGCGGCCCCCTGATCCCGAGAGTCGAAGATGAACCGGTGGGCGTTGACGATCGCCGCCGGGCCAATGTAGCCGCGGTCGCCCCAGTAGATAGGGCATGAGGAGGTGCAGGCCGCACACAGAATGCACTTCGTGGTGTCGTCGAACCGCCGGCGCTCGGCGGGCGATTGGAGGCGCTCACGATCGGGTGGCTCCCCCTCGTTGATCAGCCATGGCATCACGGCCCGATACCCATCGAAGAATGGCCCCATGTCGACGATGAGGTCCTTCTCCACCTTGAAGCCGGGAAGCGGCTCGATCCTGATCGGCTGCTGGAGGTCGCTCCAAAGAACGGCACATGCGAGGCGGTTGACGCCGTTGATCATCATGGCGTCGGAGCCACAGACCCCGTGCGCGCAGGAGCGCCTAAAGCCGAGTGAGCCGTCGATGTGCCAGCGGATGTAATGCAGAGCGTCGAGGACGCGCCCCCTCGGCTCGAGGCGGACGTTGTACGAGACCCAGCGGGGCGGGTGTCCCGAGGAGGGGTCCTCTCTTCGGACGAGGACGTCGACGTCGCTGAGGGCGCCAGGGTTCAAGAGTTCCTCCAGTCCTTCGCCTTGCAGCTGTTCTCGGCCCCACTCCTCGGGCCGGCCTCAAATCCCGCTCTTTAGAGATTAGTAGTGCCGCCTTAGGAATCCGTCCTAGCAGAACTGGTCGAGCATCCCCCACCACGCGTCCATGGCGAGGTGGGCGGACTCCCTGCTCAACTCCGACTCACGCAGAGCCGACTTGAGGGCCCGGGCATGCTCGACGTCGAGGGTCGAGTGGAGGTCGAAGAAGGCGAGAGCCGACTCGTCGGTGACGCCGTAGAACCGCCTGAGACCATCGCTCTTGGCCTTTGCGACCTCCGGCAGCTGCGCCTCGTACGCGTAGAGGGCCGCAAGCGCCTCGTCCGCCCCCCTGGCGCAGAGCGACGTGTACGTCTCGACGAGGTTGACGGTTCTGGGGGAGGCTCTGCAAACCTCAACATCGGCTCGATCGAGTCCCAGGCCGGCGGCGAAGTCGAGCCACATGTCGGTGTGAGCGGTGGGGTACGAAGACTCATCGGCGAGCACCTCAGCTACGGCCTCCCGGGCAGGGCCCTCCTCCATGTGTTCCATGGCGCACCTCAGGAGCCCGGGAAGCGCGGACTCGTAGTGGTAGTACTGCTTCGCGTACTCCTGGAGGGTGTCCATCGGGACCTTGCCCTGCTGCCACCTCACGTAAAAGGGATGCGTAAGAAGGTGCCGCTTGATGATGATCGTGTTGATCCCCATGCATCACTCCTGACGTTCTCGTGATTGAGCTAGTTCGGAAACTACCACTGCGATCAGTACCTGCGCTCTTGGGGCGGATAGTTGGTTATCGTCACGGCCTTGTAGCGAAGATCGACCGAGCCGTCCGGCCGTAAGCTCGCGAGGGAGTGCTTCAGCCACGTGTCGTCATCGCGCTCCGGGTAGTCGGTTCGGTAGTGGCAACCGCGGCTCTCGGTCCTCGCTGTAGCTGCCGCCACCGTGACGTCGGCAAGGTCGAGCAGGAAGCCGAGTTCCACCGCCTCGATCAGCTCCTGGTTGTACAAGCTCCCCTTGTCGTCCACGGAGACCCTGGCGTAGAGGTCTTGCAGCTCCGCGACCACGGCTGCTGCCCGGGCGAGCGAGTCGCCGTCTCGTACGACCCCGCACTCAGCCGTCATCTGCCTGGCGAGCCGGTCCCGAATGAGGGCGATCCGTACGCCCGGCGGGTGGTCGAGGATCGCCCGAAGAGTCTCCGCAACCTCTCGTTCCGGGTTTTCCGGCAGGTCGGGGAAGTCGGACGCGGCGGCGTGCGACACCATCTTGACCCCCGCTCTCCGCCCGAAGACGACGATGTCGAGAAGCGAGTTGGTACCGAGCCGGTTGGCCCCATGAACCGATATGCAGGCGCATTCGCCCGCCGCGAACAGTCCCTCAAGGGGAGTGTTGACCTCGTCGACAACCACCTGCGCCTCGACAGTCGTCGGGATCCCGCCCATCGCATAGTGAGCCGTCGGCTGGATAGGCAGGGGCTCCTCCACCGGCTCGAGCCCGAGGTACGTCCGTGCAAAGCCGGATATGTCCGGCAGCTTCTCCTCGATGACCTCCCTTCCCAAGTGCGTGAGGTCGAGGTGGACGTAGTCCCGGCCGTCCACTCCCCGGCCCTCCTTGACCTCGGTGTGGATTGCCCGGGCGATGATGTCCCGCGGTGCCAGGTCGGCGATCGTCGGGGCGTAGCGCTCCATGAATCGCTCCCCCTCGCCGTTTAGGAGAATCCCTCCCTCGCCCCTCGCCGCTTCCGAGAGGAGGATGCCGATCCCGTAGATGCCGGTCGGGTGGAATTGAAAGAACTCCATGTCCTCCATTGGGACGCCGCGTCTCAGCACGACGGCGGGGCCGTCGCCGGTCAGCGTATGGGCGTTCGAAGTTATCTCGTACAGCCTTCCGAACCCTCCGGTGGCGAAAAGCACGGTCTTCGCGTGGAACACGTGCAGCGATCCCGTTTTGAGGTCGTATGCGACCACCCCCGCACAGACCGGGTCGCCGGACTCGCCTTTGCTGAGGATGACGTCCATCACGTGCCACTCGTTGAAGAATCGGACGCCCAGCTTGAGGCACTGCTGGTAGAGAGTCTGCAGGATCATGTGGCCCGTCCGGTCGGCCGCGTAGCAGGAGCGGCGCACCGGAGCCTCGCCGCGGTTTCTCGTGTGCCCCCCGAAGCGCCGCTGGTCGATGAGGCCGTCCGGAGTCCGGTCGAAGGGGAGGCCCATGTGCTCGAGGTGGTAAATCGCATCGACCGCCTCGCGGCACATGATCTCCGCGGCATCCTGGTCGACCAGGTAGTCTCCGCCCTTGATCGTGTCGAAGGCGTGCCACTCCCAGCTGTCCTCCTCGACGTTGCCGAGCGCTGCGCACATGCCGCCCTGCGCGGCCCCCGTGTGGGAGCGAGTCGGGTAGAGCTTGCTGATCACGGCCGTGCTCGCGCCGGGGGAAGTCTCGAGCGCGGCCCTCAATCCGGCCCCCCCGGCTCCTACGATGACGCAGTCGAAGCGGTGGTAGCCCGTCCCCACTTCAGCCGGAGGCTCCCGGGGGTGCGTCGAACGTCACGATCACGATAGTCCCGAGCACGAGCAAGAAACCCGTTACCGTCCAGAGCGCCCCGGTGGCGAGACGGTTCCAGCCCCTCCGCCGGATGTGGTCGCGAATCGTCGTTCGCGCGCCTATGGCGCCGTGTAAAAGCGCGAGCAGCAGGAGCAGCCAGTCGTAGGTGCGCCAAAACGCCCCCGTCCACCGGCCCGCGACGAAGCTGAAGTTGACACGATCCACGCCGCCGCCGATCACGTGCATTATCGCCATGTGCCCGAGCGCAAGGAAAACGAGGAACAAGCCGGAGATGCGCATGAAAAGCCATGAGCGAACCTCGCCGCTGCCGCGAAAGACGCGGGGTTCGGGACCGGGCGTGTGCGCCTCTTCGACCGCCGCCATCAATCAGAGCGGGGGCGGGGCCACGAGAAGAGTGGCCGCGTCGTGAAGCGAAAAGCGCCACGTCATGAAGGGGGCCGGTCCATCACGAGAAGATGGGCCGCATCATCACAAAGGCCGAGGGGAGAAATAGCGCTAGCGTCACGACCCACACGGCGCGCGTCAGCGCCGCTTGTCGCCGCGCCGCGCGGGGCCAGAAGTCGATGGCGATGACCCGCAGCCCGTTGAAGGCGTGGTAGAGGAGGAAGAACATTAGAAGCACTTCGAGGGGCCTGAACGCCGCGCTCTCGTAGATCCTCGCCATCGTGTTGTAGACGCGGGGGCCGAACATCAGCAGGGACGTGTCAACAACGTGCAGGAAGAGGAATCCGAGGACGGCAAGCCCCGACCCGCGGTGGAGGATCCAGGACCACATCCCCCCGCCGCCCCGGTAGTGACTCCGTTTCACGGCGAC
>JALZBO010000024.1 GCA_030863545.1 Actinomycetota bacterium
AGCGGACCGCTCCCCGTCTCCCACTCCGTGAGAAGGGTCGCGAACTCCTCGACCGGTTTCATGCCAATTTCTTCCGATTGGCTATAGCTTTCATGTCCAATTAACCCTACTCTACTATTGCCGAAAAGGCCACTTGGCAGGGGATGCAGGAGATCAAAGGCGGTTCCGTGACACCCAGGCTCCAGTTCTCGAAGAAGGACCTGAAGGTCCAAAAACTAAAGGAGCTGCCCCTGTTCGCCCGTTGCTCTCAACCCGAGCTCCTCCTCGTCGCACGCTCCTGTGACGTCGTGCACGTCGACGCAGGAAGAACGCTGGCCCTCGAAGGTGCGAGAGCAGATGAGGTTATGGTGGTCTTGAAGGGTGAAGCTGCCGTTACCCGCGGCGGCGAGAGCTTGGGGACCATCGCGCGCGGCAAGGTGTTTGGAGACCTGGCGGCCTTGCGAGGGGGAACGCACCAAGCCACGCTCACCTGTGTCACCCCCATGGAGCTTGCCGTGATCTCGGGCTACGAGTTCCGCCGCCTGTACGATCACGTTCCGTGCCTGGCCCGCGCAATAGTGGATGGGATCGTCGGCATAGCTCGCGCCCTGCCGGCCCAGGAGACGGGGATCAGGACATAGATCGGTTGCGCCGCTTCAGCCGGCGGGAAGGGCAGTGGTCGCACCGGGACCAAAGCCGTAGCTGCCGAACTGGCCGCCGAAGCCGGCTCGCAGGCCGGTAGCAAGGGCGGCCTGGCCCAGTGGAGTATCGATTCCATCGACCGTCACAACTCGAAGCCCCGAATCCTGCCTGAGGGAAGTCAGCATTTGAAGAGAGGTTGAGCCGGCCTCGACCACGGCTGTGACAACCGGCGAGCTCGCCAAGCTCCGCACGAGCGGCAGGGCAATTCGCTCGTTGAGCTCTCGGGACCCCCTCCCCCCGGCGACGACGACGGCCCTCCCCAGCGAAGCGGGCTCGCCGCTCGGGGGGGTGCCGGTCGCAAGTCCCGTTCCGATCAGCTGCCTGAGAAAAGCAGCGTCGCCGGCTGCAAGCGCCGCCGTGAGCTGCGCGACGGCAAGCTCCGCGAGCCCTCTTGCTTCCAGCGACGGTGACTCGAGCACGGCGGCAAGCCTCCGACGTCCGTCGTCGGTCCGCAGGTCGAGCCGGTCCGAGAGCGTCAGCGAGCCGTCGACCCGTCCCCCGGCGAGCTCGATCGTCCCCACCACGGCCTCAACGGTGGATGCCGGGGTCGACTCAAAGCCGACGATGACCACCGACCGGCCCTCGAGAGCCCCCCTCACGACAGCATCCCGGCTCGAGGAAACGTACGCCTTTAGCGACTCGCTCTCGTTCTCCAGCGCCACGATCCGGTCCCTGAGCTGTTGGTTTCGCGTCCCCAGCCGCGTTTGGGCATTCCGCAGCGTTTCCACCGTGCTCTGGTCGATGAAGGACACACCGAACAGCACACCCACTCCGAGAGCCAGAAAGACCGCCACCAAGGTGACGACGTGATAACGAAAGCTGATCAACTAACTCGTGGTGGCGCCGCTCCGGAGCGGACTTTCGTTCGGAGTCCCGTCAAGGCACGGCGTGGCGGATCATGAACCATACGTCCTTGACCCAGTCACCTGCCGCGTCGAGAACCAGACGCATCGGTTGAGAGATTGCGACGACAATCAGCATCGTCACGAGAGCCGCCAGGACGAGCCCGAAGAGCTCGGGCCTGCTCGGGCCGGAGGAGTGGAGCTCGCTGACCCCTTTGGCATCGACAAGCTTGGGTCCGACCCGAAGCCTGACGAGGAACGTGGAGGCCATCCCCTTCCTGCCCTTGTCCATGAACTCGACCATGCTTGCCCTCGCGCCCACGGCAACGATGAGCTCGGCTCCCTTCTCATGGGCAAGCAACAAGGCGACGTCCTCACTGGTCCCGGGAGCCTGGAACGTCGCGTACTTGAGGTTGAGCGCGTCGAGCCTCTCTCGGCCGGGAGCGGTCCCGTCGGGGAACGCGTGAAGAACGAGCTCGGCGCCAGAAGTGAGGGCTCTCGTCGTCACGGAGTCCATATCCCCGATGATCAAGTCGGGCTGGAGCTTGAGATCCAGAAGAGCGTCGGCGCCCCCGTCAACCCCCACCAAAACGGGGCGGAAGTTGTGGATGTAGCCTCGAAGCGAAGCCAGGTCCTCCTTGTAGCCATAACCCCGGACGACCACCAGGACGTGCCTTCCTCGGAAGTCCGTCTTGATCTCGGGTAACCGGATCGCTTCGACGAGGTAGTCGCGCTCGTTGATCATGTACTCGAGCGTGTTCTCGGCAAAGCTCTCCAATGCGGTTGCGATGTTCTTCTTGCAGGCGTCGAGCCTCTCCTGGGCTTGCTCCAGCGTCACCACCTCGCCCTTGGCGACAACCTCGTCTCCGACGAAGATCCTGCCCTCCTCGAGCCGGACGCGGTCCCCGTCACGAATGCGCGCGAACAGGTTTGGCCCCGCGTGCTCGATGAGAGTGATCCCCGCCCCACACAGGACGAGCGCACCCAGGTTCGGGTAGCGTCCGGTGGAGAATAAAGCGGCGTTGATCACCGCCTTGACCTGCTTCTCGACGAGGCCCTCTGCCGCGATCCGGTCGAGGTCTGGATGGTCTATGACGGCGATCTCGCCCGGTAGCAGCCGTGTGGTCAGCTGCTTCGTCCGCCGTCCAACCCGAGCAACTCCTTCAAGGGGCCCGGCGTCCCGATGCTCGGAGCGTCGCCGGCTCTTGAAGAACATCCATCGATTGTACCTGCGGCTCCTAACGGCCCCTCTCGAGCTCATCGACGGCCTCTCATGGGTCGTGCTGGACGTGAAACCTGATGCGGAGCTTGTCGTAGAAGTTGGGATGCTCGAGGGTTAGGAGCCTCAGAGGCCTCTTGTGGGGGCGAACCTTGACTCTACTGCCCGGCTCGAGCGTGGCCACCCCCCTGCCGTCGGCGGAGAAACCGACCGAGTCCCATGGAGTCTCCAGCACGACGGTCCGGCCCGGACCCACGACGATAGAGCGCCACAGGGGGGAGTGCGCACAGACCGACGTCAGCACCATCGCCTGCACCTCGGGCTCGACCACGGGTCCACCTGCAGATAGCGAGTAAGCCGTGGAACCGGTGGGCGTGGAGACAATGAAGCCGTCGGCGATGTAGTTGGCGACGACCTCCTCACCGACCAACACACGTATCACCACAACCCGAGACAGCCTCTCCCGTTCAAGGACGATCTCGTTCAGGGCCATCACGTGAGCGACCTCGCCGTCGGTGAAAGCCGTGGCTTCGAGCATCATCCGCAGCTCGACGCGGTAGATGCCATGGGCCAGGTCGTCGAGGACCTGATCGAGCCGGTCGAGGTTTATGGTGGACAGAAATCCTAGGTTTCCCAAGTTCACCCCTAGGACGGGAACGTCATGGGTCCACGCCTGCTGGCTGGCTCTTAGGATCGTTCCATCCCCACCCAAGGCGACCACGACATCCGGGCGAGCTTCGGGTTGGGACGGATCGATCACCTCCAGGCGGCGAGCCCGCGCCAAGTCCACGAGGGCCTCGGCCGCCTCCTTTGCCCTAGGACTAGTCGGGTGGGTGACCAGCCCGACGGTTTTCAACTGAGCGACGCCACCGCCTTCGAGATGGCGTCGGCGGCGCGGCCCACGCCTCGGCGAGCCTCGAGGAAGAATTCTTGATTCCCGTCTGCTCCTCGCAGGCGTGAAGGCGTCACCGCGACCACCGCCCACCCGGCCTCCTGAAGCCCATCCGCTACCGACTCGACGGCAAGCTGCCAGGCTGCTGGGTCGGTGATCACGCCTCCAGCGCCCACGAGCCTAGGAGGGACCTCGAACTGAGGCTTGACGAGGAGCAGCAGAGTGCCATCCTCGCGGGCCATCGCCACAAGCGTAGGGACTAGCGACCTCAGCGTGACAAAGCTGAGGTCCCCGACTACGAGGTCGAACGAACCTGCGAGGCCGGGAATCGGCAGGTGGCGGATGTTTGTCCTTTCGAGTAGCCGGACGCGCGGATTTCTTCGAAGCGTCCAATCGAACTGGCCGTACCCGACGTCGACCGCTACGACGCACTCGGCCCCTCGCTGAAGAAGGCAGTCGGTGAACCCGCCCGACCCCGCACCCGCGTCGAGGCACCGCTTCCCCGCAACGTCGATTCCGAGATCTTCCAGCGCGCCCTGCAGCTTCTCCCCCCCTCGGGAGACGAACCGCCTCGGCCGTTCCACCCGAATACGGCTGTCCTTTTCGACGAGACTCCCCGCCTTCATTGCCGGAGCCCCATCGACGACGACGGAGCGTTGGTCGATGGCGCGGCGAGCTTCGTCGGCATTCTCGGCCAGTCCGCGCCTGACCATCTCGGCGTCGAGCCGGCGCCGGCTCATTCGGTGGCCTCCGGGGAGGGGCCCAGGCGGGTCGATTCCAGCTCGCCCTCCAGCCGGCGGACCAGGGCCTCGATCAGCTCGGCTCGCTCCTCGAGGGGTTTCGTGGCAATTCGGGCAAGAAGGTCACGTGCATCGACTTCCGACAAATCAAGCAAGCTGTCGGGGGCGCCTTCCTCGTCTGCAGACCCGTCCACAACCCGATTGTATTTCACGCCTCACGGGCATTGCGGCTGGCTCACGAGAGCCATTCAGCGTCCGGTAGCTATCTCGCAGCGGCCAGCAGGGAATACGGGTTTACGGGCCCGCCCCCGCGCGGATGCCACTCGAAATGGACGTGGCATGGCCCGCCCCTGGCGTTCCCGGTATTGCCGTTGTAGCCGATCAGATCGCCGGTCGTAACCCTCATCCCATTCGCGATCTCAGGGGCGTACCTCCTCAGGTGCGCATAAAAGAAGACGTCCCCGTTATCGGCCCTGAGGTAAGCCATGATCCCCCCGTTTCCTCCCGAGTGGAGGTTGCTGATGATGCCGTCCGTGACGGCTATCACCGGGGCGCCGCAGGGCGCCATTACGTCGGTACCCTTGTGCCGGCGTCCTCCCGAACGACGCGCTCCCCAGCTGTTGGCAAACGCCGTCGGCCCACCTATCGGGAGAGAGAAGGAGGCGAACTTGCCCGCACGGCTTACCTTGTTCACGTTGTCCGCAACCTTCAAGCCCTTGAACTTCGCCTCCAGCTGGAGCCGCTTCTCCCGCAGCCGCTCCAAGAGCGCTACCTGTCTCGCCCGTGCTTGCTCGAGCTGAGCGGAGATGATGTCCGCGCGCTTCTGGGTGATCCGGAGTCTCTCCGCGATCTCGGTGTCCCGACCCCCGAGCCGCTCGAGGTAGTAGATCCTCTTGATGAACACGCCGAGGTTGGGGGCCGTAAGCAGGTCGCCAAGAAAGGCGCTCACTCCTCCCTTCTTGTACATGTACCCTGCACGTGCCTTCAGCGCCCTTGTCTGCTCGGCCAGGATCCGGTCGGCGTTTGCGAGGTCTCGGCTCAGCTTGACCTGCTTTGCCTCCGTATCCGCGAGCTGCGTCTCGAGACGGCCGTAAGCCGCCGCGGTGGCGTCCAGCTCTTTCTGGAGTGGGTCGGACTCTGCGGCAGCGACAGGCAGGCCCGGTAGCGCAGCGAGGATCGATGCGGAGACCAGGGTCGCAACAGATGCTCGTCCTACCAGCTTCGGGGCTCGCATGGTGGAGCGGTAGAGTCTCAAGAGATGTAATAGTTTGTCAAGGCTTGTTTATTTCTGTTAACGAAAACGACGCTTTTTCGGAAACGACCGGCCACGCGTTCGCTTTGGCAACCGATATCCTGCTCGCATGGTCCCCGGTACCTCCCTGATCCCCATCCACGACGAGAATCCGACGTCGACCTTCTCGTACCTCACCGCGCTCTTGATAGCGGTGAACGTCGTGATCCTGTTCTTCGTCCAGCCAAACTTCGGGCAGGATCTGGCCTGCCCAAGAGGGTTCACGGAGTGCGCGATTCAGCGCTGCCGCGTCCAGCAATTCTTCTACGAGTGGGGGTTGGTGCCCGACGAGGTCACCGACGGCAGCCAGCTCACCGGTTCGGTGTGTCCCGGCTTTCCCCTAAGGGACAAGTCCGTGCTGGGATCGATCGTAACCTCGATGTTCCTTCACGGAGGAATCCTTCACCTGGGGGGGAACATGCTCTTTCTCTGGGTCTTCGGAAACAACATCGAGGACCGGCTGGGACGGGTCAAGTTTCTGCTGTTCTACTTCGTCGTCGGGATCGCGGCAGGGCTAGCCCATGTCTTGGCGAATCCCGATTCCCAGATCCCCACGGTCGGGGCCAGCGGCGCCGTCTCCGGCCTGCTGGGTGCATACATGGTGCTTTTTCCTCGAGCCCACATCCACGCCATCCTTCCGATCCCGATCTTATGGCTCCTGCTCGGCCGCATACGGCTCCCTGCCTTCGTCGTTCTCGGGATGTGGTTCGTCTCCCAGTTCTTCATCGGACAGGGCCAGCAGCCGGGAGAGGGGGGCGTCGCCTGGGTTGCCCACGTCGGAGGATTCATTGCAGGAGCGATCCTCATCTTCGTGTTCGGCGGTTGGCGAGAGCGGCAAAGGCCGCAGCCGCAGCCCGGCTGGCCCTACGCCTGACCGCCGGCGCCCCGAGGAGCCTGCGCGATGCCTTCGCCCTCGCTACCTGACGTGGCTTCGCCGCCTGGTCCCCCTCTCCCGGATCCGGCTTGGACCCTGAGCTCCTCCTTCTCCCGGGCAAGGGCGCCGAGAGACGAGAGTACGTAGTCCGGCTTCGTCTCCTTGGGCAGGGTTTTCGTCAGCCCAGTGAGGACGATTGCGCCGTCCCAGCCCATCCGCCGAGCCCCCGCGATGTCCGACTCGATGCGGTCGCCGATCATCAGCACCGGCTCCGCTCCGAGCAGGTCGGCCGCTGCTTGCATCATGGGCTCCTGAGGCTTCCCGATGATCGTCGCCTTGGCGCCGGATGCAGCCTCGAGGGCGGCAACGATCGACCCGGTCCCGGGGACGACACCGTCATGCACGGGCATGATCGGGTCCTTGTTCAGGGCGACAAAAGCACCTCCCGCGCGAATCGAATCTGCCGCCACCTTCATCCGCAGGTATGTGAATTCCTCGTCGCGCCCGACTACGACAACCCTCGCAGCCGCGCCCGGTTCTATCCGGCGGACCTCCATTAGGTCCTGGAGCTGCTGCTCGAGGTTCGGCCCCATCGCAAAAGCGCTCTCTCCGGCCAAACCGTGCTCGGTTATCCAGCGGCGCGTAGCTATCGTCGAGGTAAGCAACCGGGAAGCCGGCATGTCGAAGCCTGCCTCCGCCAACCGGTCCACGACGAGCTCTGGGATGTACGAGCCGTTGTTCGTCAGTAAGACGAAAGGCCTTCCCGTCGCCTTTATGGCTTGGAGGCCTTCGATAGCCCCCTCGATGATGCTCTCGCCTCTCCAAACCACCCCGTCCAGGTCGATGGCGAACGCGGCGTAACGCTCTAGGAGGTGGGCAGCCGCCGCCAGCGGTGCCGGGCCGGAGGAGCTCAAACCGCGAGTCGCTCCAATGCGTGGCGGTAGTCCTCGGACTGGGGACGCATGACGAGGGCAATCTTGAGAAGGCCGGCGGCCCGAGGGCGGTCCCCCAGCTTGGCCCAGCAAAGGGCCAGGCCGAAATAGGCGTAGTGATCAGCGGGGTTCAGCTCGAGCGCCTTCTCGAACTCCACCGCCGCGGCCCGCATCTCCCCGATGTTGTAGAGGGCGCGGGCCAGCGCTTCTCTCACCGACCCCTTGCGGGGCTCCAGCTCACAAGCGCGCCGCAACATCTTTGCGGCTTGATGGTGCCGCCTGCTGGCCAACAGCTCGCGGCCGGCGGTGAGCAGGTCGTATGCCTCCGTTTGTTCCACTGATTGGCTCCACTAGTCGCCGAGGGGCGTGATATAAGCCTAAAGGTGCCGCACGTCTTCCCGTTCCGAGCCATCCGTTACCGGCCCGGCTCGGAACTGGCGTCCGTGACCGCTCCACCTTACGACGTCATCCCGCCCGACGAAGCCACGCGGCTGGAACGGTCACATCCCCACAATATTGTAAGGATCACTCTCGGAAGAGAGCAGGCGGACGGAGAGGGAGGGGACCGCTACTCTCGCGCCGCCGGGTACCTCCGCAAATGGCTCTCGAGCGGAGTGCTCGTGCAGGATGCGAGCCCCCGCATTTATCTCTATCGAGTGGACTACGTCATCGAGGGGTCCAGGCACGCAACGGCAGGACTCATTGGCGCCCTCAACCTAGAGCCTCTAGGCGAGGGAGACGTCTTCCCGCATGAGCGGACGACGTCGGGACCCAAGGCCGATCGGCTTGCGCTGATGAGGCAGACGAAGGCCAACCTGGAACCCCTCTGGTTCTTCGCCTCGGCGCCCATTGGTGGCTTCCGAGATCTTATCGCCACGGCTTCCAGGCAGCACCCCCTCGCCGACCTGTGGGACAGCCGAGGCATCCGGCACAGGCTCTGGAGCTTTCCACAGCAGGATGCGGCTCCGGTCACCAACGCGTTGAGCGCCATTCCACTCGTGATTGCCGACGGACACCATCGGTACGAGACTGCTCTCGACTACATGAGGGAGCGGCGGGAACTCGATGGCCCGGGCCCGTGGGACGCGGTCCTCGCGATGATCTCGGATCCCGAAAGCTTCGCTCCTCAGGTCTTGCCGATCCACCGGCTCGCCAAGGGCGTCTCGCTATCCGACCTCCCCAACCTGGACCCCTTCGAAGGAGACATTCGCGCTCTGGCAAGAGCCGTCCGGTCATCTCCTGAGAGGGTCATCGGAGTGGCCACCATCGACGGCGCCTGGCTAATGCCTTCCCGAGGCCCTCTCGACACCGCATTCCTGGCGGACGCGGTCTTCGGCCCGGTTCAGGCTGAGGTCGTCTACGCCCACGACCTCGAGGAGGTGGAGAAGGGGATCAGTGACGGACATCTCGCCTTCATCACTGCGCCCGTGCCGCTGGACCTCATTGCGCAGATGGCGCTCGACGGCCAGAGGATGCCGCCCAAAACCACGCTCTTCTGGCCGAAGCCGCGGAGCGGGCTCGTAATGCGAAGCCTGGAAGAGTAGCTCTCGGCTTCGGAAGGGAAAGTCGGGCAAGCCTACAGGTGAGCCTCAGCAGCGGCTAGGCGGTCCACAGCATCAAAGAACTCAGGATCCTCGGCTACGATCCGTTTCCACTCCTGCGCAGCTTCTGCCCACCTTTCCGCCCGTTCGAGCAGGTCCGCTCGCACGTACCACAGCCGGAGGTGGTGCTCCTGGACGGATTCGGGGTTGAGGTCACCTCGGGCTAACATCGCAAGCGCCTCTCGTATCTGGCCCTTGTCCGCCAGCGCCCCTGCCGCAACGATGACGATCTCCGTCCAAACCTCTGGCGAGGTCGATGACGGCGACACCTCTGCGCAGACCTCGAGTGCCCTGTCTGGCCGGCCCAGCGCCCGGTAACAGTCTGCGATCACGTGATTCTGATCGAGGGACCCCGTCATCCGTCTAAAGGTCAGCAGCTCCCTGAGGGCGTCCTGCCAGCGGCCGTCGTGGTAGTAGGCCAGCCCCATGAGCTCCGCGAGCC
>JALZBO010000053.1 GCA_030863545.1 Actinomycetota bacterium
GCATCATCACGATCCTGGTGCACGTGAGCTTCACCCTGGGCACCATCATCGCCGGCGTCCGGGCCATCGCCAGCCAGGTGGAGACGGTTCCCGAGACCGTCGAGTCGGTCAACCGCGACCTCACCCCTGTGCAGGCCGCCACCGACGCCCTCTCCGGCCGGGTGGGCGGCAGGAGGTAGCGCTTAGGACTCCCCCAGCAAATTTCTGAATCATTTTTCTCGTACTAGGAATAAGGGGTTGCGATAGCCGGTTGAAGGTTAAAGGAGTAGTGCACCGGAACCTACAGAAGGGAGTGGTTTCATGGTAGAGGTTCGGTGAGCGGACGTAGGAGCCGACACCTGCAAAGGGCACTTCGTTGCTGCGACTAAAGAGGAACTGATGCGTCAGGTCGCGGACCATCTTTACAGGGTTCACAACGTGAAGACCCCGACCCAGACGATCATGACCTACATCGCCAAGCAAGCCCGGTAGGTGATTGGCTGGCCCTCGGTCGAGGGCCGCTCAGCTGAAGCTTCAACGCAAGACTCCACCCAGACCATCTGAGGTGCCTCGTTACGGTCGGCGAAGAAGGCCGAAAGCTACTCACGACGAGGCTCCCCATTCGTGGGGACCGGGACGGATCAATCAAGCCAGGCCAATGGCCTGGCTTGATTCTGTTCCTGCCTTGATTCTGTTCCTGGCTTGATTCGGTTCCCGGCGCGTGAGGGCCTACTGGCCCGACGCCTCTGCGGCGGTCAGCTCGCGGCTTTTTGCCTCGGCCACTCGCAACCTTCGAACCGAATCCTGCTTACCTATGAGCGCAATGAGGTCGAAGATCGGCGCCGAAACCGTGGAGCCGCTGATAGCCACGTAGATGGGGCCAAAAGCCGTCCGCGGCTTTAAGCCCATATCTTCGGCGACCCCGCGGAGCGCTGTCTCGACTGACTCCTTCCCCCACGAGTCGAGATTCTCCAGGGCGTCGGCCGACCGCCTGATCAATTCCGGAACGTGGGCCGCCCGCATGACCTTTGCCACCGCCGCCGGGTCCATCTCGACCTCAACGAACAGACCCTTCACCAGCGAGGGAGCTTCCGACAGTTTCTTGATCCGAGTCTGGACCAGAGGGGTCGCGGCTGCGATCTTCTTTCGCTCTTCCTCTGAAGGGTCGTCTTGAACGAGCCCCGCCTTGACGTACCAGGGCTCGAGGCGGCGCGTCAGGTCCTCGTCGTCGAGCATCCGGATGTACTCGCCGTTCATCCAGTCCAGCTTCGGGGTCTCGAACATCGCAGGGGAAGGATGGACGTCCTCGATCGTGAAGCGTTCGATCAGCTCACGCTTCGTGAGCAGGTTGTCGTGCGCGGTCCCCCATCCCAGCAGGGCAAGGAAGTTCACCAGGGCCTCCGGGAGGTAGCCTTCTTCGCGAAAGTCGGACACCGATGTGGAACCGTGCCTTTTCGAAAGCGGCTTACGGTCGGCTCCTAGAACTTGGGGTAGGTGCGCGTAGGAAGGAGGGTCGGCTCCCAACGCCTCATGCAGCAGGATTTGTTTGGGGGTGTTCGACAATAGATCGTCACCTCGGATGACGTGCGATATCGCCATTTCCGCATCGTCGACCACAACCGCGAGGTTATAGAGCACGCCCCCGTCGGAACGCACGATCACGAAGTCGTCGATCTGGTCCAGCGCCGTCGCGACCCGGCCGATGACGAGGTCGTGGAACACGATCTCGCCCGCAATCGGCACCTTGAAGCGCAGCGCGGCGGGCCTTCCCTCCGCCTCGAACCTTTCGATCTCCCCCGGCGTCAAAGCCCGGCACCTCCCCTCGTAACCCGGGCGGCGTCCCTCGGCTAGCGCCTGCTCCCGCCGCTGTCTCAGCTCTTCCGGCGTGCAATAGCAGCGGTAGGCGCTTCCCGACTCGACCAACTGCGCCGCGCGGGTCGCATAAAGCTCCCCCCGGAGCGATTGACGGTACGGGTCGTGCGGGCCTCCGACCTCCGGGCCCTCGTCCCACTCGAGCCCAAGCCACCGCAGGTCCTCGAGCACGGCTTGGTAGGCATCCTCACTGAAACGAGAAGGATCGGTGTCCTCGATGCGCAGGACAAACGTTCCGCCGCGGTGGCGCGCGTAAAGCCAGTTGAACAGGAACGTCCTTACATTGCCGACGTGAAGCGATCCGCTGGGGGCCGGCGCTGCCCTGACTCGCACCTTCATCGAGCGCTGATCCCGCGAACCGGCACGGAGAGCGTTCCGACCCCCTCCACCTCGACCTCGAGCTCATCACCCGGCGTCAAGGGTCCGACGCCTCTAGGGGTGCCCGTCATGATCACGTCGCCCGGAAGCAGGGTCACGTAAGCCGTGACGAATGCTACGAGCTCCGGCACCCCGAACACGAGGTCGGAGGTGTTGCCGTCTTGCTTGACCTCTCCATTCAGTCTCGTGACGAGCCGCACCCGGGACGGCTCGAGGTCCGTCTCGATCCACGGTCCGATCGGCGCCGACGTGTCGAACCCCTTCGCTCTCCCCCACTGATGATCCTCCTGCTGGAAGTCCCGGGCGGTAGCGTCGACGGCGCAAGTGAAGCCCAGCACGGCCTCTCTCCAACGCCCCACGTCCACCTTCCTGGCTACCGAACCGATCACCACCCCCAGCTCCCCCTCATAGTCCAGCTGCTTACAGCCGGGCGGAGCTACTATCCCATCCCTCGGCCCGATAACCGACGTTGAGGGCTTGTAGAAGAAAACTGGGTGCCTCGGACGCTCCATCCCCATCTCGGCGATGTGGTCGACGTAGTTGAGCGCAATGGCGACGACTTTCGAGGGAATGCACGGCGCAAGCAACCGGATGTCTTCGAGCGCGTGAGCCACTCCGGTCGGCTCGTAGGGCAGAAAGGGGGTGCTCGAGATCTCCTCGACCGTCCCGTCCCTGACGATCCCGTAGGCGATGCGAGTGCCTTGTTTGAAGCGTGCGAACCTCACGCTGCGCTAACCACCCGGGTGTGTGGCTACCAGCCGGCGCGGGGCGGCTGGCCGAGCCTGGCTAAACGTGCTCGTTCCAGTCGGAGTACTTCTCCACCTCGCCCTTGATGGTTGCGAAGAAGACCTCCTGGATCTTTTTCGTGATCGGCCCGAGCTCGCCCAGATCTCGATCATCGATTGAACGGATGGGCACGACCTCGGCCGCCGTCCCCGTCATGAAGGCCTCATCCGCGGTGTACAGGTCGCTCCGCACGATCTCCTTCTCCTCGATGGGAACGCCGAGGTCGCGTGCGATCGTCATGACCGAGTCCCGGGTGATTCCCCCGAGGGGCCCTGCGGAAATCGGCGGGGTCCGCACCACGCCGTCCTGAACGACGAAGACGTTCTCGCCGGTCGCGTCTGCCACGTACCCGTGGATGTTCAACATGATCGCCTCGTCGTAGCCGCCCTTGACCGCCTCGACCTTCGCCAGTCCCGAGTTGAGATACTGCCCGGTCGCCTTTGCGGCAGGGGGCAGCGCGTTCCAGTCGAAGCGGCGCCACGAGGAGATCTTGACTCGCACTCCCTTCGTGAACCCTTCCTCCCCGAGATAAGCCCCCCACGGCCATGCCGCGATGGCAACACTCACGGGAGAGACGAGCGGGTTGAGGCCCATCTCTCCATACCCGTGATACACGATCGGGCGGATGTAGCAGGCCTCCAGCTCGTTGGCACGCACCACCTCCTTGGTGGCCTCGATGAGCTGCTGAACCCCGTAGGGCACGTCGACGAGGTAGATCTTCGCCGATCGGTGAAGCCGTTCGATGTGGTCGGTTAGGCGAAAGACGGCCGGGCCGCGCTTGGTCTTGTACGCGCGGATGCCCTCAAAAAGGCCAGAACCATAGTGCAGGGAGTGGTTGAGGACGTGAACCGTCGCCTTCTCCCACTCCACCAGCTCACCGTCCATCCAGATGTATTTGGTGGCGGTGATTGGCATGTTTCCCTCCCTCAGGCAGGCGCGTCGAGCAGCAGCTGCATCGTCGGCGCGTGCATTCTAGCGGAGAAGGACGGGTCTCAAGCTCCCGGGCCGAGGTCGATGAACTTGGCGTCCCGAGCGTGGATGACCTTGACGATGCGCTCGAGGACGTCGGGGGGGACCTCGTCGTCCAGCGTCAGGCCCATGAGCGCCTCGCCTCCGATCGTTTCCCGGCTGACCTGCATACTGGCGATGTTCACGCCCGAGTCGCCGAGGACGGTCCCGACCTTCCCGATGACCCCAGGAACGTCCCGGTACCTCAAGAAACACATATGCCGTTCAGGGGGCATGTCGATGGCGTAGTCATAGATCTGAACGATCCGCTCCTGCTCCCGCTTGCCGACGAGCGAGCCGGCAACCGTTACCGTCCCCTGATCCGAGCCTGCTCGAACCGAAATCAGGTTGACGTAGTCCATCGAGACCGCCGACTTCGTCTCCTTTATCTCGATGCCCCTCTCATCGGCGAAGAGGGGCGCGTTCACGTAAGTGACGGGCTCGTGGACGACTGCCGAGAACAGGCCCTTGAGGCCGGCAAGCGTGAGGATTCGAGTGTCGTGCTCGGAGACGCTTCCCATGAACTCGAAGTGCACCTCGGTGATCCTCGGACCTGCGACGGCGTTGAGAATGCGGCCAAGCTTCTCGGTGAGGGGGATGAACGGCCTCAGCGCCTCGCTGTACTCTGCCCCGCCCTGGATGTTCACGGCATAAGGAGCAAACTCGCCGCGCAGGGCGAGAAGGACCTGATCCGCAATGGTCATACCGGCCTTCTCCTGTGCCTCCTGAGTCGACGCACCCAGGTGCGGCGTCACGACGAACGCCGAGTGCCGGAAGAACGGATGCTCGCCCGGTGGCTCCTTCTCGAATACGTCAAAGGCGGCCCCGGCGACCGTGCCGTGCTCGTACGCCTTCAGCAAAGCCGCCTCGTCGACGATGCCACCTCTCGACGCGTTCACTATCCGGACTCCCGGCTTCATGGCAGCAAACGCCTTCTCCCCTACCAACCCCTTGGTCTCGGGGGTCTTCGGGAGGTGAACGGTGATGAAGTCCGACGCTCGGCACAGCTCCTCGAGGTCCGACACGAGGTGGATTCCCAGCTGCGCAGCCTTCGAGTGCGAGACGTAGGGGTCGTATGCGACCAGGCGCATTCCAAAGGCGGCAGCTCGCTGGGCGACGAGCGTCCCTATGCGCCCCATCCCCACGATCCCGAGCGTCTTGCCGTGAAGCTCGACTCCGGTGAAACGATTTCTCTCCCACCTCCCGGATCGGAGTGACGCATCCGCCGAGGGGATGTTTCGAGCCATCGCGAGCATCAAGGCCATCGTGTGCTCGGCTGCCGAGAGGACGTTGCTCTGAGGGGCATTGACGACGAGGATCCCCCGCCGGGTGGCGGTGGCGACGTCAATGTTGTCTAGGCCTATCCCTGCCCTTCCGACGACCTTGAGGCGGGAGCCTCGCTCGAGCACCTCCCGGTCGATCATGGTTGCCGACCTCACGATGACGGCGTCGTAATCCGGCACCAGGTCGAGGAGCTTCTCCGGCTCGAGCTCCAGGAAAACGTCTACCTCATGCTCGGAGCTGAGCTTGCGTATGCCCTCGTCCGCGAGCGGCTCGGTTATGAGGACCCTCATGGCCCGGAGGACGCCCCCGCGTTCAGGACCTCCTCTGCTGCCGCCACCGCAGCACCGAACTTCACCTGGTAGCCAAGCTCGGCGAGCACCAGCTCGAGGGCTCCGAAGAACCTCAGGATGTCAAGCGGCTCGAACCATCCCAGATGACCGATGCGGAAGACCTGGCCCTTAAGAGGGCCTTGGCCGGGAGCCACGATGATGCCGTACTTCGAACGGAGCAAGCCGACGATTTGGGCGTCCGTAAGCCCTTCCGGGTTACGCACGCTGGTAACGCAGACCGCACGGTCGAGGTCCTCACCCATGAGGTCGAGGCCAAGCGCCTGGACGCCGGCCTTCACGGCGGCTGACAAACGAACATGGCGGCTGAGGATCGACTCCCGGCCTTCTTGCCTCGCAACTCGCATGGACGCCGCAAGCCCCTGGAGAACCGATATGGCGGGCGTCCAGGGACTCTCGGCGTTGTCTCGCTCCATGGCCTCCTTATATGCGGACCAGTCCCAGTAGAAGCGGGGAGCGGTCGAGTTGCGGTGAGCTTCCCAAGCGCGGTCGCCAACGGCGACAAAAGCAATGCCGGGCGTGGCTCCGAGAGCTTTCTGCGATCCGCCGATACACACGTCTATCCCCCACTCGTCCATGCGAATGTCGACCGCTCCGGCGCTGGAGATCGCGTCGACGACGAGGAGACGATCCCGCTGTCTCACCGCTCTGGCTATCGGCTCGATGTCGTTCACGACCCCAGTCGAGGTTTCCGAGTGCTGGACGAAGACGGCCTTGATCTCGGGGTCGGCGTCGAGTGCCGAGGCGACGTCGCCGGCCTTGGCCACCTGTCCCCACTCGTAGTCGATCGAGCGTACGTCGCATCCAAAGCGCGAGCAGATGAGCTTGAAGCGCTCGCCAAAATACCCCACGGAAACCACGAGGACCCTGTCGCCCGCCGAGACCACGTTGGCGACGGAGCCTTCCATGCCACCAGTTCCGGATGAGGAGTAGACGATGATGTCCGCGGTCGTATCCAGGAGCCACCGAACACCTTCTACGACCTCGTTGAGGAGGGCCGCATAGCCCGGGCCCCGGTGGTAGACGAGGGGTTCCGCCTGGGCAAGGTGCACGAAGTATGGAACGGGGGTGGGCCCGGGTGTCATCAAAATCTCTGGCCGATTAGTCACGGGATCTCCTTGAGCTCGTTCGAATCTTCAATCCCACCGATCGGGGAAGAGGGCAGGAGGGGTGATGTCACCACCAACGCGCTCAGTTTAAACCGGTGCGCCGTAACTAGCCTTTAGCGCGTTGAACTGCTACGCCGCAACTAGCCTCTGGCTCCCAGCCGTTGGCGAATCACCTCGCGTACGACCGCTGGATTTGCCTGGCCTCTAGTCGCCTTCATGACCTGGCCCATGAGGAAGCCGAACGGCTTGTTGTCGCCGGCCGAGATCCGGGCCGCCACATCGGCATTTGAGGCGATCACCTGCTCGACCGCCCGCTCGAGCTCGGCCCGATCGGAGACCTGCTGCATCCCCTCCGCCTCGACGATCGCCCGGGGGGCGCGGCCGTCGTCCAACATCATCTGAAGGACGCGCTGGCCCTGGCTCTTGGAGATCGTTCCCGAAGCAACGAGGTCGACCAGCTCGGCAACCCGGGCAGGCTCGACGGCGTGCCGTGCACCATCCGGTCCACCCGGCAGCAATCCCAGCAAATCGTTCACCACCCAGTTCGCGACCTGCTTTGGTTGCGCAACCTGCGCCGCGTCGGCCGCCGCCTCATACAGGTCGCCCACCCACTTCGTCGAGACGAGCACCCCTGCGTCGTAGGTGCTCAGGCCGAACTCGTCCACGAACCGGCGCTTGCGATCTGCCGGCAGCTCGGGAAGCTCCTCATCGAGCTGTCTCAGCCACTCGACCGAGGGCTGGAGCGGAACGAGGTCGGGCTCGGGGAAGTATCGGTAGTCGAAGGCCTCTTCCTTGCTCCTGAGGGGCTTCGTCTGCCCCGCCTTCTCGTCCCAGTGCCTCGTTGACTGCTCGGGGACGTCGCCCCGCGCCAGGACCTGCCGCTGGCGCTCCTGCTCGTACTCCAGGGCTCTCAACAACGAGCGCATGGAGTTGAGGTTCTTGACCTCGGTCTTGGGCGAGCGCCGGCCTCTTGGGGCAACCGAGACGTTCGCGTCGATTCTCATCGAGCCTTCCTCCATCCGGACATCCGACACCTCGAGGCTTTCGAGGATGGATCGGAGCTGACCGGCGAAGGCGCGAGCCATCTCGGGTGACGTGATGTCCGGCTCGGTGACGATCTCGACGAGCGGAGTCCCTGCCCGGTTGAAGTCCTCCAGCGAGTACTCAGCCTCGTGGATCCGCCCTCCGCCGCCGACGTGGATCGACTTGCCCGTATCTTCCTCGAGGTGAACCCTCGTGATTCCTACTGGGAAGGACTTCTCCCCCAGCTCCACCTCCAGCGTCCCTCCCAAACCCAGCGGCATGTCGTACTGCGATATTTGGTAGTTCTTGGGCATGTCGGGATAGAAGTAGTTCTTTCGAGCAAACACGGATCTGGGCGCGATCTTGCAGCCCAACGCCATGGCGATCTTCGTTGTGAACTCGACCGCTTGCTCGTTGATAACGGGCAGCGTGCCCGGGTGCCCCAAGCACACGGGACACACTCGCGTGTTGGGCTCCCCGCCGAATTCCACGGGACACCCGCAGAACATCTTGCTGTTCGTCTTCAGCTCGACGTGAATCTCGAGCCCAATCGTAGTTACGAGCTCTTCGAGGACCTTACTCACGAGCGCCTCCACATGGACGGCCTCTCCATCCAGCCCAGCTCCTGCTCGAACGCGTACGCGGCCTGCAACATCCTCGTCTCGTCGAGTGGCTTCGCCATGATTTGGAGCCCCACGGGCAGGCCGTCATCCTCCGAGAGCCCACAGGGGACCGATATCGCAGCAGCCCCGGCAAGCGGGGTCGGTACGGTGCAGATGTCGGAGAGGTACATCGTCAGCGGGTCCTGCAGCTTCTCGCCCAACCGAAAAGCCGTCGTCGGCGAGGTGGGCGATATCAACAGATCGAACTCTTGGTAGGCGCGGGAGAAGTCCCGCCGGATGAGGGTTCGCGCCTTCTGCGCCTTCAAGTAGAAGGCATCGTAGTAGCCGGCTGAAAGGGAGTAGGTCCCGAGCATTATTCGGCGCTTCACCTCGTTGCCGAACCCGGCAGCGCGGGTCAAGGAGTTCATGGAAGCGACATCCGCAGCGTCCACCCGCAGCCCGTACCTGACCCCGTCGTAGCGGGCGAGGTTTGCGGATGCCTCTGCGGGCGCGATCAGGTAATAGATGTCGATCCCATAACCGAAGCTGGGCAAGGAAGCCTCCCCGATCTCGGCGCCGAGCTTCTCCAGGAGCATCACGGACTCCTGGAACCGCCTTCGCACGCCGCCGTCGAGTCCAACGTCGGAGATCTCCTTGACGATTCCTATTCGCAGCCCGTCGATGCCCTCCTCGAGCAACGAGACGTAATCGGGGACCGGATGAGGCAGCGACGTGGAGTCGCGTGGGTCGTGCCCAGCGATCGCCTGCAAGAGCACGGCAGCGTCCCTGACGCTTCGGGTAATCGGTCCCGCTTGATCTAGCGAGGAAGCAAACGCGATCAGGCCAGAGCGGGACACCAATCCATATGTCGGCTTCAGGCCTACGACCCCGCAGAGCGCAGCCGGTTGCCTGACGCTGCCCCCCGTGTCGGTCCCAAGCGCCCACACCGCCTGGCCGGCTGCAACCGCCGATGCGCTGCCTCCCGACGATCCCCCCGGCACCCGTTCGAAATCCCAGGGGTTACGGGTCGGGAAAAACGCCGAGTTCTCGGTGGAGGACCCCATCGCGAACTCGTCCAGGTTCGTCTTGCCGACCAGAGGGGTCTGGGCAGCCTCGACGCGCTCTGCCACGTTTGCCGAGTAGGGAGGGATGTAGGTTTCGAGAATCCTCGAGCCTGCCGTCGAGCGGACCCCGCGGGTGCAGATAATGTCCTTGAGAGCCAGAGGCACTCCCGCAAGGGGGCCAAGCTCCTTCCCCAACTTGCGGTCGTCGTCGACGGCTCTCGCCATGCGCCTCGCCTCATCGGGGGTCGTCGTGATGAACGACCTCACGTCCCCCTCGACCTCCTCGAGGCGTCCCAGCACGGATTCCGTCACCTCCGCGGCACTTACCTCGCCGCTTTTGATCATCGATGCAAGATCCGTGGCCGAGCGCTCCCAGAGGGCCGTTGTCTGGTCCTCGGAGCCCATCTCTAACCGCCTTCTTCGAGGATCTTCGGGATCCGAAAGTACCCGTCCTCGACGTCGGGGGCGTTACGGAGCGCTTCTGTTCGGGGCAGGGGCGGCACGATCTCGTCGGGCCGAAAGACATTGACCAGTGGGATGGCATGAGCGGTGGGCTCGATCCCCTCCGTGTCGAGCGCAGTCACCCTCGCAGCGTGGTCGAGGATCCGGGATAGCTGCTCCTCGAACATGGCCAGCTCTTCCTCTGAAAGCGCCAGCCGCGCGAGGTTGGCGACGTGCTCGACCTCCGCTCTCGTTATCGCCACAGTTTGGCCTCCACCAGTTACTCCTCCGCCTGCCCAAGCTCCCAGCCGTTACCGTCCGAATGCTTGCAGACCCCCACACGAGCCCTGGGCTCGCTGATCGCCGTCTCCTTCAAGCTGCCCGCGATCATTCTGACAAGTTCATGAATGATGCGCGGCCGTTCGGCCCCGTGGGTGCCGGGGGTCGGACGCGGGCCGGCGGCTTCGGCCGCGCTTGTGCGTTATCTTGGCCCCGACCGTGGACCCCTCCCTACCCAAAGACCGCTTCCTCCGTGCGTGCCGCCGTCAGCCCGTAGATACGACTCCCGTATGGATGATGCGGCAGGCGGGCAGAAGCCTCCCCGCATACCGAAAGCTGCGAGAGAAGTACAGCTTCCGCCAAGTCGCCCAAGATCCCGCCCTCGTCGCCGAGGTGACGCTCATGCCCATCGAGGCGCTCAAGGTAGACGCGGCGATCATCTTTGCCGACATCATGACTCCGGTCGCCAGCCTCGGACTCGACTATCACATCATTGAGGGGGCGGGGCCGGTCGTTGAGGAGCCTGTGCGCTCGATAGGCGATGTGAACCATCTCAGTGCCACCCCGGTTGCTGATGCCGTGCCCGAGCTGTTCGAGGCCATCCGGACGGTTCGCAAGGATCTGGAAGGGGTTGCCCCCCTGATCGGATTTGCGGGCGCACCCTTTACCCTGGCGAGCTACCTCGTCGAGGGCAGAGCAAGCCGGGAGTTCCGCGCTACCCGCGCCCTGATGCACGATGACCCCGCCACATGGGATTCGCTCATGGAAAAGCTGGCCGAGCTGATCATCGAGTATTTGAGGGAGCAAGCCGATGCCGGAATCCAAGCCTTCCAGCTCTTCGACAGCTGGGTCGGAGCCCTGACCCCCGACGAGTATTCGCGGTCTGCTCTGCCGTACAGCAAGAGAATCTTCGAGGAGACGAGGCCCCTCGGCTTACCCCGCATTCACTTCGGTACGCGTACCGGAGCGCTTCTGGAGCTCATGGCCAGCGTCGACGCAGAGGTGCTCGGGGTCGACTCCACGATTCCGCTGGACGAAGCCTGGCGGAGAGCCGGAGCCGGCCGAGCAATCCAGGGAAACCTCGATCCACGAGCCCTGCTCGGCCCAGCCGACCAGATGATCGAACAAGCCAAGGACGTTCTTCGCCGGGCAGAGGAAGCCCGCCCGGGCCACATCTTCAACCTGGGACACGGCGTCCTGCCTCAGACGCCGCTCGAGAACCTGCAGCTCCTGGTCGAGACGGTCCACGAGTTTTCGTGATGGCCGGAGACCGACGAGCGGTCCTCCTGATGGCCTACGGGAGCCCGCGAACAGAGGATGAGGTCGAGCCTTACTTCACCGACATACGGGGGGGACGGCCGCCCTCGCCTGAGGCACTCGAAGAGCTCACCGGCCGGTATAGAAGGATCGGGGGTTCGCCTCTCAACGAGATAACGGAGCGTCAAGCTCGAGAGCTCGGAAAGCTCCTCGACGAGGAGCGCCAGGGCGAGTTTGCCGTCTTTGTCGGCATGAAGCACTGGCACCCCTTGATCGCCGACACCATCCGGGAAATCGTGGAACAGGGAATATCCCAGGTCATAGGGCTCGTCCTAGCGCCCCACTTCTCGTCCAAGAGCATCGGGGAGTACGAGCAACGGATCCGCAGGGCGAGCATGGCTCTGGGGGCCGAAGTCGACCTTCAGATCGTGAAGTCCTGGTACGACCACCCTTCGTTCGTGAGGCTCGTTGGCGACAACCTCAAAGTGACGCTGAGGGGCTGGGATCCCGACGAGCCCGCGACGAGGGTTTTCTTCACCGCCCACAGCATCCCCTCCCGGATCGTCGCTGGAGGCGACCCCTACGCCGAGCAGCTGGAGGACTCGGCCCGCCTCTATGCGGCGGCCGCTGGCTTTGCCCGCTTCGAGACGGCGTGGCAAAGCGCGAGCCCGACGGGCGAGCCCTGGCTTGGACCCGACATCCTCGAAGCCCTCAGCGAGTTCGGACGCGGCGGCGGCCGCCGCGCTCTCGTTGCGCCGGTCGGCTTCGTGTCCGACCACCTCGAGGTGCTGTTCGATGTCGACGTCGAGTGCGCGGAGCGGGCGCAGGAGCTCGGGCTCGAGCTCAGACGAATACCCTCTCCGAACTACGATCCCCGGTTTATTCGCGCTCTCGCCGCGATCGTGATGGGTTACGCTTCGTGAGGATGATCGTTGCCCTGAGCGCGGGAAGGGACGCCCCCGCCGAGCTTCGGAACCGAGTGGCTCTCGACGAGCCCGGACAGCGGAAGCTTCTGACATCCCCGCGGCCGGGGGTGGCAGAGCTGGCGGTGCTCTCGACGTGCCATCGAACGGAGCTCTATGCGACCGGTGACGGGCTGGACTCGGACATAGTCCACGCCGTCGCCGCCGTGATGCCGGGCCTTACCGCGGCAGATCAGCACGATCTCAGGTTCATGCACGGCGTCGAGGCCGTCGAGCACCTCTTCCGGGTCGCTTGCGGCCTTGACTCGCTCGTGCTAGGCGAGCCGCAGGTGCTGGGGCAGGTCCGGCGCGCCCTTGCTCTGGCCGAGGAAACGGGAGCAGCAGGTCCCGTTCTAAGCAACATCTTCGGACGGGCTATCCGGCTCGGCCGCCGCGTCCGTACCCAGACCAGCCTCGGCCGGCTCGGCGAGTCCATAGGATCCGTGGCCGCGGACTACCTTGCTCACCGGCTCGAGGGACTCTCGGACAAAAGAATCCTGATCGTTGGAGCAGGCGAGGTGGCGTCGGACGCCGCGACGTCGTGCGTCAAGCAGAGCGCCCAGGTCACGATCATCAGCCGCACCCTCGCATCCGCCCAGCAGCTCGGAGACGATGTCGGCGCCGACGTCCGGCCTCTAGGCGAGATCAAGGAAGGGCTAGAGGAGTCGGATTCGGCCATCGTCGGAATCGCCGGGGGGCTCATCGTGCGGCAGGCGGACTTCCCCCCAGCCGATCAGAGACGCCCCTTCCTGATCCTGGACCTATCGGTACCCAGAGCCGTCGAGTTGAGTGAGGGCCCGGAGATCGAGATCAGGAGCTTGGAGGAGATCCCGGGCCCCCGCGGCCCCGAGATCACCGAGGCCGTCATCGACGCGGAGGCACTGGTTCGGAAGGAGGTAGCGGACCTCCAGCACTGGGCCGACACGAGGGAGTCCGGTCCCGTCATACAGCAGCTCCGAAGCTTCGCAGAGGAGATCGTCAGGGCAGAGGTGGCGAGAACGCTGACGGGCTTAGACCTGACTCCCGAGCAGGCCGAGCGGATCCACACCCTGGGCTTGAGGATCGTCAACAAGCTGCTGCACGGCCCGACGATCGAGCTTCGGCGTTCCAGCGAGGTCGAGAGGGCGAACATACGGAGAATCTTTCATCTCGAAGGCTGAGCCATCTGCCGGTCCGCGCCGCGGCCGGACTCTCGTCGTCGGAACGAGAGGAAGCATGCTGGCTCTGGCCCAGACGGAGTGGGTGATCGAGCGGCTCCGTTCCCTACCCGGAGCGGCCGGGTTCCTCACCATGACGATCGACGCGAAGCCCCCTCGCCATAGGCAAAGTCCTTCACTCGGGGATGGCATCTTCGTCCGCGAGATACAAAAAGCGCTCATGCAACAGAAGGTCGACATCGGGGTCCACAGCCTCAAGGACCTACCGACGGCCGGCATGCCGGGTTTGACGATTGCCGCGATCCCGCGCCGCGCCGATCCACGAGAAGCGATCATTGGAGGGACTTTGGAGACGCTACCGGAGGGTGCCCGGGTCGGCACCTCGAGTCCTCGCCGGGCTGCTCAACTCCGGCGCCTCCGCCCCGACTTTCAGGTCATTCCTTTGAGGGGGAACATCCCGACCCGTATCGAGAAGGTGCGGCAGGGCCAGTACGACGGGGCGATGCTGGCTGCCGCGGGCCTCGAGAGGCTGGGGATCACTGCGGACGAGGTCCTTGACCCGTCCATGGCCTTGCCGGCCCCCGGGCAGGGGGCCCTCGCCGTCGAGATCCGAGAGATCGACCGGGACGTGGGCGAGCTCGTCTCGAAGATTCAGGACCGAGAAACGCTCGTCGCCGTCGTGGCGGAGAGGGCCGTGCTCGGGAACCTGGGGGGTGGGTGCCTCGTGCCGATTTCGGCCTATGCCCAGGTGACGGGTGGACGGCTCGTCCTCGAGGCTTCCGTGACGTCCGAGGATGGGTCCGCCGAGGTTCGCTACCGGGCCGAAGGCGCGCCCGATGATCCCGTAGGGCTGGCGGCTGAGGTCGCCCAAGCTCTCGTCGACCAGGGGTCGCGGGACCTCTTCTAGCACTTGAACCGGCCGCTCGAGAAAAAACGTGTGCTGGTTCTGAGAGCCGAGCACCAGGCAGGTGAGCTCGCCGAGCTGCTCGCACGGGAGGGCGCGGAGCCGGTGGTCGTTCCCCTCATACGAATCGTCCCGACGGACGACTGGGAGCAGGTCGACGAGGCTCACAGGCGCCTGGATGAGTTCGAGTGGGTCGTATTCACGAGCGTGAACGGGGCGCAACTTTTTCTTCAGCGAGCTCTCGAGCGTCGCGCCTCGGCACGGGCGCGGGAAGAAGGGGCGTTGATATCGGCTCGGGTGGCGGCGATAGGCCCAGCGACTAAAAGAGCGCTCGAAGACGCGGGGGTGCACGTCGATTGGATGCCGAGCGTGTACACGTCGGCCGTGCTCGCCGACGAGCTTCCCGGTCCACCGGGCAAGACGCTGCTAATTAGAGCGGAGGTCGCGCCTACACACCTCGAAGAGGCGCTCCTAAAGAGGGGGTTCGAGCCCGAGCGGCTCAACATCTACCGGACGGAGGCTACGGGAGGCATTGGGCTTGGCGACGTGTTGCCGACGATCGACGTTGTGGCGTTCACGAGCGCCTGGATAGTCCGATGTTTCGCCGAAGCGGCGGGGGACGAGCTGCGAAGCGCAAGCCCGCTTACCTGCAGCATCGGCCCGGCAACGTCGGCTGCTTGCCGCAGCCACGGAATCAGGGTCGACGTGGAGGCGTCCGAGCACACCCTTCCGGGGCTCGTCCACGCCCTCGCCGAGCACCTCGACTCGACTGGTCGCTCCTGACCCTTTTTTCAGCGGGTGCGCTAACGTGGGCGTACGGTGGGAAGGCGACGAGGCGGTGTGGGATCAGTTTGCGAACGCGATCTCGAGCGGGCTAAAGGTGCAGGTCTGGACTGACGACTAGGCGTCTTCATCTGGCGGAATAAGGCGCCGCCGCAGCGCCTTAGACTTGATGGAAGGGCCTCAGCCCTGGCCAGCACGAGCAAGCGAGGGGGAGTTCGAGCTTTGGGGCGGACACTATCCGAGAAGGTTTGGGAGAGCCACATCGTTCACCGCGCTCCCGGTGAGCCTGATCTTCTCTACATCGACCTCCACCTGATCCACGAGGTGACCTCGCCCCAGGCCTTCGACGGGCTGCGGCTCGCGGGCCGCAAGGTCAGGCGGCCCGACCTGACGCTCGCGACGATGGACCACAACGTGCCGACCAAGGACATCCACCTTCCGGTCGCCGATCAGGTGTCCGCGAGGCAGATCGACGCGCTCCGCCGGAATTGCGAGGAGTTCGGAATCGAGCTCTATCCAATGGGGCACATGGGGCAAGGGATAGTTCACGTCATCGGCCCCCAGCTCGGGCTCACGCAGCCTGGGATGACGATCGTCTGCGGCGACAGCCACACGTCCACGCATGGGGCGTTCGGCGCTCTCGCCTTCGGAATCGGGACGAGCGAGGTCGAGCATGTGCTCGCGACCCAGACCGTCCCGCAAGCGAAACCGGGGACCATGGCAATCAACGTGGAGGGGGCCGCCCCTGAGGGTGTGACTGCGAAGGACGTGATCCTCGGGATAATCGCCCACATCGGAACCGGTGGAGGCGCGGGCTCGATAGTCGAATATAGGGGCCCCGTCATTCGCTCGCTCTCGATGGAGGGGCGCATGACCGTCTGCAACATGTCGATCGAGGGCGGGGCCAGGGCCGGGATGATCGCCCCCGACGACACTACCTTCGCCTACCTCGAAGGCCGCAAGCACGCGCCGAAGGGCGCTGCATGGGACGAGGCCGTCCAGTACTGGAAGACTCTCGTCTCAGATGAGGACGCCAGGTTCGACAAGGAGGTGACGATCGACGCCGCCACCTTACGGCGCTACGTGAGCTGGGGCACGAATCCTGCGCAGACCGTCGCCCTCGACGACGTCGTCCCCGACCCCGACGAGTTCTCGGACCCTGTCCACCGAGAAGCGGCTCGCCGTGCGTTGCACTACATGGCCCTGGCTCCCGGTACACCAATCCGGGATATCGAGGTCGACGCCGTCTTCATCGGCTCGTGCACCAACTCGAGGCTCGAGGACCTGAGAGCCGCCGCCCGGATCGTTGAGGGGCGAAAGGTGCGACCCGGCATCATGGCGCTGGTCGTGCCCGGCTCGACAAAGGTCAAGGCCGACGCCGAGGCGGAGGGCCTCGATCGGATCTTCGCGGACGCGGGCTTCGAGTGGCGGGATGCCGGGTGCTCGATGTGCCTTGGGATGAACCCAGATCAGCTGGCGCCCGGACAGCGTTGCGCGTCCACATCCAACCGCAACTTTGAGGGCCGGCAGGGCAAAGGGGGGCGAACGCACCTCGTTTCGCCGGTCGTGGCGGCGGCGACCGCCGTTGCGGGCCGGTTCGCCGACCCCTCGGACCTCAACTAGCCGTGGAGCCGGTACACAGGATCCGGGGACGGGCGATGCCCCTCAGAAGGTCCGACGTCGACACCGACCAGATAATCCCGGCGCGCTGGCTCAAGCATGTAGGACGGACCGGCTTCGGCAAAGGCCTGTTCTCGGCGTGGCGGGAGAACCCGGATTTCGTGCTGAACCAGCCCCAGTATGAGGGGGCAGCGATCTTGCTTACGGGACCGAACTTCGGGTGCGGCTCTTCCCGGGAGCACGCGGTTTGGGCACTTGCGGAGTCGGGATTTCATGTGGTGATCTCTCCCGGATTCGCCGACATCTTCAAGCAAAACTGCTACAAGAACGGCGTCGTCCCCGTGGAGCTTCGCCCCGAGACGGTGGAGCGCTTGATGGCGGCCGTGGAGGCGGATCCGGCAATCGAGATCTGCGTGGACGTCGAGAACAAGAAGGCTGAATGTAACGCAGCCGAAGTCAGTGAGACCTTCGAGCTCGACGACTACACGCAGTGGCGGCTGCTGAACGGCCTGGACGACATAAGCCTCACGCTTCAAAAGGAGGACGCCATCAGCAGGTACGAGTCGACGCGGCCGCTCTGGGTGCCCTCGGTTGGCTGAGAGGTCAGTCCGGCGCCTCCGGCGCCTCCGGCAAAGCGAAGGGATTCGCCGCCTCGTTGCAGAGGTGCGCCTCGACCCTTCCCACCTGGTGCTCCCAGTCTTCGTCTCGGACGAGGTACGAGAGGAGACACCGCTCCCCTCACTGCCGGGGCACCACCACTGGCCGCCGGAGCGGGTCGGGGTACTGGCCAAGCAGGCGGAAGCCGCCGGGATACCAGGCCTCCTGGTCTTCGGCGTCACATCTTCGAAGGATGCAACGGGATCCCGTTCACGGGCGAAGGATGGGCCGGCCCAACGAGCGCTTCAGGAGATCAAGTCGTCGGTGCCCGCGATTGTGGCTTTTGCCGACACCTGCCTGTGCGGTTACACCGACCACGGCCACTGCGGAATCGTGGAGAACGAGCGGGTCTTGAACGATCCCTCCGTCGATGCAATCGCCGAAACCGCTCTCTCTCAAGCGCAGGCCGGCGCCGACTTCGTGTGCCCGTCGGACATGATGGACGGACGTGTGGCCGCCATCAGGTCGGCCCTGGACTCGTCCGGTTACGACGACGCCGGGATCATGGCTTACTCCGCAAAGTTTGCTTCGGCCATGTACGGGCCCTTCCGGGAAGTTGCCGGATCCGCGCCGGCTTTCGGCGATCGCCGCACCTACCAGATCCCGCCCACGGGCGGCCGGCAGGGCCTCGCCAGCATCGAACGGGACATCGCGGAGGGAGCGGATATCGTGATGGTAAAGCCGGCGCTCCCCCAGCTCGACTTGATTCGCTCGGCCCGGGACCGCTTCGAGGTGCCCATCTCCGCCTACAACGTGAGCGGAGAGTTCGCGATGGTCAGGGCCGCAGCGGAGAAGGGTTGGCTCGACGAGCGCCTAGCCACCCTCGAGATCCTCGGCGCGATCATCCGCGCGGGAGCCGACTTCGCCATCACCTACCACGCCCTCGACGCGGCGAGGTGGATGGCGGAGGGCAAGTGACGCTGTCCGAGCAAGAATTTAGGAGAGCAACTAGCTTCATGCCTGGGGGTGTGTCCTCCCCCGTTCGCGCTTTTGGCGCCGTCGGTGGCACCCCTGTCTTCATGTCCTCCGGATCGGGATCCCGAGTCGTCGACGTGGACGGCCGTGAGTACGTCGACCTTCTCGCGTCCTGGGGCCCGCTGATACTGGGCCATGCCGACTCGGAGGTCGTGGAGGCCGTCACGAGGGCCGTCTCGCGTGGAACGTCGTTCGGGGCCCCTACCCCATCAGAGACAGAGCTTGCCGAGCTCATCATCAGAGCGCTCCCCTCGGTCGAGATGGTGCGGTTCGTCTCTTCCGGCACGGAGGCCACGATGAGCGCGATACGGCTGGCCCGAGCAGCCACCGGCCGGGCGGGAATAATCAAGTTCGCGGGCTGCTACCACGGGCACGTCGACTCGCTCCTCGTTCAGGCGGGTTCGGGAGCGGTGACGCTAACGCTCCCGGACTCACCAGGGGTCACCGCCGGAGCCGCAGGCGACACAACCGTCGTTTCCTACAACTCGTCCGACGCCGCCAGTGAGGCTTTCGACCGGCTGGGGTCGGACGTCGCAGCCGTGATCGTCGAGCCCATTGCAGCAAACATGGGCGTCGTATTGCCGAACCCCGGCTTCCTCGAAACCCTTCGCGCACTCTGCGACGCGGCGGGCGCCCTTCTGATCTTCGACGAGGTCGTGACCGGCTTCCGGGTGGCATGGGAGGGAGCCCAAGGAGCACTCAACGTCGACCCCGACCTCACGACGCTGGGTAAGGTGATCGGCGGCGGCCTCCCCATCGGCGCCTACGGAGGCCGGAGGGAGCTGATGGAGATGGTCACTCCCTGCGGCCCCGTTTACCAGGCCGGCACACTGTCCGGAAACCCCGTGAGCGTCGCGGCGGGCCTGGCGACGCTGAAGGCACTAGAGGGGCGCAAGTTTCCCTCGAGACCGGGGGACGCGTCTAAGGGCGCTTATCAGCACCTGGAGCAGCTGGGATCCGCGCTCGAGCTTGGCCTTCAGGAGGCGGCCGCCTCCAACAGGGTTCCCCTCCGCGTGCAGCGCCACGGCTCCATGTTGACGGCCTTTTTCACAGATGAGCCCGTGCGGGACCTCCGCGCGGCAAGGACATGCGACACCTCTGCTTTCGCTCGCTTCTTCCAAGGGATGCTCGAGGAAGGCGTCTACTGGCCGCCATCCCAGTTCGAGGCGGCATTCGTGGGAACGGCCCACACGGAGGACGATATCGATAAGGTGATAGGAGCGGCCGCGCGCGTTTTGGAAAGGATCGATTGATGGACCGGAAGCTGATGCGCTACGCCTTTTACCAGGTCGACCCTTCCTGGCGAGCTCTTCCGGACGAGGAGAGGGCTCTCCAAAAGAAGGAGTTCGCAGGGCTCATCAACAACGCACCCCTCGAGGTCCACCCCTACTCCACAGTTGGGATGAGGGCGGACTCCGACCTCGCTCTCTGGGAGGTGGCCGATGATCCCAAGCAGATCCAGCAGCTTCAAGTCTTCATCAACGGCAGCGCTCTGGGCCGGTTCTTGAAGACGACCTACTCCTACCTTGCGATGACCAAGAAGTCGATGTACCTGAAGGGCCACAAGCACGCAGGGCAGGAGTTCGAAATGCCGGCGGGCCCGAAGGGGTCCCCATACCTCTTCGTTTATCCAATGGACAAGCTGCGGCCCTGGTACCGCCTGCCGTTCGATGAGCGGCGGCGCATCATGGGCGAGCATTTCCGGATCGGGCACAAGTACCCGGAGGTCGTCATCCACACCGGCTACTCCTTCGGCATCGACGACCAGGAGTTCGTCGTCGCGTTCGAGGCGTCGTCACCGGCTGAGTTCCTCGATCTCGTCCAGGAGCTCCGGGAGTCCGAGTCGTCGAGCTACACCGCCCGAGACGTTCCGATCTTCACCTGCCTCAGGCTGCCGATCGAGGAGATACTCAACCAGCTCGACGGGTCCCAATAGCGTCTGGAGGACGCCTTGCCGTCGCAGTACCCGTGCGCGAGCCTTCGCCCGATACAGTGGGAAAATGGAGTGCGTCGGGCGGTGAGCCTGGGTAGAACGCTTCGAGGGGTGGACATAGGAGGCCGGCCATGAAGTCGATCTGGAAGGGGGCCATCACCTTTGGTCTCATAACGATCCCCGTTGGGCTGTACACCGCGATCGAGGAGAAGGACTTCCACTTCAATCAGCTACACGCCAAAGACAACGGCCGGATCCGATACAAGCGCGTGTGCACGGTCTGCGGGGAAGAGGTCCCGTACGACGACATTGTCAAGGGGTACGAGTTCGAGAAGGGCAACTATGTAGTTTTCACGGAGGAGGAGTTAGAGGCCCTTCCTGCCGAGAGCATCAAGGCGATTGACGTCGTCTCCTTCGTGCCCCTCGAGGAGATCGACCCCATTTACTTCCAGAAGGCGTACTACGTCGCTCCCGAACCCTCCGGAGTGAAGGCATACAAGCTCCTCGAGAAGGCGATGGCCGACTCCGGGAAGGTGGGCGTGGCGAAGATCACGCTGCGCGAGAAGGAGCACCTCGCGACCCTCAGGGTCAAGGACGACGTCTTCGTCCTGGAGACGATGCACTGGCCGGACGAGATCCGAAAGCCAGACTTCGAGGAGCTGGACAAGAATCCGGAGATCCGCCAGCAGGAGCTGGCGATGGCCAAGAGCCTTATCGAGAACCTGAGCGACACCTTCAACCCCGAGGAGTTCGTCGACAACTACCGCCAGAGGCTCGAGGAAGCCGTCCAGGCCAAGGTTGAGGGGATGCAGGTCACGATCGCGCCGGCAAAGGAGCCGACTCAGATCCTAGACCTAATGGAGGCCTTGAAGGCGAGCGTCGAGGCCACCAAGCAAAAGGCCGAGCGGCAGAAAGAAAAGACCGGCTAGGAAGGGGACGCGGCCGGCGTTAGCTGATCGAGGGTGCACTCCTCGGGACGCTTGTCGGTTCGAAGACCCTTGAAGGAAGGAGCTCTCAGTCGGAGCCCGCTCGTGAGCTCGCGGTACTCGACCTCGCACACGAGGGAGGGCTGGACCCAGCGGGCGCCTCTCACCGGTACCGGTTCGGCGAAGGGGCTGGCGGCGATCTTCAAAGTGTCGAGCATTCTCCGCATCATCCCAAGGGTCGCATCGGTGAAGCCCGTCCCCACGGATCCGATGTAGCGGAGAAGCTCCCCCTCGTAAACTCCGACGAGCAGCGAACCGAACGAGCCCGACCTCGCGCTTTGTCCGGGACTGAAGCCCCCGATCACGCAGTCCACCGTGTGCGTCGTCTTGACCTTGAGCCAATCCCTCGTTCTCTTCCCCGGAATGTAGGGGCTACCGATGCGCTTTCCCACTACGCCCTCGAGGCCGCGAGCAACGGCAGCGTCGTAGAGCGCCACCCCCACACCTGCAACCGGCTCCGACCTCAGCACCCGCTCCCCGAACTCGATGCTAGCGGCGAGCTGCTCGATCCTGTCCTCCAACCGAGCGCCTCCCAGCCAGCTCCCCCGGACGAATGGAAGATCGAACAACACGAGGTCGAGCGGGATCTTGCCGACGCCCCGGGCTATGTCCGAGTCGCGGGAGAGGTTGATGCGCTGCTGAAGCAGCTCGAACGAAGGACGAGCCTCCGTGTCGAGCGCCACGATCTCGCCGTCGAGAACCGCATTCGTCACGCGCAGCCTTCGGTGGACGTCGCAAAACTCGGGATACTGTCGCGAGACGTCCCGGCCCGAACGTGAGTACAAGCGCGTGCCTGCTTCGTCACAAAACGCAAGGACGCGGACCCCGTCCCATTTGATCTCGAAGAGGTGATCGGGCGAGTCGAAGGGCTCGTCGACGAGCGTTGGAAGCATCGGGCCGAACACCGGCGGAAGCGCGTCTTGCTTCCCCAAGTACACCTGCGGCTGTTCGGGTTGGTCCCGATCACCTTTTGGGGTCAAAGGAAAGCAGCTTTCATGGCAGATGCTGAAACCAGAATCTGAAAATATGGGTCTTGCACTGTTAAGAGTGCCGCCTTATTCTCCCCTCTGTCCCCGCATGAACGAAGCCACCTCCCTAGCCCGGTCTTGAAAGAGATCACCTTTTATCTAGAGCCGGGCGCGTCCCCCGAGACGGATTGGCGTCAAAAGGCGAACTGCCGGGAGATTCCGGACCCCGACATCTTCTTCCCCATCGGGACGACCGGCCCGGCGCTCGATCAGATCGAGCAGGCAAAGGCGATATGCCGGCCGTGCCCCGTAAAGCAGAAGTGCCTCGATTGGGCGCTAGACACGCACCAGGAGTCGGGCGTGTGGGGAGGGTTGTCCGAGGAGGAGCGCAAGGCGCTGCTGACCGGCAAGCGCCACGCCCTCACCTAGACCTCCAGCGCCGACGGCCTAAGACGAGCCGGTCTCTCCGCGGGTATGTCCACGGATATCCGGGTTCCCCCGTCCGACCGCATGCTCAGAACGCCGCCGAGCTCACTCTCGACGAGCTCCCTAACGATCTGAAGACCAAGGCCGGCCTGCCCCAGGCCGTATCCCTCCTTGAGCCCCCTGCCGTTGTCCTCGACCTTCATCTCGAGCCGCCCGTCGTGCCGCCGGAGCGCGACCTTCACCTCTCCCCCACCGGGGCCGAAAGCGTGCTTCACGGCGTTTTGCAACAGCTCGACGAGCACCACTGCCATGGGCGTCGCAAGCTCGGAATGAAGGGTTCCGGGATGCCCCTCCAGCTCTATCTTTATCTTGGCGTCACGGCCTAGTAGGCCTGCCGCCACCATCTTCACCAGCCGCCGCGCCACGTCCTCGAAGTCCACGTTTTGCGTCGCGTCCTTCGAAAGGGTCTCGTGAACGAGGGCGATCGATGCGATCCTTCGAATCGCCTCCTCCAGCTCCTGCTTTCCCTCCAACGGCAGTCGCCGCGCCTGGAGCCTGAGCAAGCTCGCAATAGTCTGGAGGTTGTTCTTCACACGATGATGGACCTCGCGCACCACGGACTCCTGCCGGCGTATCTCCCTCTCGCGATGGCGAAGTTGGGTGACGTCTCGCAAGAGCAGCAGGGCTCCAGTGACCGTGCGCCTCGAGCCGGCGAGAAGGGGCAGGACGCGCTGGAGAACGACCGAATCGCCCGCCTCCACATCCGCTTCGACCGGGACCCCAAGGGTCAAGGCCATCGAGACGGCGGAGCTGTCCACGCCGAGCTCATCGAGGCGCTGCCCCTCGATGTTGGATACGACCCCAAGCCTGCGGTACGCGGAGACTGCGTTTGGGCTTGCGTATACCACCCGCGCCTTTGGGTTGAGGCGGATCATGCCGTCCCCCACGCGGGGGGCGAGCTCCGGATCGAGGGCAACCCCCGGAAATGGGAACGATCCCTCTTCGACCATCTTGCTGAGAGCTGCTGCGCACTCGAGGTAGTTCTGCTCCAGGTGGCTCAGCCGGCGGTGCTTCAGGGGGGCGCCCTCCTTGGTCATGACGGCGGCCACCTTTCCGCCTACCGTCACCGGAACGCCCTCGATCCGGACCGGCATCCCGTCTACTAGCACCGGCTCGTCGAGCCTGGCGGTCCGCCGTTCGTGGTAGGCGCGATCCACGACGGGCAACTCCTCCAGCCGCAGAACCTTCCCGAACAAATCCTCCGGGTGCAGCGTCTGCGCCGTGTACGGCCGCATCTGGGCGACGCAGATGTAGCCCTCGCCGTCCGCTAGGCGGCACCAAAGCAGAAGGTCCGCGAAGGACAGGTCTGCAATCAGCTGCCACGAGACGAGCAGCTGAGTGAGGTGCTCGATCTCGTGGTCGGCCAGGTCGGTCTTCTCACGGACGATCTCGGCGAGGGTCCTCGGCATGAGCCAAGCTTACGTTCAAACGGCTTAACATCATTTCCATGTGGCCTCGTGCAAGCACGATTCTCATCGTCCTGTTCACGCTCCTCCCGGTCGCCGGGGGAACAGCAATGCTCGTTCGCGAGAAGGCAAAGCCCGAGGTCGCGGAGATCCCAACAGGGACGGGCCAAGCAATTGCTCCCCCGGCCCCTCCGGCCCTAACTCCCGTCCGGCCGGCCCTGGCCGCGACATTTCCCAACGGAGTGCCCCCCGAAGCGGTCAAGACCGCCCGCGGGGTCCCCGGTGTCGCCGCGGCTGCGCGGGTGCTGCTTGCGAACCTCACCTTTCATTCGGAGTCGGGCCCCACGGAGGTAACCGTCGCGGCCGTTGAACCCGAAGAGTTCCGGCCCCTGGCCCCACCCCAAACCGCGGCGGCGGAGTTCGTGTGGGAGGGCTTGGACAAGGCGCAGACGTTCATAGCCCACGAGCAGTTTCAGATGTTTGGCGGAAAGCGGCTCACGACGCTCACAGCAAGAGGGCCAACGGGTACCCGAATCCTTCCGGTGGGAGGGCTTGCCACGAACGGCGTACCCAACCTAGGTGGGGCCCTGATCTCCCTGCAGCAGGCCCACCTGCTCGGGCTGGAGCAGCCCAGACTGCTGATAGTCGGGCTTCAGAAGGGAGCAAAGGTCGCGACGGTCGAGCGGGCGCTCGAAAGGGCTTTGCCCGGCGCCAAGTTCGAGAGGATGCAGTCGTCCGCGCCCGGCCGCAGCTTCTTCGTGGGGCAATCTGCGCAGAGGGCCATCGGCTCGTTCCGGTTCATCACCAACGAGGACGGCACAATCACGCAAGACTCGAGGTGGGTCGCCAGTCACATCGTACGCCGTCGCGTTCCGATCCTGGGCAGCGTCAACTGCCACCGCGTGATGATCCCCCAGCTCGAGGGCGCGCTCCGAGAGATCGAGCAAGCCGGGCTGTCTCACCTCATAAAGGTGGGACAGTACGGCGGATGCTACGTCCCCCGCTTCATAGGGAGGGACAAGAGCAAGCCCATCTCGATGCACGCTTGGGGACTCGCGGTCGATATCAACGTCGCGGAGAACCTTCCCGGAAGGACTCCGAAGATGGATCCCCGAATCGTCGCCATCTTCGAGAGCTGGGGCTTCCGCTGGGGTGGTCGATGGTCCACCCCGGACGGCCACCACTTCGAGCTGGCCGCACTCATGCGCCGCTAGCCTGTTTCGCGGCAGCTAAAGCAAAGCCTTCGTGCTCCCGCCGTCGACCTGGAGGCTCACCCCGTGGACGAAAGAGGAACGGCTCGAGCAAAAGAACGCGGCTACGGATGCGAACTCCTCGGGAGTTCCCACCCTCCCCAGCGGGGATCGGCGAGCGATCTCCGCAAGGGCGGGATGGTCCGGCCCTGCGTCCGGAGGAGCTCCGGCGAGTGAGCGAAGCCGGTCGGTGAGGATTAGGCCGGGCAGGATGCAGTTCACCGTCGTACCTGCGGCACCCACCTCTCCGGCCAGCGTCTTTGCAAACCCCGTCGTCGCGGCTCTGACCGAGTTCGAGAGCCCCAGATTGGCGATTGGCTGCTTGACGGCGGTCGAGGTGATGAGCAGCACGCGGGACCAAGGGTTGGCCTGTAGATGGGGCAAGGCCGCACGCACCATGCGGACTGCCGACATGAGATTCAGGTCGATTGCCTTCATCCAGTCGTCATCGTCAAAGTCGGTGACGGGCCCGGCGGGAGGTCCTCCGGCGTTTGTGACGAGGACCTGAAGACCTCCGAACCTCTCGGCGGCGGCGCTGACGAACGACTCTGCCCCGGCGGCGGTCGCAACGTCTGCCTCGAAGCCCTCGACGTCGACGCCGGTAGCGCTCGCGATCGCCGACGCCGCCCGCTCGGAGTCGCCACGGCTCCTTGAGCAGATGGCGACCCGTGCCCCCTCCTGCGCAAGCTGCATGGCGATGGCGTAGCCGAGGCCACGGCTTGCTCCCGCAACGGCTGCGGCGACGCCCGCCAGTCCTAGATCCACGGAAGGAGCAAGATCTGGGGTGAGAGGACGGCCTTCTCGGTTAGCCGGATCCGGCTACGAACGAATCTCCCCCTGAAGAGCGTGCCTGATCCGTTGGACCACGGGGGGAGGAACGGACTCTCGCGAGCACCGGCCACGCACTAGGAGGGAGAAGTGAAGCTCGACTCCCAGCCTCTCCAGGCACTCTGAGCACTCTTCGAGATGCGCTTGGAGTTGGTCCAGCTGGTCTGCCGACACCTCGCCGTCGAGAAGCTCGTACAGGTGATCCAGCAACCTTCTGCAAGCGCCCATGTTCATTGTGCAGTGCTTCCCTTCGCGACCAGCCCTCGCTCCTGGGCCAACCCCCATAACGCCTTTTGGAGCGCTTTTCTTCCTCTGTGGAGCCTCGACATGACGGTACCGATCGGAATCCCGAGCATATCGGCAATTTCCCTGTACGAAAATCCGTCGACGTCGGCGAGCATCACGGGGATGCGGAAGTCGTCCGAGAGGTTCATGAGCGCCTGCTTGATGTCCTCATCGCCGAGGTTGTCGACCACTATCGACTCGGCGGACGCCGCTTCGCCCGCTCCATGCTCGACCAGGCTTTGGTAGAGGTCGAAGTCGCTCGAATCCTGGCCCGACACGATTTGCGGCTGCCGCATCTTCGCTCGGTAACTGCTTATGTAGAGATTCGTCAGGATCCTGAACATCCAGGCTTTCAAGTTCGTGCCCGGCTCGAACTGGCGCCACGAGCGAAACGCTCGCAGGAACGTCTCCTGAACGAGGTCGGCGGCATCGGCCGGGTTCCTCGTCATACGGAGCGCGCCGCCATAAAGTGAGCTCGCGAGAGGAAGCGCCTCTTCCTCGAAGCGCCTGAGGTCGTCGGCAGACAGCGCCGGCCTTCCATCTGCCCCCGGCCCACTTACCGCCGCTACCTTCTGTTCCTGGCTCACGAAACCATACTCGTCGCTCTGTCGATTGATACGCAAACGATGGCAGTCCCCTTCTTGAGTTTCTTGCCCGCAGCGTCCCTCGAATATGCTCCACGCGCTTCGGTTTTAATGGGGGCAGTGCAAACGCCGCAATCGACGACCACCACGGCGACGGCCACTGCGTCCCAGGAGCAGCTTCCATGCTCGGCAATTGCTCAGAAGCTGGAGGAGCCTCTGGTTGGAACGGCGCCGACGGCGTCTGGATGGCTCCTGCTCGAACGCCCCGGGGCATGGGGACCGAGGGCGCTAGAGGAGAGCGGCCTGATTCCCGAGGTCGCAACGGCGATCGCGTGGCGAGCGAGGACGAAAGGCATGCGCGTATTGCTAGTCCGCCGGCGCCTGGGCGGCTACGACAGCAACGGCTTCAGCTGCTTCATCGCGAGATCCGAGCGCTCGGGTACCTGGATGGAGGAGCTGCGGATCGAGGATCCGGCGCAGCTGCTGGAGCTCGATTGGCAGGTCTTTCAAGACCCCGATCCACCTGGCCTCGGGATGCCGGTGGCCAGCCCCGTGTACTTGGTCTGCACCCACGGTCGGAGAGACCCTTGCTGCGGGGCATACGGACGGCAGGTGGTCCACTCGCTCGGATACCTCGGCCCTCGGCTCTGGGAGTCGTCCCATCTCGGCGGGCACCGATTCGCCGCGAACCTCGCATGCTTTCCGGAAGCTCTTTTCTACGGGAGGGTGAGTCCGGCAACGTCAAATGACATCGTGAACCGCCACGAGAGAAACGAGGTCGAGCCGGCCCACCTTCGGGGCCGGTCCGTCGATCATCCACTCGTCCAGGCCGCGGACGCGCTGATTCGAGCCGAGCGCAACCTGTACGGAATCGACGACCTGGTGCCACAGGACCGGGTGTCCGAGGAGCGCGAAGGCCACTTCAGGGTGGAATTCCAACACCCGTCCGAACCGATGAGTGTGCTGATTCGCACCGTGAAGGCCCAGCCCCGGCGGACGAGTTGCGCCACAGACCTCCTGGAGAGCCCTACTTCTTACGAGCTCGTCGGCGTCGGAGCCTGATTTGTAGGACGTGGACCACGAGGATCACGTCCGGCTCATCAGCAAAGGCGTAAAGGCACGGGGAGGGACGTGGGCCGACTTCGGGTCCGGCGAGGGAGCCTTCACCCTTGCACTGGCCGAGCTGCTCTTACCTTCGGCCGAGCTCCACTCGATCGAAAGGGACCCGTACGCCCTTCACGTCCAGAAGAGCCGTCTCAAGGATCGCTTCCCAAACACGCGAGTGGTGTTCCACCTCGACGACTTCACCCGTCCGCTCGACCTTCCTCCGCTCGATGGCGCCGTCATGGCGAACTCGCTGCACTTCTACAGGTCGAAGGAGCCCGTGGTCTCGCTGATCACGAGCTACCTGAAGCCTGGTGGAAGCTTCGTTCTCGTGGAGTACGATGCGGACCGGGGAAATCCGTGGGTGCCTTATCCCATCTCGTTCAAGACGTGGCAGCTGGTGGCCCACGAGGCGGGATTGGTAGATACAAGCCTGCTCGAGGTGGCGCCGAGCCGGTTCCTGGGAAGGATCTTCGCGGCAGCGAGCATGAGGCCGCGGGAGGGTTGAGGCGAGGAGGGCGGCGTGCAGCAAGCTTCGGACCGGCTCGACGAGCTCTTCTCGGCGCCTCTCGAGGAGTTCGTCAAGCTGAGGAACCGGATCGCGAAGGAGCTTGCCGCCACCGGCTCACACCAGGAGGCAGAGGCCGTCCGATCGCTGAAGAAGCCCACGGTTGCCGCGTGGGCGATGAACCAGGTTGCGCGTAGAGATCCGCACAAGGTTCGAGCGCTCCTCGACGCTCACACCAAGCTCAGGGAGGCCAATTCACCGGAGGAATTCCGCGAAGCGTCGTCGGAACGGCAGGAGGCGGTCAAGTCGCTGCTGGACGCCGTCAGCGAGCTGCTCGATCGAGAGGGACACGCGGTAGGCGGCGGAGCGAACGAGAAGGTTACTCGAACCCTGCTGGCCCTGGCCTCCAACGAGCAGGCGGAGACGGCCTTTTCGTTGGGACGGCTGGAGAAGGATCTCGAGCCGGAAGAGCTCTTCTTCACGGCATCGGTCGCTGCGCCTCGCCGCCGTGGGCGCAGCGAGGCCGATCGTGAGCTCGAAGAGGCTCGTCATGTTGCGCGGAGGCTGAACTCCGAGGCCGATCAGCTGGGCCGGCTCGCGTCTGAGCTCGAGGCGCGCGCCGAAGCCGCTGAGAAAGCCCTTGAAGAGGCGAGGCGAGAGTCGGAGCGGTTTCGATATAAGGCCGGGGAAGCCCGCAAGCGCCACCTCGAAAAGCAGGCCGAGGCAAAGGCGGCCCTCGATGAGGTAAGCACGCTGGAGAAGCGGGCGGCCAAAAAGTCCTAAAACGCGTTTTGGCCTCTCTACAGGAGGGCAAGAATGCGTCGCCCCCCTATCACCCTCCGACTCGAGGAGCAAAGAAATTGGAGCAGACTAACGACCGGCCTTCCACGCCGCCCGGCATCCTCTTCGACATAGACGGCACCCTCGTCGATTCGAACTACCTTCACACCCTCGCCTGGTGGCGGGGGCTCAAGGAAACAGGGCGAACCGCCCCGATGTTCCAGATTCACCGCCTCATCGGAATGGGCTCGGACAAGCTTGTGCCCGAGCTACTGGGCGATTACGTCGAGGAGGTCAGCGAGCGATATTCGGCCAACTTTCGAGAGCTACGCAAAGAGGTCATCGCCTTCGACTCGGCTGCCGAGCTTCTTAGAGAGGTGCACGGACGGGGAGCGGTGGTCGTTCTCGCCACGTCGGCGAAGACCGAAGACCTCGAGGTTCTGCTCGAGGTGCTCGATGCGGAAGATGCAATCGACCACGTCACGTCGTCGGCCGATGTGGAGGAGACGAAGCCTGCCCCAGAGGTGCTCGAGAAAGCTCTCGAGAAGTCGGGGCTTGCCCGCGACTCTGCCATCGTCGTAGGGGACACGGTTTGGGATGTGAAGGCGGCTGCAAGGCTTGGCTTGGGCTGTGTTTGCGTTGAGGCGGGGGGGACCAGCCGCCACGATCTCGAAGAGGCTGGTGCCGTCGCCGTCTTCAAGGACGTCCAGGAGCTCCTTCAGAAGCTCGACGAGTCTCCTCTCGCCAAGTTCCTCCCCGACGAAGCCGGACAGGGTTAGGGCCTCCGCCCACCCTCGTCTACAATGCCCGCGCCGTGAAGGAACCGGACCTCGCGCTCGCGTGGCCCTACGAAACGTCTACGTAGACGACTCCTGTCTTGACGAGCGTCCTGTACGTCCTCAGCGGTTTTCTCGCCGGTCCCCTGACGACCTCTCCCGTCTGAGCGTCGAAGATCGAGTTGTGCCAGGGGCACTCGAGCTTGCACCCCTCGTGGAGACGGTTATCGCCGAGTGGCCCCGCGGCGTGCGTGCACGAGTTATCGAGCGCATGAACCTCGCCGTCACAGTTCGCGATCGCGACCTCCCGGCCTCCCACCTTCGCCCTGAGAACCCACCCAGGGGGAATATCGTCGACCGGCGCGACGGGGATCAATGCCTCGTCTACGACGGGATTTGGATTGCCCGCCTCGTTGGTCCCATCGAGGACGGGCCTCACGAGGTCGCGACGGCCGTTCACGAGCCCACCACCAAAGGAAGGAGGTTGCCGCGCTGCTGCCATGTCTCGCCCGAACCTGCCACCGGCTCGGGCCCCGGCTCCCAGCGGCCCTTGAAGACCGCGGCAATCTGAGCCTGTATGGCGTCGAGCCCATAGCGCCGGATCGTGTCTGTAACGCTCTCACCCCGTTCCCTGAGTGCTTCCCAAACGCCGAGAATCGTCGAGGTGATCGCAAAGACGTCCGGCTCCGCGACCCTGCCGACAACCTCTGCAACACGGCCGGCACGGAGGTCGCCTCCGAGCCATACCTGATATCCGAGCATCGAGACCCCGCCGATCGTCACCTTTCCCCCCGAGAAGCCCAGGTCCGCGATCTGATGCTGCGCACAGGCGTTCGGGCACCCAGAGACATGGACCCTGACTCCCGAGTTTCTGAGCAGCGCCGGGTGGGTCAGGAGCTCGGCGGCAATCCTCTGTGCCGGCGTGATCGCGAGGCTGCAGACGGGTCCTCCCGTGCAGGCTCGGACGTCCGTCGACTGGTCGGCATTCTCCAGCCCCAGTCCGAGCGACTCGAGCGAGGCCCGGAGCGCGGGCACCGAGGCAAGGCTTACGTATCTGAGCATGACGTTCTGGTTCCTCGTGAGGTAGAGGTGCTCGTCGCCGAACTCCTCGGCCAGGTCGGCCAGGACGCGCAGATCTTCGGAGTCGAGATCGCCGAGGGGAACGTTGACGG
>JALZBO010000074.1 GCA_030863545.1 Actinomycetota bacterium
ACACCAGGCTGTCCGCCACTGCTCTCCTACGCTCTACTCCGCCCGAGGCGCCCTTTAGGGAAACGCGCTCGACGAATTAACGGCGTTATTAACCCATGCAATTTGTACGCCTGACGGGTTTCGAACCCGTGATCTCCGCCCCTTGAGAGGGCATCGGAGGCGGTTTAAGCCACGCTCAGCAGGTCCCTCTTAGGCCTAAATTGTGCTTGCCAAGGCGTGCCGGGGGATTACGCCGTTTTTTCCCGAACTACCGGGTCTTGTGGACTCGTTGTGGACTCGCTCGCCATGATTAGGCGGGTGACCAAGGGGGACCAGGGAGACTCGGCAATTTCGTTGGTGCCGGCGCCCTTTTGCGAATTTCCTCCTCGACGCAGGGGCTTCCTCGCGGTCCTCATTGGATCTTGGTTGATATGGCTGCGCTGCGAGGGGTTCTAGGCGACGCGACGCGGTCGGGAAAGGACGAGAGCTAACACGCAAAGGACGGCCAAGCCGACCGCGCAGGCGAGCACGGCGCCGAGAAATCCGATGCGGTCAGCGGCGAACCCCACGCCGATGACGGGGACCGTGAGGCCGACGTACGCGAAGGTGAAGTAGGTCGATACCACCTGCCCTCGAATCTCGGGAGGCGCCAGCCGGTTTGCTGTCGCGAGGCTGCCGATGAACGCCGCCCCGACGGCAACGCCGCTGACAACGGTGGCCGCCACGAACAGCGAAAACGAAGCCTGCTGAAGAGCTACGACAACCAGCGCAACACCGACGAGGAACAGGCAGAGCCCGATCCGCGCGCTCGTGTGGCTCGGAACTTTGCCGAGGGCGATTTGAGTAAGGGTCGATGCTCCGAAGATCAGAAAGACCATCAAGCCGCCGACCGAGGGCCGCGTCACGTGAAGGACCCCTCCGAGGAAGCTCGGTGCGAGGGCGGTGTACAGGCCGAGCAATGCGAGCGCCGCGAATCCTGCCGTCCCTGCCGAAAAGAACTCGCGTCTCGCCGCCTCGGGAACCCGCAAGCCCACGAATCGGAGGATCAACCTGCGCCGTGAGGGAACCGTCTCGGGGACGAAAGCGAGACGACGGCCGCGACCGCGAGAAAGAGCAGGTAGACCTGGAACACGAGGACGGTGGGGTTGGGCGCGTACTCTGCCAACAGCCCTGCGACCACGGGTCCAAGCCCAAGGCCTCCCGTCGCCGCCACCGTTGCCATGATCGATGCTTTTCGCAATCCCGCCTGCCCCGCGAGCTCACTGAGCATCGCAGTGCCCGTGCCGGTCACGAGGCCCGCAGAAAGCCCGGACAGGATGCGCCCGGCGAATAGCCAACCGACGCCTGACGCAAAAATGAAAGCGAGGGCGCTCAACGCGCTGAGTGCGACGACGAGTGCAAGTACCGGTCGGCGACCAATCTGGTCGGATGCCCGTCCTGCGAGTAGCAGCGCCGCCAGAACTCCTGCGGCATACGCGGCAAAGATCAAAGTGATGAGGCCGGCGGAGAAGTGCCACCTCGCCTGGTACATCACATAAAGGGGAGTCGGGAGTGTGTTGCCGAGCATCGTCGCTGCGAACAGGTAGGTGACCAATCCGAACGCCACGGGGCGCGAGGTGTAGAACCGCCGCCTCGCACCTGCCGGTCGCCCTGGTTCCTTGCCCATGCTGGATTGTTACTTGCTGAGGTGAGCCTCTTTATCAGCCGCCTGCACCTTTTTGCAAAACCCGGGACTGTGGTGAATTCGACACCGGGCGAAATGATACGGGCACGCCGCTAGCAGAGGAGGAACGATGGCTGACCCGCGATCCCAACACTCCGGAGAGTTCGGGTCGACAAAGGCGTCGATGTCCGGGAACGACCCGTAAGTCCACGAAGGAACGAACGAGTCCGTTTCCTGAGAGACTGTCGGATCGTCCCAGGGATGTTGGCCTGGTGGAGAGGTTTCCATTCGCGGAGATCTAGCTGTTCAGTCCGAAGGGTAGGTCCTGGAGCCTTCTTATGGACTCCATGTGGACTCCGCCCTCCCCCGCCATCTTCTCCTGGGTGATGGAGGGGCTTCTCCTACGCTCAGACAGCTCGTACTCCCGACGGTTCTGTATTCGAACCGGCTTCTCGTGTCCCTTCGTACACTCGTTTTGGTCGTCTTCCACTGATCCAGCACGCAGTTCGGCCAAGCCGTCGGACACGTCTACTCGCCCGGCCCGTACTAAGGCATCCGTCCTTCTCGGAAGTACGAGCCAAACGAGTCTTGAAACTCGGGCGAACTGAAGAAGTCGGTCTGGCGAGTAGCGGCGGCGCGATCAACCCAGCAACGGCGAGAAGCGGCGCGTTCAGACGGACCACGAGCAAGTCGCCAGCACAGAAGCTGTACCAGGCCAGGAAGTCTTGGCTCGGCTCTTGTTTTACGCACGACTTAGGGCTAATGTCAGCCGCGCTTCTATTAAGGGAGGCTGGCCGTGAAGCGGTTCTCGACGATCGTCGTTCTGTCGTCGATTCTCTCCGCTCTTGGCCTGGCCACTGCTCACGCCTATACCGCCGGGCAGCTGCACTACCCGGATCTCAGGCCCCTCAGGGCGAGCGAACTCCGCATCAGCTACGAGGGCGGGAAGAAGCTACTTCGCTTCTCGACGATTGTCGTAAATGTAGGGGACGGACGGCTGCAATTGCGTCCGGAGAGCAACGCTAGCACCAAGGTGACCAAGGCCATTCAAGAGGTCTTCTCTCACGACTCAAGCGGCAGGTGGTACTTGGCCTTGTCGAAAGACATCGGCACGTTTACATTCCACCCTGAGCACAACCACTGGCACTTTGAAAAGTTTGCCCGCTACGAACTGCGTAACGACGTCAACGGAGCGATGGGCAGCGAGATCAAAAGGGTCAGCGAGAAGACCACCTTCTGCATTATTGACACTTACGACTACCGATCAGCGGTTTCCCTGGCCCACGAAGGAAGTCGTACGTACACGAGCTGCGGGCAGAACGATACAACGGGGATCACGGTCGGCTGGGGTGACAAGTACGGCTATCACCTCAGTGGCCAGTCGATCGACGTCACGTCTCTACCGAACGGCTACTACTGGGTGCGCATAGTCGCCGACTACGGCGGCAAGATAATCGAGACGAACGACTCGAACAACGCGTCGAGTCGAAGGATTTACATCTCAGGGAGTTCCGTTTACTGGTGAGCTAGGTTCGCCCTCCCAGTTCGGCGGCCAAATGCCGAAGTTCGAATAGGGACCCAGCAGGCCTCCCGATCAGTACCCCCGACGGGTTTCGAACCCGTGATCTCCGCCTTGAGAGGGCGGTGTCCTAGGCCGCTAGACGACGGGGGCTTGACGATTCCGGCGCTGACGTTCGCTGTTACGCCAACGTCAAACTGAGTAATCGCCGTGCGTCCATGATATCGAAGGCCGGCACGGGGGTAGCGATTCGGAAAATCGGGTCGAAAACAGCCGGCTGATAAACTCGAAGAAGTTGCCAACCGGCGGATCATGGATCGACGGTTGGCAACGCCGACGAGCCATCGTTGCCGGGTAGATCAATTGGCAGATCGTCTGACTCTGGATCAGAAAGTTCAAGGTTCGAATCCTTGCCCGGCAGCTAATCAACCAGGAGAGGCGCCTGGCAGCTAAGCTTCCCCCTCGCAAAGCACGACTTCTTGTCGAGCGCTCGATTCCTACCGACCCAAAGGTCCGGTCCGGCGCCTCCCTCTTCCTAACCGAAGCGGGCGATCAGGGTAGGGACGCGAGTCGCAAGATGCTGTTCATCGGGACCGCGCCGTCGCCCCAGAATGTCGCCGAGAGGATGGAGGTCGAGGCAGGTGCGGAACTTTTCGTGCGCCGACGGCTGATGTACGTGGACGGGGTACCGGTACGCGTCGCGACCAGCTACTTCCTCGTTTCGGATGCCGAAGCCACGCCTCTAGAGGAACCCGACTTCCTTCCGCAGGGACTGCAGGAGATCCTCGAGCAGATGGGAAAGCGGTTCGGACGCGCGGAAGAGACCCTCATCGCCCGAGCCGCCACTCCGGGAGAGGCCAGGGTACTCGAGCTCGATGCTTCCGCTTCCGTCGTCGAGATACTCCGGACCTCGTACGACTCCGAAGGCGCACCCGTCCATACCCTCGAGACGATCTGTGCAGCGGAGCGGCACGTGTTTCGAGTAAGGCAGTTCCCCGACGACCGCGCGTTTTGAGAAGACCTAGTCGTCGTCGTCCCTGTCGGCACTCCCCCGGTCATCCGAGCGTTCGTCTGGGCACTCGAGAGGGAAGCACGAAGACGGGTCGATAGTTTCCTCGGGCTCCGGTGAAGGCTCGGGATCGGGGCGACTTCGCCGGCGTTCATCCCGGGCCCTGTCGCGAAGCTCGTCGCGAAGCTCGTCGGCGTCGTCGGCCCCCTGATTCTCACAGGGCGGGAAGGGGAAGTAGCCGCAACGCTGCGTGCGAAGCCGGTCATCGGTGTCCTGACCAGGACACTCGAAGGGGAACTCGCACCCGAAGGCGTCGGGAGCCGGTGGTGCCGACGGCTCGGGATCCGGGCAGTCGGAAGAGCCGGAGCTTTCCGGCAAGCCGTCGGTACCTTCCTCTGATGCGTCCAAGCCGTCCGCCGAGCCGGCCTCGGGACAAGGTGGCGGGGGCGGGTTCATAACCTCGCCACCCAGCTTCGGCATCGGAAAGGCGCTGTGCTTCGACCCCCTAAGTGCTTCCGCCATGAACTTCTTCCAAACGGTCGCCGGGAAGGATCCGCCGGTTACCTTCCTGCCCCGGACCTTCTGCATCTCGGGAATCTTGCCGCTCTGAGGATCGGGCGGGTAGCCCATCCAGACCACGGCCGTCAGCTCTGGGGTAGAGCCGGCGAACGACGCATCTACGTGATTCTGGGTTGTCCCGGTCTTCCCCATCGCAGGCCACCCGAGCTTCGCCCCCGTCCCCGTTCCCCGCTGAACGTTCTGCTCCAGCACCCAGCTCACCGTGTCGGCGACGTTCTGGTCGATGGTCTGCTCCGAGCGGGCCTTCCGCTCGACGATGGTCTCGCCCTCGGGCGAGACAATCTTCGTGACGACGAGCGCGTCCGGCCGGCGGCCCCGGGCGGCAAAGGTTGCGTAGGCCCGCGCCATCTCGAGGGGAGTGACGTCGGTCGTGCCCAGCGTGAGGGCGCAGCCGTGATCGCCCTTGGGGATCGAGATTCCTGCTTTGTCGGCCATCTCCACGAACTTCTCGGAACTGACGACCTGGTCCATCATCTGGGCATAGACGGTGTTGACCGACTTAGTCGTCGCCTCTACGACGTCGACCATCCCGTACCCGGCGTTCTCGAAGTTGCTGACCTTCCACGGCGTTCCGTCCGAGTTGCGGCAAGCCTGAGACGTGATCTCGATCTGCGACGGAGCCGTGAAGCGCGAGTGGACGGACTTGCCACCGTCCACGAACGCCGCAAGCGCAAACGGCTTGAAGGCCGATCCCGCTTGCCGTCCCCCGTCCTGTCCTGGAAGGTTCGCCGCAAAGTTGAACCCCCTCGCCCGCTCCGGGTCGTCGACCTCCCTTCCTCCCACCATGGCCCTCACCTGTCCCTTCGGGTCCATCGCAACCAGAGCAACCTCGGGATCGTTCGGGAGGTTCATGGTGGATGAGACCGCCTTCTCAGCGGCGGCCTGCATCTTCGGGTCCAGAGTCGTATAGATCTTCAGCCCCCCTCCGAGCAGCTGCTTCTCCGTGATCCGGAACTGAGGGCTCAGGAGCAGCCGCCTCACGTACTCGATGAAGTACCCCGCCTTGGCGGGCCCCTGCTCCGCGCCGCTGAACTTGAACCGCGAAGCCAGGTCGACCGACATCGCCTCCCGCATGCGCGCCTCGTCGATGTAGCGCGCCGCAAGCATGTCGCTCAGCACCTCGTTTCTTATCGAGACCACCGCTCGGGGGTTCGTCTCCACCTGGTACCGGTGAGGCGCCCGAATCACTCCGGCGAGGTACGCCGCCTCTGCGAGGTCGAGCTGCGATGCCGGCTTCTTGAAGTAGGTTTGCGCGGCCGCCTCGGCTCCGTAGGCTCCGCGCCCGAAGTAAACGGTGTTGAGGTAGAACTCCAGGATCTTCGGCTTCGAGTACTTCCGCTCAATCTTTACCGCCAGCGTCGCCTCCCGCACCTTGCGCGCAAACGTCCTCTCCTTGCCGACCTCGCTTCCCGAGAAGATCCGGGCGTACTGCTGCGTGATGGTCGAAGCCCCTTGCGAGATCTCCCCAGCCCTGAGATTCATGAAGGCGGCGCGAACGATGCCGGTGATGCTTACGCCGTGATGGGCGAAGAAGTTGCGGTCCTCCGTTCCCACGACCGCATCCTTGAGGTGCTTCGACATCGACGAAAGGGGGATGATCGTGCGGTTCTGCTCGCCGTGGAAGCTGCCGAGGACCTGGCCGTCGGATCCGTAGACGAACGACGACTGTGCCTCCGGCGCCGCTTCCGGAAGGGGAACCCGGGTAAGCAGGCCGACTATCCAAAGCATGGCTCCGAGGGCAACGGCCAATCCCAGGACCACCCACCACCCCCATAGGTCGGTCACCCAGCTCCGCCTGTGGGAGTGCGGGCTGGCCGACGGTGCCGCCACCCTCGGTCGGGTCTTGGTGGTCGCCACTAGGTCCGAGGCCTAATTGCGTGGCGTAAGCTAGTCGCCGCCTGAGCAGTCTCGCCGGGCGGCGTAAAGGCAATGAACGGGAAGGGAAGATGGATCCCAGACCTAGGGGCGTGTTGTTTCATTGGGTCGCCAACATCTTTTTTGCGAGCCTCGCCCTATTCGCAGGGGTGCTCTTCGGCGAGAGGGTCCCCAGGGAAAGATTTGGGCTGGTTTTCGTAATCATAGCGTTGGCAGCTTTGATCCTGGTACCAATAACGCGCAGCTGGGAGCGATCCGGAATCGAGAAGCGCCGCCGCGCGAAGGAAGAGTTGCAGCAGGGCAACGACCCCGACCGCTCCTCGAGCGGCACGGATGGGTGAGGCGGACTGGCCCGACCTACCTGGAACCAGCGTCGTCCGCTAGAAGCGCCCCCAGCTTCTCGAGCGCAACCGAAGAGTACTCCTCGTCTCCCAAGGAGAGGGCCAGCTCGTAAGCCTCCTTTGCAGCGTTGAGCCTTCCTTCGGCAAGGAGAAGCTCACCGCGTTTGCAAGCGGCGGCCGCCGAGAAGTGCCGGTCTCCTGCTGCCACAGCACGGCCGTAAGCCTCCACCGCCGCTTCCGCCTCGCCCGTGGTCGTGAGCAGATCGCCCAGCCGGGTCGCGGCCCATCCAACGACCTCGGTGTGGCCCGAGGAGATCGCTGTTTCGTAAGCCCTTATCGCAGGCGCCACCTCGCCCAGCTCGGCCAACAGATCGCCCAGCTTGACGGAAGCCACGGGCCCGGCATCTGGGTGGCCGGAGGACGCGGAGGCTTCAAACGACTCCCGCGCTCTGTCCAGCTGGCCTTGCTTGCGCATAAGATCGCCCAGGCTGATCCCGGCCCAAGGGGCGACGTCGGGGACGCCGGAGCCTGCGGCCTTTTCCAAGAACGCCTGCGCCTCGGAGGTTTCCCCCTCCCGGGCGAGAAGCCGCCCCAGGCTCAAAGCCGCCGTGACCTCGTATGGGGGCATGCCGGACTCAACAGCTGCCCGATACGCTTCTGCCGCCTCTGAAGAGCGTTCGCTAGCTTCTAGCATCGTGCCGAGTGCGAGAGCCGCCGCGGCCGCCAACCCCGGCCGCTTCGTCCCCATCGCGCGGAGATAGATCTGTTCCGCGCTCTTCGGATCACCTCGCTGCTCACGGAGTCCCCCGAGGCCGAGGGCCGCGGTCACCGCGACCTCGGTGTTATCCGAGTCCAGTGCGGAGCTGTACGCCTCTTCGGCCTCCTCGTACTTCCCGTTCCTCTGGAGGAGGGCTCCCAAGCTGACCGTCGCCGCCTGGGAGAAACGTGGGCTCCCGGACCTTACCGCGCTCCGGTAGCTCTCGGCGGCGCGCTCGTCGGCTCCCATCCGCTCGAAGAGCCGCCCCAGGTTAAGCGCTGCGGCCGGAGAGGCGTCGGGGTGTTGTGAGCGGATTGCAGACTCGTATGCCCCCACCGCCTCTTCCTCCTGGCCCAGACTCTCGTACAGCTGCCCAAGCTTGACGGCGGCGGGAGGGCTAGCCTCCTCGTGACCTGACTCGATGACGACCTGATACAAGGGCGCAGCCGAATCTGGCTTGTTCAGGTTTAGGTAGAAATCGGCAAGCCTACCGGCGGCCCAGACCGAAACTTCCGGGTGATCCGCGTCGAATGCTCGCCTGTAGAGCTCGATTGCCTGCTCGCCTTTCCCTGCCCTTCTCTTCAGCCCCGCTAGCTTGAGCGTCGCCCACTGCGCGGCGTCGGGGTGTGCTGTTTCGATCGTCCGAAGATATTGATCTTCCGCAGCGTCGTGCTCGCCGAGGTTCTCGTGAAGGCCGGCAAGGCTGAGATTTGCCCACGGTGCAAACTCGGGGTGGCGGGTCGCGATGGCCTGTGTGAACGTCCGCTTCGCCTGCTCGTGCTCGCCGAGGTCGGCTTCGAGAGTCCCAAGAGCGGTCGCGGCCCAGGGAGCGATCTCCGGATGCCCGCTTTCGATGGCCTCACGGTATACGTGCTTGGCCCGTTCGTGATCGTCCAGCTGCTCGAGAAGCCGAGCCAGGTTCGAGGCCGCCCACGGGCCGATCTCCCGGTGCTCCGACGCCATCGCCTGCCGGTACGCACGCTCGGCGTGTTCATAGTCCTCCAGCTGCTCGTAGATGGTCCCCAGGCTGAGGGACGCTGCAGGAGAAAACTCGGGGTGGCCGGACTCCACAACGTCTTGGTAGGTCTCGCGCGCCCGGTCCAGCTGCCCCAGCTCAGCAAGGGCGCTTCCGAGCTTCATCGCGGCTTCTGCCGCGCTCAGCTTGTCGTCGGGCTTGATCCTCTTCCAGGCTTCCTGGGCGGCCCGCAGCTCACGCTGCAGGCGCTCCGGATCATCTGATCCCGCCTTGCGCCGGCGGTGCGATCCGGAAATTAGCGGGAGCACCTCGTGCCGGATGTGGGCGAGGGTGCGTGTGCGCTCGTACCGGCATCCCCCATCGTCACGAACGCCGGCAACGGGGGAGTGTGCGTCGATGTGAACCAGGATTCGGTTGTCGGCTCCGAGCGAGAGATGGAGTCCCTCACCCTCCGAGACTTCGCGGACGGAAATCACACCTTGGTGAAGAAGGCCTCCCGCCCTCGTGTCCTTGCAAAAGCGGCCACTCGCCACCAGTTCCTCGAAGAAAGAGGCGTTGTCGTGGGTGGTGAAGGAGGCACCGCCGATGCCCCTGGTCCAGCTCCCGCCGACCGACCTAATGTGGCGCCAGAGACCCGCCTCGCCCAAACGCTGGTAGAGGGTCGTCATGACGAGCCGCGCATCGAGGTCGATGCGGGATCCTTCTCGTTGCAATCGGTGCTCCTAGGCTGCCGACATCAGCGCCGCCCCTTGCGAGACGCCGCAATACAAATACGGAACCGATTAGGTCAACGACTGCAGCTTACGAGGAATTCCTCTAGCCCGGTTTCGCCTTCGGCACGAGCTTGAGCCTTGCCACGCAGGCCTTCTCGACCTCGTCCTCGCCCCAAGCGATCGGCACCCCATCCCCGCGCTCCCACAGCGGAAGCTGGTCCGCATAGTGAGGGCTGAGGGGATTGCCGGATTGTCCCGACGGCAGGACGAACCGGCTCGCCTCCCAATTGCCTACGTCAACGACCATCCGCAACCCGGCGATGAATGCGGGGTGCCTGAGCGGATCGAGCGGCTCCGACGAGACCTGCGCAATCGTGTCGGAGTCCCCTCCGACGGTGATAGGGCCTATGTCGAACGCCTGGTCGAGGGGCTTTTTCTCGCCGAACGGGTGGCGCAACCTGAGCGGCCGCGCCTTTCCCCAGGACCAGCCCGACGGATCTTCACCGAAGCGCTCCTTCAGCTTGCGGATGACCGAGCCGAG
>JALZBO010000078.1 GCA_030863545.1 Actinomycetota bacterium
CGCATACAGTTCGCCGCGCTGTTTCTCGACCCGTTCTCGTTACCTGAAGCCGAAGATCGGGGGGAGGATGGCGACGACGGTCGCCGCCCAGAGGGCGAAGACCGGAAGGTAGGAGGTCTGCCATCGCTCGAGGCGGTGGAAGGTGACCCGTCCCCTGAGAAACCGCACCGACAGCCAGGCGGTCCCGGCCAGGTTCACGAGCAGGACGAGGTTGAGGCCGAGCGCCGCCACGCGGTTCGGGGTGAGCCCGAGATCGCCGATCCGCGCCACCATGGCCCCGAGCACCAGCACGTCGAGCACGAGGGCGCTCGCCACAGCGAGCAGTTGAACCCGGTCCATCAGCCCGGCCGGTCGGGCGGGGTCGCGCGCGGACATCGCGTAGAGGACGAGCCCCAGCACGACCACCATCAGAGCGTCGAAGACGCCGAGCAGCTCGCGGTCGAACTCGGCGGCGGCCCCGGAGACCGCGTAGGTAGCCGCAGCGACCGTCAGCATCACTGCGAACAGCGGGGTAAAGAGCATGGTGAGCACCGGCGCCATGTTCTCCACCACATGCTGTTTGGACTCCACGAGCCACGCCGCCACGATGACGGCGCCGGCCGCGCCCGACGGCATCACCCATTCAAGGACCCGCTCGCCGAGGTCGGGTTGGATCGGCTCGAGGATCAGCGCGGTGAGCCCCATCAGCACACCGCCACCGAGTGCGATGAGCACGTAATAAATGAGCCACTCGCCGGTGAAGCGCACGAAGTCCATGCGCCGCTCGTGCGAGCTGATCGTCCCACTCATGTACGGATAGGCGACGGCGAACCACAACACGACGGGCAGGTGCGCCATAACCAAGAGCTGGGTGGCCGAGCTTGCACGGTACGGGTAGAGATTGACCACGAGCGCAATCAGCACGAACGGCGCGGCCGTTACTACCCATCCCCCGGTGTCGAGCTGCCGTCGACGGGCGAAGTACCCGGCGAGGAAGGGCAATACGAACAGACTGACATTACGGAACAGCCAGTCTGCCTCCTCTTCGGGAAACCCGGCGGCGAGGCGTGCGACCTGGATCGCGACGGCCGCAGCCGCCGCGAAGGCGAGCGTTTCGACCCACCCTCTCGATTCCCGCGCCGGCTCGTCCGCACCCTTCAGGACGAGCTGCTTCCACAGTCGGCCGCTGTGCTCGCGTGCGAACTCCCGGGACAGGGTGTCGAGGTCCCCTATGCGCTTCACGCCAACGAGGAACGCTTCATCGGGTGTGAGACCGGCCGCTCTCAGCTCGGCGATCTGGTCACGAAGATGAACCTCGAGCTCGTCGACGTCGCGCCCGTCGACGGCGGGGGCCTTCGCGACGTAGCCTCGCCATTCCGCGATCTGTGACTCGACGCCATCCACAGGTCACGCCCTTCCGAGTGCCGTCGCCAGCGCCGCGGGGCCTCGCCAGGCGTCCCTCAACGCACGAGTGACGGTCATCCACTGCCGTTGCTGCTCGGCGAGCGCTGCTTGCCCATCGTCCGTGATCGCGTAGTACCTTCGACGACGGCCTTCGGGCGGCGTACGCCACTCGGTAGTCACGTACCCGAGGCGGCGAAGGCGATGGAGCAGTGGATAGAGCATGCCGTCGGTCCACTCGAGCTCACCGTCGGAAAGCTCGCGCACCCGCTTCAGAATCGCGTAGCCATAGCTCTCACCCTCGGCCAGGATCGCGAGCACCAGCGGGGTCGCCGAGGCCGCGACCAAGTCCTTGTCGATGCGCACACGTTCTCCGATACCTAGAGCCGTTATGCATGTAACCACAAGGTATAAAAGGTTGCAACCGCAGCTTCCACCCTGGAGCGAAATGAAGGAATTTGGTCACCGGGATCGGACGCTGGTCGGCGAGCTGTATATCGCCGATCCAAAAGCAACTTGACGCAGCGGAGCCTGAGCGACCAGGCCGAGGCCGAACCCTACCGGACGACGGCGGCGATGCGCTCGATCGTCTCTTCGACGTCCTCGGCGGAGACGTCCTTGTGAGTGACCATGCGCACCGTGCCCCGGTGGTAAGCGAGGCATCGCACTCCGGTCTCGTTAAGCGTGTCGACGAACTCCTGCGGCGTGTAGCCGAGCGCCTCGGTCTTGACGAGCACCATGTTCGTCTGGACGTTTTGGGGAAACGCAGCACCCTCCCGCAGGTTCACGATCCCCTCAGCGAGCCGCCGGGCGTTAGCGTGGTCGTCGGCCAGACGGTCGATCATCGTGTCGAGCGCCACGAGGCACGCTGCCGTGAGCACTCCGGTCTGGCGCATCCCGCCGCCGTGCATCTTTCTAAAGCGGTGCGCGCGGTCGACGAACTCCGCTGACCCCACCACCATCGACCCAACCGGAGCCGACAGACCTTTCGAGAAGCAGAAGGTGAGCCCGTCGACGAACGAGTAGTACTCCGAGACAGGCACCCCGCTTGCTACGGAAGCATTGAAGATGCGCGCGCCGTCCAGGAAGACCTTGAGGCCATACTCGTCGGCCACCTTTCGGCAAGCCGCAATGTCGTCGATCGGGTAGACGGTGCCGCCCGCTAGATTGTGGGTGTTCTCCAAGGCGACCACGGCCGTCCGGGGGAAGGAGTGGTTTGGAGGGCGGATCGCCCGGGCGATCGAATCCGGATCCAAAATCCCCCACCTCCCGGGGATCGGCCGCGCTTGCAAACCGCCGACCGCGGCCATGGACGCAACCTCGTAATGGTAGATGTGGGCGTCGGCATGGCAGATGACCTCGTCTCCCGGAGTCGCCATCGAACGGAGGGAGATGAGGTTGCCCATGCTCCCGCTCGGGACGAACAGGGCGGCCGCCGCCCCAAAAAGCTGCGCAACCCGGGCTTGGAGCAAGTTGGTCGTGGGATCCTCACCAAAGACGTCGTCCCCGACGGCCGCCCCCGCCATCGCCTCCCGCATCTCCGACGTGGGGGTGGTCAACGTATCGGACCGGAGATCGATGATGCGCTTGGTAAGACCCACTCAAGCCGCCTCTCGGCCCTCGTCCGATCGCATATCCAATTCTAGGAGGGGGAGCCGCAACTCACGGGCTAACCGAAGAAGACCCTCGCTTCGTCGTAACGCCGGTCGTCGACGAGCTTCATCGCTCCAACCGCTTCCGCAAGCGGGACGAGGACGATGTCGGTCCCCCTGAGCGCGACCATCTTTCCGTTCTCTCCGGCATTTACCGCATCTACGGCAGCAAGGCCGAATCGGGTGGCAAGGACCCGGTCAAACGCAGTTGGGGAACCTCCCCGCTGGATGTGCCCCAAGACCGTATGCCGTGTTTCGAACCCCGTCCGCTCCTCGAGCTCTCTCTCGAGAGCGGCGGCGATGCCGCCGAGGCGCGCGTGCCCGAAGGCATCCGTACCCTCGGACATCGTGGCAAAGGAGCCTTGCTTTGGCATCGCGCCCTCCGCGACCACCACTATGGAGAACGTGATTCCCCTGGCGTGTCGCTTGGTGATGTGGCCCGCCACCTCGTCGACGTCGAAGGGCTCCTCCGGGATCAGGATGACGTCCGCACCGCCCGCCATCCCCGAATGCAGCGCGATCCATCCTGCATGGCGTCCCATCACCTCGGCAATGAGTACGCGGTGATGCGACTCTGCGGTCGAGTGGAGGCGGTCGATCGCCTCCATCGCGATGTTCACCGCGGTGTCGAAGCCAAATGTGTAGTCCGTTCCAGAAAGGTCGTTGTCGATCGTCTTCGGAACCCCGACTACCCTGACTCCCTCGCCGTTGAGCTTGTTGGCGACCCCGAGGGTGTCCTCTCCGCCAATCGGGATCAGATAGTCGATGCCCTCCGACTCCAGGGTCTTCTTGATCCGCTCGACCCCGTCCTCGATCTTGTACGGGTTCGTCCTAGAGGTGTTGAGGATCGTCCCCCCACGGTGCAAGATCCCCCTCGTGTTCTCCGTCGTCAGCTCTTCGGCGACGTCTTCGATCAGGCCCTTCCAACCGTCGCGGAACCCGATGACGGTGTCGCCATAGTGATCGATCCCCTTTCTGACAACTGCGCGGATCACCGCGTTGAGCCCAGGACAGTCTCCCCCACCAGTGAGAACCCCTACGCGCATCTCATCTCCTTCCGGTTACCCCTGCCCACACGTGATCTGGTCCGGACACCGAAAGACATATCTTCCTCCTCGTGAAGCGCGAACGTCTCACACGAGTGAGGGTCGGGATTCCGACTAGCCCAGCATCTCCTCACCGGGTATCCGGAAATCCTCCGGGGAGACCCCGGAGGCGCGCTTGCCTGCGTACTGGTCGACATACTTCTGCCCGCTGAGCGCGAGGATCCTGGCCATGATCTCGTCGGTGATCGTGCGAAGAACTTGGCGGTCGTCCTCCTGCCCCTTGTATTTCTCGAACGTCATCGGCGTACCGATCTTCACCGTGACGTCGCCCCAGAGCTTCGGGAGGCGGGCGCCCTTTGGCATGACCTTACGGCTACCGACCAGGCCAACCGGCACGACAGGCGCCCCCGACCTGAGCGCAAGGCGCGCCACTCCGGTCCTTCCCCTGTAGAGCCTACCGTCGGGAGACCGGGTCCCCTCCGGATACAAGCCGAGGACGCCCCCTGCCTCGAGGACTTCGACCCCGGACCGAAGAGCCGCCTCGGCCTGGGAGCGAACCCCCCTCTTAACGGGGATCATCCCGAGAGCCTTGACGAACCAGGCCGTCTTCCAAGACTCGAAGTACTCCGCCTTTGCGAGATAGACGACTCGGCGGGGCAGGACGAGCGGGATGAAGAACGAGTCCATGAACGAGACGTGGTTGGCGGCGACGATTACTCCGCCCTCGACAGGGAAGTTCTCCAGCCCCTCGCACTTCACGCGATAAAGGCGCCAGAGCATCGGGGAGAGGGTTATCTCGAGAAGGCGGTAAAGGAAGGGTGAGCTGCCCATAGTTTTGTACGGGCGCTGTTGGTGGGCACCCGACCTCTCCGAGAAATCTACCGGATTTCGCTCGGCGACTTCCAACCTCCGGATCTAGGAGGCACTGACGGGAGGGCCCGCTTCGAGAACCTTCTTTATGCCTCGGGTCGCCTGCCTGATGCGATGCTCGTTCTCGACGAGGGCAAACCGCACATGCCCGTCTCCCGCTTTCCCGAAGCCGATTCCGGGAGCGACCGCGACCTTGCCGTTCGCGATCAGAAGCTTTGAGAATTCGAGTGAGCCCATCTGCCGGAATGGTTCCGGTATCGGAGCCCACGCGAACATCGTCGCGGGAGGCGGGGGGATTTCCCAGCCGGCCCTTGCGAGCCCGCTGACGAGCGCATCCCGGCGGCCTCGATATGTCTCTCGAATCTGCTTTGGAGCTTCGGTCACCTCGTTCAACGCGATGATCCCGGCGATCTGGATGGGCTGAAACACTCCGTAGTCGAGGTACGACTTCAAACTCCCGAGCGCCTTGACGACCCTAGCATTCCCGCACATGAAAGCCAGCCGCCACCCCGCCATCGAATAGGACTTGGACATGGAGAAGAACTCCACGCCCACGTCCTTCGCACCCGGAACTTGCAGGAGCGACGGAGCCCGCTCGGCGTCGAACACCAGGTCGGCATACGCCATGTCGTGAACGAGAATCACCTGCCGCTGGCGCGCAAAGTCGACGAGACGCTCGAAGAAATCGAGTCCGACCGTCACCGTCGTCGGGTTGTGAGGGAAGGAAACGATGACGACCCGGGGGGGAGGTGCGGTGTTCTCGTAAGCGCTGGCCAGGTCCTCGAAGAAGTCTGCATCGACGTGCAGGGGCACCCTCTGCACGTTCGCCCCGGCAAGCATCGGTGCGTAGGTGTGAATCGGGTACGTCGGCTCGGGTACGAGGCAAGAGTCTCCGGGCTCCAGAAGGATCCACATGAGGTGGCTCAACCCTTCCTTTGCTCCTATCACCGCAAGGGCCTCCGACTCCGGGTCCAGCATCACGTCGTACGACCGCTCGTACCAGTCACAGATAGCCCGGCGCAGCTTCGGCAGTCCCCGGGAGGTCGAGTACCTGTGGTTCTTGGGGTTGCTGGCGGCCTCGGTGAGCTTCTCGACGATTGGGTCGGGAGTGGGAATGTCGGGGTTTCCCATGCCCAGGTCGATGACGTCCTCGCCGGCCCTCCTCGCGGCGGCTTTGAGCTCGTTGACGACTGCGAAGACGTAGGGCGGGAAGCGTCCTACCCTCCGGAACTCGAGCTGCCCGACCGGATCTGCCGTCACCAGGGCAGTGTAGCCACTTTCGGTTAGGACGCGATGGCGCGGGGAAAATCTTCCAAGCACCCGCTTGCCGTGCTGGGGGAGGGCGCGAGACGACCCTGTGGCAGTGACGTGAAACGTAAAAGGAGGCGAAAAATTGCCGGTATATCGAGACGATGACCCGCTTGTGGAACGAGAGGTCGTGCGAGAGCCGGTGGTGGAGAGGGAAGTGGTCCGGGAGCCGGTGGTGGAGAGAGAAGTAGTCCGGGAGCCGACGGTCCGCCGCCGCGTGGTCCGCAGAGGGGTCGACGAAGATCCAGGAAACAGCTTGGCCGGCTACGCTCTGGTCAAGTACGGCTTTCTGTTCATCATCACCATCATCGTCCTGTGGTTTCTTGCCCGGGTGATACTGCCTCTATTCGGGTAAGCGCGGGGCACCGGCGACTCTTCGTAAGGCGACCCCTCGCCCTCCATAGGGGCGGGGTCACCTCCGCCTCGATAATGGGAACCTGGGCTTCGCCGAGCCGCAGGTTAGTTTGCAGTAACGTCGCGGCCGGCTTTCGAGGCGATGGTCAGGGGTGTCCGGGTGCCGAGCCTACCTCGTAGCCCTCGCCTTCGATTGCCGCAACTATGGAGGGAAGATCAACCTGTCCCTCGTCGAAGCTGACCGTGACGTCCTTGCGATCGAGGTTCACCTTTACCTTCTCGACCCCGCTCAGGGCCCCCACCGCTCCCTCGATAGCCATTACGCAGTGATTGCAGGTAACTTCCGGCACCTCCAGCACCTTCTCGGTCATGTCTCCTCCTTGAACATTGGTTGCACCACCAGACTCCCACCTTCTTCAGGCTATGCGTTCCGGTCAGGTGGCGACGAGCAGGTCCAACAGGAACTGAGCGGCCAGCACCGTCACGGTCGCGATGTACAGCAACCCGGTCGCCGACTGCGTCGACCTCGACCTGACCGTAGCCCAGACCATCGCCGCGACTCCGACGGTAGCCAGAAGGATTAGTGCCCACGTCCACCAGTAGGAGTCGGGCGCAAACGTGAGCATTCCGCCCGGCACGGGACCGACCACGAGCTGGGAGCGGGTAACGACACCCGCGAGAGCCGACAGCACCAGAGCCACGAAGATGATCACGCACTGCTCCTTGAGCGGTTCGATCGGCAGACGCGCCTGGTTGAGGTACCAGTGGCCCAGCGCCATCCCGTGGGTCACCGCCCCCACGAGCAAGGTGCCGAGGGCGGCGTGGACTAACCCGAGCGGGCAGTCCCCGGGGCATGCCGCGCGCCCCGCAGCGAGCACAAGCCACAGCCCGGCGCCGGCTGCGAGTCCCCCGGCCAGCCATTCGAGCGCCGGACGCTGAGAGTAGACGGCGAGCAGAAACAGTAGAAATGCGCCGGCCGCGGCCCAGCCGAGGGGACGAAACGGACGCGGCAAAGCGAAGGTGACGGCCGCCATTAGCGGCCACAGCACCCAAACCGTGGAACGGTAGTAACCGCGGTTGATGAACCTGAATCGCAGGCTCGCGGCCCACATCAGGATGAACGTGCCGACGAGCAGCTGGATCGAGACGAGCGCGAACGCCCCTCGAGGGCCGGTCACGTCAAAAGGTTGCGGAGGCTTTTATTCCTGCTCTTCGGGCAGGAGCATCTCGCGGACGCGATCCGGGACCAGGTTCGTGACGGTCGCCGCCGCGCCGCGGATGAAGTCCAGAACCGTCGGGTCTCCATCCCAGTGATCCTCGATGACCTCTTCCGGGACGAGGTTGAGGAGAGAGTGAAGAGCTACTCCAAGCATTGCGAAGTCGTCGAGATACCCGATCCCGGGGACGAAGTCGGGGATGAAGTCAAAGGGCAGGAAAAAGTATCCGACGATGGCGCCAGCGAGGATCTTGTTTCGCTGGGGAACTCGGGGGTCTCGGAACAGGCCTATGAGCAGCTTTCCGACGCTCATGACGCCGTCGGTCAGCCTGCCAAAAAGATCCGTGGATTCCATCCCCTTCATTCTTCCCGTCATCGGTGTGACGTTGCCCGGCTGTCCCGCCATGCACATAGCCCCCTTGCTCGATCTGCTCCCGCCGTCACCTTACCGTGACCGGCGGCTTCTGCGCTGCCACCCTTGAACAGTCCTTACGAGCGTAATTAGTAACTTACGAGCGGCGACTCCCATGGTCGAGAGCTACGAGGGCCGAGCCGATCACTCCGGCGTCATTTCCAAGAGCCGCAGGGACGACCGGCGGGGGGTCGACTTGACCGGCGAACCGGTCGCTCAACTCTTTAATTGCCGATGAAAGGAAGAGACTCCCGGACTTTGCTACTCCTCCCCCGACGACGACCAGATCCGGGTCGAACGCTTGGGCCAGGCCCGCGATTCCGACCCCGAGCCATACGCCCAGCCTGTCCAACAGGTCCAGGGCGAACTCATCGCCTCCCGCCGCTGCCTGCCCCACCATAGCCCCCGTGATGTTTCGCCGCTCGCCTCCGGCGAGCTCGGATATCGACGATTCCGGGTGGTCTCCGATCTCCTCCCTCGCCATCCTTGCAAGGGCCGTTCCCGAGGCCATCGCCTCCAAGCATCCACGCGCCCCGCAGGCGCATCGGGGCCCGTTCCTCTGCACCGGAATGTGTCCGAATTCTGCAGCGAACCCGCGGCTTCCCGTGTAGAGACGCCCATCAAGCACTATCCCGCCGCCTATCCCCGTGCCGACCGTCAGCATCAGGAGGTGTTGGGCTCCTCGACCGCTGCCCGAGCGGTACTCGCCCCAAGCTGCGGCATTTGCGTCGTTCACGACGACTGCGGGCAGGTTGAATCGCTCCTCGAGAGGCCCGGCGACCTCTCCGTCGGCAACGTCGAGGTTTGGCGCAAAGGCGATACGGCCAGACGAGTCGATGAAGCCGGCAAACGCCACACCCACCGCCTCTGGACGTTCAGGACTCTCGTCGAGCAGCTCACCCAGGAGGCCGACCAGCAGTCGCGGATCGAATTCCCCATGGGTCGGGCGTTCTACCCTTCGGCCGAGCTCCCCGCGATCGTTCACGAGCGCCGCCCTGGCCTTCGTACCACCCACATCCACTCCGACCGCAGAAGGCATCAACGGATGATAGTCGCGTGTGCGACGCTAACCTTCGTCGCTCTTGCCCTGTTGGCTTTTCTTGCGCCCGCGGCCGGTGCCTTTGCCTTTCGCTTCCGCTCTCGGCCGCTTTCGCGTGCGCGGGGGCTCGGGCTTGCGGGACTCCTTTACTTTGTCGATCCTGGATCCGAGCCAAAGGTCGCGGATGGCCACCTTTGCCGCAGCTGCGAGAGGAAGCGCAAGCAGCGCGCCCACGAAGCCGAGCAGGCTCCCCCCTATCAGGACGGAGACCACGACGGCTGCGGGGGACAGGTCGACCGCCTTCTTCATGATCCGGGGAGAGATCGCGTAGTTCTCCACCTGCTGATAGACGAGGAGATAACCTGCGGTCAGCAGGGCGGACCCGAACCCGTTGAAAGCCGCGACCGCCGTACAGACCACCGCCCCTATCAGGGCCCCCACCGACGGGATGAGATCGGTGATCGCCACCCACATCGCCAACGCCGCAGGGAACGGCACTCCGATGATGAGAAAGGCAATGAACGACAAGACGCCTGCGATTATCGATATCGTGACGTTGCCCGAGACGTACCCGCCGATACGGCCGGTCGCCTCCTCCAGCACGGTCCTGTGCCGCTCTCGGTCCTCGGCAGGAAACAGCGAGGCGACGCCATCCTTGAGCCTCGGCATGCTCCCCATGAAGTAGATGGTCAGAACCACGATGGTGAGAAAGTTGAAGATGCCTCCCGTTACGCGCTGGATGAACGTCAAGACCGTAGGGAACGTGGACGACGCGATCTGCGGCGCGTTCTTCGACAGCTCGTCGAGCCGTTGCGGGACGCCGAACCTGCGCACGATGTCTCCCAGCCAACCCCGGGACTGCTGGAGCTTCCCTGCGTACTGGGGCAGGTCCTGGACGAGCCCACGCACCTCGGTCACTATGGGCGGGATCACGAGCGCAAGGAAGACCACAAGGAAGAGCAGCGCGCCGAGCATGATCACCGAGACCGCCACGCCCCTGCCTACGTTGAGCCGCCTGCTCACCCATTGAACGGCCGGGTCGAACCCGACGGCCAGAACCAGCGCGATCAGAACGAGGACGAGGACCTGCCGGGCCGTCCAGGCGGCGGCCACGGCCGCCAGCACCACGACGACGCCTAGCGTTCCGCGCGCGTAGTGGGCTACGACCGACTCTTTAGGCTCCGCCACTCGAACTCCTTGATTCCGTGTAGACCCTATTCCACTATCCTGCCCAGACCTAAGGGCCCGAAAGGAGAAGGGTGAATCTCGGCTACGACGTCTCTGGTCAGGGCGATGTCCTGCTGCTGGTTCATGGGTTTCCGGTGGACCGGCGGATCTGGGAGCACCAGCTGAGAGGTATAGGCGGCGGCCGAAGGGTCGTAGCAGTGGACCTGCGGGGTCGCGGCAAGAGCCCGGCAAGGGCCGATGGAGGGTGGACGATCGACGATCACGCCGACGACCTCGCGGAGACGGTCGACTCGCTTGGCGTGGATCGCGTGGATCTGGCGGGCCTCTCTATGGGCGGCTACGTTGCGTTTGCCCTGCTCCGCAGGCATCCGGAGAAGCTGCGCTCTCTCATCCTCATGAGCACGAAGGCGGACGCGGACACGGACGCTCAGAAGGCCGGCAGGGACGAGACGGCCAGGCTGGTCCTCGATCAGGGACCGGCAGTGCTGATCGAACGGATGCTTTCGAACCTGTTGTCGGAGGAGGCGCCGGAGGCAGTGAGGAAGCGTCTCGTTGAGATCATCCTGTCGCTTCCGCCGGAGACGGCTGCGGCCGACTCTATGGCGATGCGCGACCGGCCCGACTCGACCCCCGACCTTGCTTCGATCTCCGTGCCCACGGTCGTTATTCAGGGGGCTGACGATCCCCTGCTCGACGTTACCGCCGGACGCGGGCTCGCGGCCAAGATACAGGGCGCTCGCTTCGTCCCGATCGAGGGGGCCCGACACTTTGTTCCCTTGGAGAAGCCCGACGAGGTCAATCGAACGCTCCGCGAGTTTCTGGAGACCCTGAGCTCAGCTTGAGCCTCACCACAGCGTGAGAGCGCGTCTGGTGCGCCGAAAGTACCCCACGTTGCACAGGTGGGTTCTGCCGAGGTGGGTGGAGGAGAGCAGCGGCTGATGAATGTGACCGAAGAAGACGCGTTCGGGCTGAACGTCGCGGATGTAGCTAACGAGCCTCGATGAACCTCGCTCGTGCCGCTCGGCGAGCGTGTCGTAGGTGAGCTCGGGAATGTCCGGCGGGACGTGCGAGCACACTATGTCCACGGCGCCGAGTCCCTCGAGCTTCGCGTTGTACTCCTCTTCCTCGATCTCTCCAGCGATGTGTAGAGGCGTTGGGAGGCCGCCACCGACGAAGCCGATCCTCTTGCCCGCTAGGTCGACGACCTTGCCATCCACCAGGTGCACGCCCGGGCGCGTCATTTCATGGACTATGGCTGGACGGTCCACGTTGCCGAGAATCAGATAGGTGGGAGTGGGAAGGACGTCGAAAACGTCTCGGTAGGCCTCACGAAACAGCACCTCGAACCTCTCGGCCACCTCCGCCTCCCGTCCCTCGCGCCGCTTTGCCATGACCGCGCGCGCCTCATCGAACCTCTTCTCCGCCCTCAGGCTGATCACCTCGTTCACCGCCTCCACCCCGAACATCTCGACGAGGATCCCGTCCCGAGTCGTGTAGTCGATGACGTTTATGAGGTCTCCGAGCAGGAGCAGAGTGTCGTCCGGCGCGACCTCGGCCTGGAGGGTATCGGTCGCGCCGTGAAGGTCGGAGACGATCTTGACCGCCATCACGGCCCACCTCCATCGTTATGATGCCCACCGGTGGAGCCGATGCGGGAGCGCGAGACCCTATCCCCCGAAGCGTCTTATGCGCGCCGAGTACTCCAGAATCGTCTCCACCACGTCCTGCTCGGTCAGGTCGGGGAAGAGCTTTTGGGTGAAGACCAGCTCCGAGTAGGCGGACTGAATCGGCAGGAAGCCGGAGGATCGGATCTCACCCGACGTGCGCCAGACGATGTCCGGATTCGGATGCGGCTGACCCGCGGTGTCGAGAAAGCTGGCGAGGTCGACGCTGTTGGGATCGACTCCGGTCCGCTGAATGTGCGCGATGAGCCTGGCCACCGACCGCTTGATCTCGTCGGCCCCTCCGTAGTTGATGGCAAGGTTCACGACGTTACGGTTGAAATCCTTCGTCCTTGCCTGGATGTCCTGTAGAGCATCCTTCAGGCTCGACGGAAGCCCTTCAGGGTATCCTGCCGCTGCGGCTGCCGACTCTGACTCGTCCGGGAGTCCCTCCAGGCGGCCCACGTGGATCACCCTTACCTCCTCCCGTATCGCCTCGGGCATCAGGTCGTGGATCCACTCCTCGAAGAGCGCGAAAAGAGCCGCAACCTCCGCCGCTGTACGCCTCCAGTTCTCGGTCGAGAAGGCCCACACGGTCGTGGTGTGGATTCCAATGCGGCGGCAGAACTTGGAGAGGCGCTTGGCGACCTCGAACCCCGCCCGGTGGCCTTCCGTCAGGCTCCTGCCTTGTTGGAGCGCCCACCGTCGGTTGCCGTCGGGTATGACGGCGAGGTGACGGGGAATGGTGGCCCCGGCCAAGCTGGACGTGAGGCGCTCCTCGGTCGTCGTAGCTCCCATCACGGCACCGGGACGCGATCGACGACGAGACGCGTGATCTGCTCCAGCGTCGCCCGTGCGGGGGAAGGGGGCGCGCTCTTTAGTGCCGACAACGCCTCCTCGACATAACCCATTGCAACCATCATCGCCCGTTCGAAAGCGCCCGTCACAAAGGTGGCCTCGCGCACCGCGTCGACGTCCACTGACGGTGTCCCCAACTTTGACGCCAAAGAGGAGTCTGCCTCCACCGCGTAGATGACGGGGAGCGTATACACGCCGTCTCGCAGGTCGGTTCCGGGCGGCTTGCCGAGCTCCTCCTCGCTTGCGGTCAGGTCGAGCAGATCGTCCGCGACCTGGAAGGCGTATCCGAACGCCTCTCCGAAACGCCTCATCGCCGCCACCACTTCGGGCTCACAGCTGGCGAGCGATGCTCCGAGCCGCACCGCCACCTCGATGAGGGAAGCCGTCTTACCGCCGATCGTGGTGAAGTACTGCTCCTCGCTCCTCCTCGGGTCGTAGACGGAGCCGAGCTCGTTGACCTGGCCCTGAACGACCTGCGCGATCGCATCCGCGAGAGCGCCGGGCACGTCGCCCCCGACCTCGGACGAGATCTTCGAGGCTCGCGCAAAAAGGTAGTCGCCGGCGAGGATCGCAACCTTGTTCCCCCACTTCTCATTCGCGCTGGGCACACCTCTCCGCATGTCGGCCTCGTCGATGACGTCGTCGTGGTAGAGCGTGGCGAGATGGACCATCTCGATCGCCGCCGCCGTGATGTCGACGTGGTGGTTGGGGCCGCTTCCGAGGCGCGACCCCAGAACCGCGACGGCGGGGCGGAGGCGCTTGCCACCGGCCTTCGTCAGATATGTCGTCCCTTCGGTCAGGAACGAGGTGGCGGCGGCGGAGACCTCGTAGATGACGGCCTCGATGCGCTTCAGGTCCGGCGCTATCGGCTCGAGAGCAGCACCGACCTCGTCCCTGGACAGCGGCTCCATCCGGATCGCCTATATGCCGCAGACCTGGATGAGCACCTCGCGCTCGCGAGCCCGGTCGAGCTCGATGAACATCACCCGCTGCCATGCCCCGAGCAGGAGCGACCCCTCCCCAACCGCAATGTGCTCGGAGGTGCGACCCGCGATTAGCTGGCGCAGATGCGAGTGCGCGTTCTTCGTCTCGCCTTCGTTCATGTTCTCCGTCCTGATGTCGAAGTCGTCGTGGAGGTAGTTGTCGAGTGGGGGGACTAGCCGTTCCAGGGTTCTACGGATGTCGGCGAGGAGCCCCGACTCCCTCTCGTTGATGATGACCGCGCACGTAGTGTGAGGGCAGTACACGAGGGCGTATCCCTCCTCGACCCCGGCATGCATGATCGCATTCTGGACCGCCTCGGTCACGTCCACGACGTCGAACTCCTGCCGGGTCGAAATCGGAACCTTTTCCCGATAGATGATGATCGATCCCGCTACTGGAATCTTGGCGGCGGGATGACTCGAGATGGCCATGAAGGTGTCCTTTCGCCTAACTGACACTCGCGGGCAGCGGAAAGTGAACTCCTTCCGTAGCCACCCGCACTTCCTCGACACCGACAATGCCCTTCTGGGCAAGGTGCGCGACCACCCTCTCCACGAGCACCTCGGGAGTCGATGCCCCCGACGAGATTCCGATCACCTCCGCCGAATCGATCCACGCCGGGTCGATTCCCGACTCGTCCTCGACGAGGTAGGACTCGATCCCCTCCTCCCGGGCAACCTCCACAAGGCGGTTCGAGTTGGAAGAGTTCTTGGAGCCTACGACCAGCAGCAGGTCGGCCATTCGGGCGATCTGCTTCACCGCCGACTGGCGGTTCTGGCTCGCATAACAGATGTCGTCCTTCGTAGGGGCCGATATCCCGGGAAATTTCTGCTTCAGGGCGTTCACCACGTCGAGAGTGTCATCGACCGCCAGGGTCGTTTGAGAGATGAACGCAACGTTGTCCGGATCGCTGACCTCGATCTTCGAGACATCCTCGGGGCGCTCTACGACGACGGTCCGGTCGGGGGCCTGACCGGATGTACCGATCACCTCCTCGTGCCCCTCGTGCCCAATCAAAAAGATCGTCTTCCCCTTCTTGGCGAACCTGCGCGCCTCTACGTGAACCTTCGTTACGAGCGGGCAAGTCGCATCTATCAGCTTCAGGCGGCGTTGGCGTGCGTTTTGGTAGACCTCGGGGGCGACTCCGTGGGCGGAGAGCACGCATACCGAGTCCGGCGGGACCTCGTTCTCGCTCTCAACGAAGATCGCTCCTTTGGCTTCGAGATCCCTGACCACGTGTAGGTTATGGACGATCTGCTTGCGCACGTAGACGGGTGGGCCGTGGCGCTGCAGCGCCCTTTCCACTATGTCGACTGCTCGCTCCACTCCCGCGCACCATCCCCGGGGAGCCGCGATGAGGATCCTCTTGCCCAACCCGCCCGCTCCGTCAGGCACGTCTGCCCGCGACGAGCTCGGGCCGGTCGACCGTTCCGTTTTCCTCGTGAGGCGGCGACTCGCTGGAGGGCTTCGCCGGCTCGTCGATTAGGCCCGTAGACTTATCCTTGGCTACCTTCACGGCTTCCTCCATCAAGGCGTCCACCATCTTGTCGGCAGGAACCCAACCGATCTGCTTCCCCTTCGAGAAAAGGAGTCCTCTTCCCGGGCCTGCCGCAATCCCCACGTCCGCTTCGCGAGCTTCTCCAGGGCCGTTGACCTCGCACCCCATGACGGCAATCTGGATGGGGGGAAGCTTCATCTGCTCCAGCCGCTCCTGCACCTGCTTGGTCAGCTCCATCACGTCGAGCTCGGCCCGTCCGCACGACGGGCAGGCCACGAGGTCGAATGTCGAACGGCGGAGGCCAAGGGCTTGCAAGATCTGTTTTGCAACCTTCACCTCCTCGACGGGGTCGGCCGTGAGTGAGACGCGGATCGTGTCTCCTATCCCCTCAGCCAGAAGGGTGCCGATTCCGACTGCGGACTTGAGCGTTCCGTATGGAGGCGGGCCCGCCTCGGTGACACCGAGGTGGAGTGGATAGTCCACGGCCCCCGCCAGGAGCCGGTAGGCCTCGATCATCTGAGGGACCCTCTGATGCTTCACGGAGATCTTGATGTCGACGAAGCCCTCGTCCTCGAGGATCTTTATCTCCTCGAGAGCGCTGGCTACCAGCGCAGCAGGGGTCGGCCCCCCGTACTTCGCCAGGAGGCGCCGATCGAGTGAGCCCGCGTTCACTCCGACCCTGATCGGGACCCTGCGGCTCGCGGCCTCGCGAACCACCGTGCGGATCTGGTCGGAGTTTCGGATGTTGCCCGGGTTCAGGCGAAGCCCGTGAACCCCCGCCTCCAGGGCCATGAGAGCTAGCCGGTATGAAAAGTGAATGTCGGCAATTATGGGAACTCCTGCCTCCCTTACGATGACCGAGAGGGCGCGGGCGTCCCCTTCGTGAGGAACGGCAACGCGGACCAGTTCCCCGCCCTGGGTAGCGATCGCGTGAGCCTGCACGAGCGTCTCATGCACGTCCTCGGTCTTCGTCGTCGTCATCGACTGAATCCGAACGGGCGCGTTGCCGCCGACCTCGACGTTGCCGATCGTGATCTTCTTGGAGTGCCGCCGTTGAAAGCTCATAGTCTCAGTGCTTAAGAGTTCTTGCATTGACGGTCGGAGTTCATGATTCAATGCTCGCAGTCCTTGGATTCCTGAGCAAATGCTCAAATCCTGCACGTTCTACGTACGGAGCCTATTCGTCGAAATCGAGGAACCGGCCCGGCAATTGTCAAGATTTCGTGCAATCAACAGTGGCTAGGATGGGTGAAATGGATGAAGGAGATAGGAAAACCCGTTGGATCCAGAGAATGCATTCTCAAAGCTCGCGGCGCTTCAGGTCCTCGATGTGCGGCAAGAGCATGAGTTTCGCGGGGGGCTAATCGAGGGCGCCCGAAACATCCCCCTGAACGAGCTTCTGGATCGTATCGACGAGGTCAACGCACACCGGCCCGTTCTGACGGTATGCCGCACCGGGATCCGGAGCGCGCGGGCCGCCGAGATGCTGAGGAGCAGGGGCATCGAAGCTAACGACCTTGAAGGCGGGATGAAGGCCTGGGAGCGGGCCGGCCTTCCGATCACGACGCCGTCGGGGGAACCGGGCAGGGTTGCCGACGAGGCGTCCGTCTCCCCTTTGACGGACGCTCACGAAAGCGCCACGCCCATGGATCCCAGCTGGGTGGAGCTTCAGAACGACCTGATCGAGGTGGCATTTGCGCTCCGAGACCGGTTCGGTAACCGAGAGCCGACCGAGGAAGAGAGCCGCGAGTTCATGATCGAGTGGCTGATGAGCAAGGGCAAGAGCGAGGCGGAAGCCAGGGCGCTGCTCGAATCGTGATATCGGCCACCCCCACCCGCTCGGAGTGCGAGTAGGCCATAAAGATCGCTTTCGTCCCCCCTCTGGTCACCCCACTAAGAGAGCCGTACCAGGGTGGTGCTCAAACCGTGGTGGCGGATCTCGCCGCCGGACTCACCGCACGGGGACACGCCGTGCATGTCTTCGCCGCGGAGGGCTCGTTCATCGAGGGGGCGACGGTCGTGGAGACGGGTATAGCGTCCGCGCCTCTTGCCCCCGCCCTCTTCCGAGCGGGCCGCCCTTCAAGGAGCTTGCCGGTGGTTGCCGAGGCTTTCCGCCACGTCTACGGCCTCATCGGCGGCCGACGTTACGACGTGGTTCACAACCACGCGTTCGACGTCCCCGCCGTCTCGCTAAGCCGCGACCTCGGATGCTCCGTGGTTCACACGCTTCACCTGCCGCCCGACGAAGCCGTCGCCGGCGCACTTCGAGAAGCGGCGTCCGCCTCTCCGATGATCGTCGCAGCCGTTTCCAACTCACTCCGCGGTGCCTGGTCCAACTTTGTAAGGGTCGATGCACTCCTCCGAAACGGAGTTCCCGTGCGGCGAATACCTTGGTCCGCTCAGGCCGGCCGCCCGGCATTGTTTGCCGGTCGATTCTCACCGGAGAAGGGAGCGTTGGAGGCTCTGGAGATAGCAGAGCGGGCCGGCTTGCCGATAACGCTGATCGGGAACGCCTACGACCCCGGTTACGCCCGAATGGTCGAGAAGCGCTGCCGCTCTGTGAAAGGCGCCCGAATCGAGCCCACGGTGCCGAGGGAGGTCCTGTGGAAGAGGATGTCGGAGTCGGCGGTCGTGCTCTGCCCCGCGCGGTGGGAGGAGCCGTTTGGCATGGTGGCAGCCGAGTCGCTGGCGGCCGGAACGCCTGTGGTGGGGTTTGCGAGAGGGGGCCTCGTCGAGGTGGTCGGCACGGAGCAAACGGGGGAGTTGGTTCCAGACGGAGACATCCCCGCCGCCGTTGCCGCCGTCGGCAGGAGTGCGTCCATCGAGCGGGAAGCCTGCCGGCGCCACGCCGAGGCCACGCTGGACCTCGAGCAGACGCTCGACGCCCACGAATCGCTATATCGCAGCTTGGTTTGACGGTGGTTGAGCAACGACAGCCGCCGTGGTCTGCATCAAGTGCGCGTGGCGAGCGTCGGCGTCAGGGTAATGCGCTCCTCTCCGCGCACCACGACCAGCCGGAGCGGATCCCCGGGCCGCTTGGAGTCGATCACGGAGGAGACCCCCTCCGTGTCGCTCACCTCGCTGCCTTCCACTTCAACGATGACGTCATTCGGCTGGATCCCTGCTCTCGCTGCCGGAGACCCCTCAACCACCCCAGTGATGAGGACGCCCTCCGTCACACCGATCCCCAGTTGGGAGGAGATCGCCGGAGACAGCGCGACCATCTGGATGCCCAAGAAGGGGCGAACCACTCGCCCCGACGCCATGAGCTGGTTGACCACCCTCCTGGCTGGCGTGATGGCAATGGCGAACCCGATGTTTTGGGCCTCCCCAGCGATGGCGGTGTTGATCCCTATCACGTTGCCGGACGCGTCCACGAGCGGCCCCCCGCTGTTTCCCGGGTTGATGGCGGCGTCCGTTTGGACGAGGTTCTCGAGGACCGCCCCCGACGGTTCCCGGATTGATCTGTCCAGCGCGGAGACGATCCCCTCGGTAACCGTCGGCCCTCCTCGCAGCCCCAGGGCGTGGCCAACCGCAACCACCATCTGGCCGACTCTGAGACGGTTCGAGTCCCCGAATGGCGCCGCCTTGAGATCATCGGCCCGGACCCTGATGACCGCAAGATCCGTCTCGGCGTCTGCTCCGACGACCTCGGCCGGCAGCCGCCGGCCATCGGACAGCAGGACCTCGATCCTCTGGGAGTTGGCGATGACGTGGGCGTTCGTGAGTATGTTGCCGTCGGCAGTTGCGATCACTCCTGTCCCTGCCCCTTGAGTGGGGACGGCCTGAAAGAAGAAGTCGCGAGCAAGCCCCTGAGTGAAGATCGCGACCACTGAGGGCGCGATCGCCTCCACGATCGAGGGAATGGACCCGGGGACCACGGGTACCTCCCGTCCTGGCGAGGCGGTCGGCAGCTCCTGTGCCCGTCCCCCCTCACGTTGTCCAGGCGCACACTGCGCGAGGCCGGCGCCGACCAAAGCAGCGGTCACCGCCGCCGTCAGGACGCGGCGAAGGAGTGAGCATGAATTGATGCGGTAGGGAGTCAATTCGCGCATGGCTATACTCTCCGGCTGTCCGAGGTCGAGGTGGCTTACGATCTTAGCCGTCCCGACCGCCGCGCCCCGAAGGAACGAGAAAACCTTGGCAAGATCGCTTCGCTTCCGAAAACCAGAACCGGTCTATAGCCTGGTGGCCATCATCTGCAAGGTTGCGGCCTTGATCGGTGGGTGGAAGATCGTCGTCTCGGGTGCCGAGAATGTGCCTGCCGATGGCCCGGTAGTGCTGGCTATCAACCACGCGGGCTATCTGGATCCGATATTCGCGGCGTGGCCGGTCGTCTTCGGGACCAAACGGTGGGTGAGGTTCCTGGCGAAGAAGGAGGTCTTCGACCACAAGCTCGCCGGCCCGTTTATGCGCGCGATGAAGCACGTCCCTGTCGATCGCCGGAGGGCTCCGGCGAAGGCCCTCGAACTGGGCATCGAGAGGCTGCAGCAGGGCGAGGTCTTGGGAATGTTCCCGGAGGCCACGATCAACCTCTCCTTCGTCCCGACGAAGGGCAAGACCGGGACCGTCAGGATGGCCCAGGTCTCCGGGGCGGTCGTCATCCCGGTTGCCGTGTGGGGGTCGCACCGCCTGCTGACCAAGGGTCGCCGACCCAACCTCCGGCGCGGGGTCCCCATCTTGGTGAACATGGGAAGGCCCATGGAGCTCGACCCCGGGGAAAACCCGAAGGAAGCGACCGGAAGGCTGATGGGAGAGATTCGGGCTCTGCTTGCCGAGGCGCAGCAGCGTTACCCCGACCAGCCCGCATCCGACGAGGACCCGTGGTGGCTCCCGGCTCACCTCGGAGGAACGGCGCCGCCCCCCGATGATGTCCTCCCCGGAAGGGCCGACCCGGGAATGGCTTGAGCACCGGCCGTCGCAGGGATGCCTGTGACGGCGCCGCCGCTGCAGCCAGTGTTTGCCTGGAACAGGGGGTAGCTAGGACGCGCCGATCAATGACCGCAGCCACTCGAGATCGTCTAAGACGCCCGGCCAGGGGGTCTCGAGGATCATCACGGGAGCGTTAGAAGCCTTCACCATCGTGGCCAGCATGTCGACGTCGATCTTGCCCTTGCCGATGTTCGTGTGCCGGTCGGCCCCGGTCCCGGGGGCGTCGCGCGAGTCGTTGCAGTGCAGAACGTCGATCTTGCCGACGGCGGCGAGGACGCGCTCAACGACGTCGGTGAGGTCTTCGCCCGCCGAGTGGGCGTGACACGTGTCGAAGCAGAAGCCGACGTCGAAGTCCGCGAGCCTTTCCCAGAGCCGGGCGATCTGCTCGACGTAGCGGGCGACGGCATTGGTCCCGCCGGCGGTGTTCTCGATGATGATCCTAGTTGGGAACTCGCGCTCCTCGAACACCTTCCACCACCGCGTCAGCCCCTCGCCGACGTCATCCTCGGCGTGCCCGCCGTGAACTATCACTCCTGCCGCCCCGATGTCCGCGGCGGCGTCGACCGTCTGAGCGAGAGTCTTCCTCGAAGGGACCCTTATGCGCGGCGAGGGGTGGCAGACGTTGAGACGGTAAGGGGCGTGAACGTAGATCGGAACGCCTCCCTCCCTGAGCTCCCGGGCGTCGGGTCTTGGGTCCGGCTTGTCGAAGCTCTGCGGATTTCCGAGGAACATCTGAACCACATCGAGCCCAAGGGCCCTCGCATCGTGCAGAGGATCCTCCTGGCCTATGTGGGCACCGATCAAGACGCCCTGTCGACGAGCTTCCACCTCCCCCGCCTGCTACGTCGTTACCTCGACGCCTGCAGCTCGTCGTCTCGGAGCCTCGCCTCGAGGGTCGCAAGAGCATTCTCCAGGTCGGGGACACGGATGACGCGGGACTCCGCGATGCGGGAGTCGAGGTAACAGTAAGTGAGCTTCACACCGCTTCCGAGGTCGGCGCCCAGCTTTGACAGAGCGGCAGCGTAGACGAGCAGCTGGTCGATTTCGGGCTGGACCACCTCGGTCCCCGATTTGAAGTCCACAATTTCGAGCCCGCCCTCCTCAGTGCGGTAAACCGCGTCCATACGGCCTCGGATCAAGTGGTCTCCAACCTTAAGGGCAAACCTCAGCTCGGCCATAGGCTCTCCCCCGGGAAGCTGGCCGAGCGGCCGGCCCACATACCCCATCTCGACGAACGCGGCCTTTAGTTGGGCCAGTTTGCGATCCTCCAGGCGGGTTCCGCCACGGTCGAGCGTATCTTCGTCTGCTACCCCCGTTAGCCCCCGCGCTTGCTCCTCGATCCACCGATGGACTTCGCTGCCGATGCGGGCTTCGGGCGACGGCCGGGAGGGCAAGGGCCTGGGAGGCCGTTCATCGCTGCCCTCCAGCGCACCGGAGGACAGGAGCTCGGTCACGGAAAAAGATCGTCCGGTTCCTGCACTAGGCCGCGTCGCGGGCTTCCCGCGCTTGCCCGAGAGGGCCTTGAACATCTGTCTGTGCTCCTCGAGAAGGGCTTCCGCCTTCCGCCGCTCCTCGGCGCCCAACCTCTGCAGCAGCTCCTCACTCGTCGTCTCCCCTCGTCGCAGGCTTGCGACAGCTTCCCGGTACCCTTCGGACAGTCCGGGCAAGGATCCGTGGACCATGACTCGAGGCGGCCACACCGCCCGGGAGGCAAGCTCAGCGATCAGGGGGCTTTGCTCTGGGAAGCTTTCCCTGCCGAGATCGGTCGCGTGCGGGGAGGCCGCAACCTCGTCGAAGAACACCGACGGACCCCGCGGCTTCAGGTGTCGCTCGTACCACCACGCCGATGTCACGTACAGGCGCTGCTTTGCACGGGTGAGCGCGACATAGAACAGGCGGCGCTCGTCCTCCACGGCTCTCGACTTGAGCTCTTTCGAGTAGTCGGGCTTCTTCTTCAGCGTGACGGTCCCGTCTGCGTCCAGACGGAACGGGCTCGGAAGGTGGTCGCGGTCGCCGCGCACGCCGTGGGGAAGGAGGCCAACGGAGGTCATGGGGTTCGCAGAACGCTCATCCGGAAAGATGGATTCCACCTTCACGCCGGAGTCGTTCAGCCGGGCCGCCACCGTAGGTACGAAGACGACCTCGAATTCCAAGCCTTTGGCTCGGTGGACCGTGGTCAGCTTGACCGAGTCCTCGGTGGCCGAGCCCTCGAACTCCAGCGTGTCGTCGGCGTCCTCAGCAGCATCGAGATAGTCGAGAAACTCGTGGAGCGTTGCCTCCCCTGAGACGGGCGAGAAGTTGGCGACCATTCCGATGAACTGGGTGAGGTTGGACGTGGACGAGGAGGCATCCCGGCGAGGGCTAGATTGAAGAGCTTCCAGGATGCCCGCTACCCGGACTACGGCCTGAACCAGATCGAGGAGCGTCCCCCCAGCCAACGCCCTAAGAGCGGCGAGATCCGTTCGAAAGACCTCGAGGCGCTCCATGACGTCCTGGCCAAGCTCCGGAATCTCTTCGAGGTGGTCTAACGCCTCGAGGATCGAGAACGCGACCTCGTCGGGCTCGAACTGGGTCTCGTCCCACACGACTTGCTGCTCGTGTGCGCCGACGTGTCCTTTCTTGTCCTCACCCAGCTGCTTCGTCCGCCTGGCGGCCCACCTGGCCAGAACCGCCAGATCTCGGTAGTGGACCCGGAAGCGCGGACCCATCAATATCCGCGCCAGCCAGCGGTTCGCGGAGGGACCGGGGTCGGCAATGAGGCGGAGCCACGCGACGGCGTCGACCACCTCCGGGACCTGAAGAAGTCCGCCTAGACCCAGCACCTCGACCGGGATATCGAGCTCCGACATCACAGAGTAGATCTCGCCCATCATCGCCTTCCGCCGGACGAGAACCGCATAATCACGCCAAGCGGCCGGGACTCTCCCCGGAGCAACTGGTGCCCCATGCAGGCGCCGTATCTCCTCGGCTATGAAGCGTGCCTCCGCCCGCTGGTCACGAAGGAGCTTTGTTCCAACGAATCCCTCTCCGTTGGCAGGGAAGGGACGGACATCGAGTCCCGGTCGGCGCTCTTCCGGCACGTGGGCTATGACGCTGTTGGCAACGGCAAGGATGCGTGAACCGCTACGGAAGTTATCGGGGAGCGACAGGTACCCATGGGAGGATCCGCCCTCTCTCAGGAAGTGCTGGCTCGGAAAGTCGATCAGGTTGAAGAGGGTCGAGCCTCTCCACTGAAAGATGTTCTGCCTCGCGTCTCCCACTGCTGTGATGTTGCTGCCTTCGGGAGCAAGCGCCTGCATCATGCGGCGCTGCGCGACGTTCGTGTCCTGGTACTCGTCGAGCAGGATCGCCGGATACCTCGCCCGGAGGTCGGAGCGAACGTCTTCAAACGTCTCGAGAATCTCAACCGCTTTCGTCACCTGGTCGCCGTAGTCGATGCACCTTCGTCGTTTCTTGAGCTCCATGTACGCGCGAACCAACCGGGCAAGCTCGATCCGCCGCCGCGAGTTTGTGAGAACGTCCTGGTCGAAGTGCTCGCCGATCGAAAGGAGCCGTGAATCCTCCTCGATGAGTTCCTCTGGTGTTACGAAGTTGTTGTCGCACTGGTCGGCCAGCGCCAACGCGTTCCTGCAGATAGTGGCCGTGGAGCGCGAGTCGACCGCTTCGAACGGCTCGATCTCGCCGAGGGCTTCAAGCATGAGCTGCCAGCTCTGGGCCCGGGAGAGCAGGGCGGAGTCGGGGTCGATTCCTATCCTCACACCGTTTTCCCGCACGACCCGGTCGGCAAAAGAGTTGTAGGTCGAGATGGTCGGAAGCTCATCCGGAGGGGGGTCCATCTCCGCGAATGCAGCGGCCACCCTTTCCTCGAGTTCGCCCGCCGCTTTGTTCGTGAAGGTCAGGCCAAGGATCTCGGATGGGTCAACGACGCATTCCTCGACCATCCAGACCATCCGTGCGGCCATCACCGCCGTCTTTCCACTGCCCGCTCCCGCTATGACGACCACCGGAATCTCAGGGTGCGAGATCGCCCTCCACTGACCCTCGGTGGGTTCGTTCGAGCGCATCGCGCGCCTGATGGCGGCACTCATCGTCACTCCGTCGCCACCTCCCGGCCCTCTGGCCAGAGGGGACACAGCGGCTTCATCTTGCAGAAGAAGCAGTCCGCTTCGGGGCTGGGGTTGAACTCCTCCCCGATGACGGCCTCGATCTTTGCCGGCAGCTCCGAAATTACCTTCTCGGCCTGCTCCGAGTTCTGGGAGAGGACGGCGTGGCTTCCGTATCGGTCGATGGCTCCCGGATAGACGAGGCGGGCCACCTCCGGAAACCCCATCTGAACGAGCTCGGGGACGCTGCGGGCCGCCAGGTGATAGATCGCAAGCTGCAGGGAGCTCTCGGCGTCGACGCGGCTAGGGGCCCACTTCGACGTCTTGTAGTCCGTGAGCTTCAAGACCTTTCCGACGCGGTCGATCCGATCGATCCGTCCTCGAAGGGTTGCTCGACCGTAGTCGAATTCGAACTCCCGCTCGGCGACGATGTCGCGGCGGAAATCCACCTCGTTCCTCCAGAACACCTCGAGCATCCGACGGCCGTCACGCTCGAACTGTCGAGCGACGGTGGCGTTGGGGAACACCGCCGGGTCGAAGATCCTCTCGTACTCCGCAAGAAGCGACCTGGGATCCGTTATCCGCCGCTCGTGCACTGCCTGGAACAGCGCGTGCATCCAGGTTCCAAACTTCATCGAGTGGGTCGCGGCCAAGTCGAGCCCCAGGACCGACTGGAGAACGTACTGCAGCCCGCAGTTCTCGAATGCGCTCAGACGGGAGTAAGAGGTGCGAAGGACCCCGTCGTGGATGATCGGAGTCTTTCCGGCCGTCCAGCCGATCCCGCCGTACCAGCGCCGGGGATCCGTCTGGGGGGTCTCGGCGAGGGCGATAACGGCCGGTATCCGTTCCTCCGGAGTGGCCGCCGGCGACGATAGCAAGCGCCTCAGACGCGCGCTCAACTCGGAGGTTGTGAGGGGTGGGAGCTCGCCCGGTGACACCTCCGCCGGCCCCTCGCCGGCCAGCTCGAAGAGGAACCGGCTGGGTCTAGCCCTGCCTCCGCTCGGGGGGGAGACTGTGAATATCGCGCGCTTGCGGGCTCTGGTAGCCGCTACGTAGAAGGTTCTGCGATCATCCGCGATTGCCTCGAGCTGCCGTTCGGTCACATCCGGCGCCTGAAGCGCAAATGGGTCGAAAAGTCCTTGGGAACGTCTGCCTTTTGGCATCCATGCGTCCAAACAACCGGCAACTACCACGATCTCCCACTCCCGGCCCTTCGACCCATGGAATGAGACGAGCGCGACTCCCGGCCGGCTCGGCCCAGGTGAAACCCATGGGTCGGATCCGAAATCGGCGCGTGCCGCCTCACCGAGGTATTGCCCAATCGACGCGGCACCCCGTCGCCGGTCGACGAAACGCTCGAGAGCTCGACTAAGCGTGACGAGAGCGTCTACGGCGGCGTTGGCGGGATCGTTCGGGTCGCTACACGCTAGCTCCTTGAGCCGCTGGTAGTAGCTCGACTGTGACCAAACCTCCCAGAAGCACTCGTCGGCCCGGTCCTGGTGCTTCGTGACGACCTCGCAGAGGCGGGCCAGCTCCGAGGCCTCGGGTGCCTGATCTAGGACCTCTCGCAGGGTTTGGCCGGTTTGCCAGGCATGCCTCTCCAGCCGTCGCCGGGTGGCAAGGTCAAGGCCTATCAGGGGGGAGGTGAGCAGGGCAGGCAGGAGCCTGGCGGCGCCGCCGGCATCGAGGGCCACACGCACCAGGTCAAGGAAGTGGCGGACGGATGGCTCGCTTGCCAGAGCGCGCTCCCCGCCGAGTGGCTGATAAGGAACCTCGAAGAGCTCGAGAGCGCGTTGCAGGGGGGCAAGGAGATGCCTTGGCTGAGAGACGAGGACGGCCATCCCGTCCCAAGGCACGTCCTCGAGTACGTGCATCTTTCTCAGCTCTCTCGCTATGCCCTCGGCCTCCTGGGCAATGGAGGGATAAAGGCGGCACTCGAACTCCGTACGATGGGCCGCATGCGTGGATGGCCGATGGGTGGCGAAGTGATCGTTGCGGGCGATCAGATCCAGTGCACGAGACGCCAGCGGCTCTCCTATACGGTGCCCCTTTGCCAGCACCACGGTTCGCACCTCGCCGAACTGCCTCTCGAACCCGAACAACCAGTCGGGCTCGCCACCGCGAAAAGTCTCGATCCCCGAGTCCGGGTCGCCGGCCATGACCAGGTTCGAGATCTCAAGTTGGCGGAGGAGGTCGCGGTGGGCTCGGCTCAGATCCTGGGCGTCGTCCACGAGCACGTGGGGGAATCTGCTCCGCAATGCGTCTCTGACGGCCTCGTTCTCCGCCAGTAGGGTGGAAGCCAGTGCGATGAGCCGCGCGTAGTCGAGGCGGGCCCTTTGGTTCAGAGCCGCAGAGTACCTGCCGAAAAAGCTCACGACCTCCGCCCAGTCCTCGCGGATCGCGCCTAGGGCTCCGAGCTCCTCGCCAGTCAACAGCTGCTGCTCGACGCGAAGGCAGAAATCCGCCACTTCGTCGACGAACGCCCTCTCGGTCAGGCGTTCCCCCCAGTGAGGCCATAGCCTTCGGTCTTCGCCCGCGAGGAGCTCCCTGACCACACCCCACTGCTCTGCGGCCGTCAACAAGACGGGCATCTCCCGGTATCCCAGGTATGGGTAGTAGCGCGTTACGAGGTGATGGGCGAGACCGTGCCACGTATACGCGGGCACCTCGACCGTGGCGTCTTGCGGCAGCGCCCGAGCGAGGCGGTCCCTGGCGCCTACGGCGTACGGCCGGTTGCTGCATAGCAGCAGGATGCGGTGAGGGGCTACGGAGCGATCTCGTGCAAGCCTCAGGAAGCGGTCTTCGAGAAACCGCGTCTTTCCCGTGCCCGGCCCGCCCAAGACCAGCATGGGCGAACCCGCGTGGTCGAGGGCATCGGGAGGAACGTTAACCACCGCCTGCCTTTGCACCATACCGGCAACCGCCTTCTAAGAGAACCTCCGGTGGAGGTCGCAAGAGCAGGGGAAGTTGCTCGGGGAAGTGCGGAAGCGCCTCGAAGTCAAGAGGTTACTGCACCGACCCGGTCGGCGACACGCGTCGGTTTATTGAGGCAGCTTCAGCAGCTGGCCGGGAAAGACCTGGACCGTGGGAAGATCGTTCAGCCTCTTGAGCGCGTAGATGTAGCTGCGAGGGTCCTCTCCCGGCGCGTGCTCTTCCGCGATCTGCCAGAGCGTCTCGCCTCCCATGACCACGTGAGTCTCGAACTTGTCAACAGAAACAGAACTTCGGGGAATCGCTAGGAGAAGCTTGGGGCCGCCGAGCAGTGACAGCGCGATCGCCGAAACGACGAGCACTCGGACCGACACGCTGCAACGGTGATTCTCCACTCTCTCAAGTTACTGCGAACGTACGTTCGAGTCAATAGGAAAATCGAACAGGTGTTTGCTTTTCCGCGTCGGGCGCTGGTACTATGCGGCCGACCGCCCCCAAACGAAAAGGAAGCCAGGATGGACGGTTCCGACTTGACCCCGCGCCAAAGAGCGATCCTCGACTTCATCGTCGACGCCGTTCAGCGCCGCGGGTTTCCCCCATCCGTGAGGGAGATAGGCGACTCGGTGGGCCTCAGCTCCCCCAGCACCGTTCACGCCCACCTCGGGACGCTAGAAGAGCGCGGCTACCTCCGAAGGGACCCCACCAAGCCCCGCGCCATCGAGGTGCGGTGGGAGAAAGAGGCCGGCGGCGGGCGGGACGTCATTGGAGTACAGGAGCTCCCCATATACGGCGCGATCGCGGCAGGGCCGACCGCTCTCGCAGAGCAGAACTACGAAGGGACGCTGCCCTTTCCCAGCGACTTCATATCGGACACCCCGCACTTCGTGCTCAGCGTGAAGGGTGACAGCATGATCGACGCAGGTATCCTTGACGGCGATCTCATCGTCATCCGCGCCCAGCCCGACGCCGCAAACGGCGACATCGTTGCGGCGCAGGTTCGTGGGGAGACCGGGGAAGCTGAAGCGACCGTCAAAAGATTACGGAAGAAGGACGGCAGGGTCATGCTGGTGCCCGCCAACCCCAATATGGAGCCGATCGAAGCTCCTCACGACGTCCAGATCCTCGGAAAGGCGGTCGCGGTACTGCGAAGGCTTTAGGCGTGCGCTGAGGGTCGCCCTCGTTTGGGGGGCCCTTCTCCTGCTTCTCGGGGGGTGCGCCATCACCCCGAGGGGTACCCGTCCTGCGTCTGACGAACCCCTCGTCCCACAGCTTCAGCGGTTTCTCCAGAGCAGGGTGCAGAGGCTTCAGGCGCGGGACGTCGAAGGCTACCTGGCGAAGCTGACGCCGGAGGCCCAGGCAATAGAGCGTCCGATCGCGGTTGGCTCGCAAATGGTCCCTCTCACCGGCGTGGAGCTGAGGCTCAATCCGGGATCGGTCGAGCCGACGTCCCCGCGCCTCGTAGGGGTGAAGGTCGACTTCCGCTACCGGTATGAAGGGCTGACCGAGGACAACGTCTTCCGGATTCCGCTCGTGTACGACCTGGAGTTCGACTCGGAGGGGTGGCAAGTGTTGACCGCCCGCCTTGGCGACGGCGCATCCTTGCCGGTCTGGGCGACCGGCCCCATTCACGCCGAGCGTACAGAGCACTTCCTCGGGCTTTTCCGGCCCGGGCTGGCCGACGCGCGGCGAATCCTCGCCCAAGCCGAGCAGGCGAGGGCCCAGCTGGACGGGAAGATCACGTTCCCCCTCGAGAATGTCTACCTCCTGCTCATGGCCAGGAACGGTCCGGAGTACGAGGCCATGACAAGCGCGAGGTTGGGTCAGGTCTCCGCCGTTGCCCAGGTAGAGACGTCTTACGAGGTGACCCCGGACAGTCCCACCCAAAAAGGCAGGATCCAGGTGCAGAGCCGACAGATCATAGTCAACGTCGAACAGCTGACGAAGGATAACTCCGCGCTGGAGACGTTCAGGCACGAGCTGGGCCATCTCGCGGTTGCTCAATACACGCGCCCCTTCACCCCCGCCTGGGTGAGCGAGTCCGCTGCCATGTACTTGGCGGGTACGCGGCCGACGGCCATCTGGCGATCCGGACTGAACCGGCGCGCCTTCGACTCGATCACGTTCGACGAACTCACGAGAGCATCGAACCTCGGGGAGCACGACTCGAGCCGGGAAGCCATATCCCTGAACTACGCTTACGCGGCAGCTGCAGGGTGGTACCTCGTGGAGACTTTCGGACCCGAGAGGTATTGGGAGTTCTACCGATCCTTCGCTGAGGTGCCTGCAAACGCCCTTTACCAGAGACTCCCCGAGGCCGACGATCCCAACCTGCGCGATGAGGCGATCGAAGCGCTTGCCGTGCAGACGACCGAGTCGTCGCTCCTTCGAATCTTCGGCCTCGACACCGCGGGGCTCGACTTCCGAGCGAGGCAGTGGATGGGCGCCGTCTCCCGCTAGCCGCTGCTACCGGCTGAGCATCTCGTTTCCGGCGCGGGCGCTTGCGCTTACCTCGACGCGAGGAAAGATCTTGCGTGCTTCCGCTGCGACCGATCGAGCGTGAGACGAGTCACGGCAAAGACCGATGATCGCGGAACCACTGCCCGTCATCACCGAACCGATCGCCCCGGCTCCGAGCATGGCCTCCTTCATGCCGGCGAGCTCCGGCAGCAGGTCGAAGGCCGCCGGCTCGAGGTGGTTGAACATCCCACCTGCGACTTGCCCGAGGCTGCCCGTAACCAGGCCGTCGACAACCTCTTCTATCTCCCCCCTGGCCGGAGCCGGCAGGCGGTCGTAACGGCCGTAGACGGCAGGAGTAGACAGCGGGGTCCCCGGTATCCCGATCACCCACCACAGCGTACGAGCACATGGAAGGGCGCGGATCTCATCGCCCAATCCCGTCCCGAGAGCGGTTCCGCCGCGCAAGCAAAACGGGACATCCACGCCGGCCTTCCGAGCAATCTCCTCCACAACGGGCTCGGGCAGCGACCGTCCGTGCAGCGCCACCGCGCCCAGGAGGGCGGCAGCCGCGTCCGCGCTCCCTCCCCCCAACCCTGCCCCTGGGGGGATGCGCTTTATCACCCGGACTTCGGCAGTGGGGAGCTCTGGGACGAGCTCGCGGGCGAGGGCAAGCGTTGTCTCGACTATGTCCGGGCGGCCGGGTAACGCGCCGGTCAGCCCGGGAGCCCACTCGATGATCGATCCCGGCCGGCGTGAACGCTCGACCAACACCTCGTCGTGAAGCGTGATCGACTGCAGAACGGTCTCCACCTCGTGATAGCCGTCGGGCCGGAGACCCTTGACTGCGAGCGCAACATTGACCTTCGCACGGGCGAGGATCCGGATCAGGGGTTGGACACCATGAACTCCCTTACGCGTCCCATGACGGCGGGAGAGGCTTTGACGGTCAGCCGGATGCCTTCCGGAGCGGCGCGCTCCTCGAGCACCTCACCCTCTTGGTAGAGAAGGCTGCGGACGTCTGCTCGATCGAAGGGGATCTCGAGATAGGCTTGCCGGCTCGCCGGCGAGAGGCGGGCCGCAACCGCATCTAGAAGCTCGGAAAGGCCCTCCTGCTCCACTGCGGAGATGAAGACCGCTTCGGGGAACAGGCGCCTTAGCCGCTCTCTCGCCGCTGGGGGGGTGATGTCGGCTTTGTTCAACGCCAGGACGCGAGGCACGTCTGCCGCGCCGATATCGGAGAGGACCGCGTCGACGGCCTGCACCCTCGCTTCGACCTCCTCCTGGCTGCCATCGATGACGTGCAGCAGAAGGTCGGAGTCCTTGGTCTGCTCGAGGGTCGACCTGAAAGCCTCCACCAGCTGGTGGGGCAGCTTCCGGACGAAGCCGACGGTGTCGGTGAGCACGACATCCCTTCCGTCGGGGAGCTCCAACCTCCGAGAGGTTGGATCAAGGGTCGAGAACAGGCGGTCCTCGACGAGCACGCCGGCCCCCGTGAGAGCGTTCAGCAGCGTCGACTTTCCCGCGTTCGTATAGCCGACGAGGCTCACCTGCGGGATTCCCGACCGAAGCCTCTGCCTGCGCTTTACCTCGCGCGTCCGCTCGACCTCCTTCAGCTCGCTCCGCAGCTTCGTGAGCCGGCGGTTGATCCGCCGCCGGTCGACCTCGAGCTTCGTCTCTCCCGGCCCTCTCGTGCCGAGGCCGGGTCCTGCCCCCGCGCCGCCAAACCCTCGGCCGCCGATCCGGCTCATGACCTCCCCCCAGCCCCTCAGGCGGGGCACGAGGTAGTTCATCTGCGCGAGCTCCACTTGCAGCTTGCCCTCCGCGGAGTGGGCGTGTTGGGCAAACACGTCGAGGATTAGCCCCGTACGGTCGATGATCTTCAACGCGTCCGGGGCCAGGGGGTTCACCCCCGCGAGGTCCTCAAGGTTCCGCCCCTGTGCAGGGGCAAGCTCGTCGTCGAAGATCACCGCGCTCGCCCCTAGGTCTCGGGCCCGCTGGACGATCTCCTTGGCCTTGCCCCGCCCGACGTAGGTTGCAGGGTCGGGGGTCGCCCTCACCTGCACGATCCGGTCCACGGCGTCCGCCCCCGCGGTATCCGCCAGCTGGGCCAGCTCGTCGAGCGACTCAAGGCTTTCCTCGAGGTCCCCACCAGACCGAGCAAGGCCCACGAGGACCACCCGCTCCCGGCGCTCATCCATCCGACTCATGATCTCGGCCCGATCGCCTTCGCCACCCTCGCCAACCCTTCTTCGAGCCGGTCGTCCGGGACGGTCAGGGAGAATCGCACGTACCCCTCTCCACCCGGCCCGTATCCCGAGCCCGGCGCGAGAACCACGCCCGCTTCGTCGAGGAGGAACTGGCAAAAGCCCACGGACGTTTCGCCCTCGGGGACCGGGGCCCAAACATAGATGGACCCAAGCGGCGGCTTCAACGACCACCCGCACGAGTTCAGGGCTTCGACGACGGCATTCCGCCGGCGGGTGTAGACGTCGATGCTCTCATCGATACAGTCCTGCGGCCCCTCGAGCGCCGCTATCCCCGCCCGCTGAAGAGCGTTGAAGATTCCCGAGTCTATGTTTGTCTTGACCCGCCCTATCGCCTCTATGGCCTGCTCCGCTCCGACTACCCAGCCAACCCGCCAACCGGTCATGTTGTAGGTCTTGGAGAGGGAGCCAAACTCGATGGCGACATCCAACGCACCCGCGACCTGGAGGACGCTCGGAGCCACGTGCCCGTCATACGTCAGCTCGACGTAAGCAGCGTCGTGCGCCAGCAACAGATCCTGCTTTCGGCAGAAGCCGACGAACCGCTCGAAGTGATCCAGGTCGCCCACGGCCGCCGTTGGATTGCCGGGTAGGTTCATCCACAAGATCTTCGAGCCCGCGGCGTCGTCGGTGCCGATGTGATCGAGTTGTGGGAGGAAATCGTCCTGCCGGGTGAGCGGGATCGATATCGCCTTTCCGCCGGCCAAGATCGCGCTGGTCTGGTAAACGGGGTACCCGGGGTCGGGAACGAGAACACGATCGCCGGGGTCGACGAAGGCTGTGGCCACGTGCGCGATTCCTTCCTTCGAGCCGATCAGCGGGAGCACCTGGCTCTCGGGGTCCAAAGTGACCCCGAACCGGCGGTCGTAGTAAGAGGCGATCGCATGCCGCAGCTCGGGCATCCCGTAGTAAGACGGGTACCGGTGATTGGCGGGATCGGCCAGGGCAATGGAACCGGCTTCGACGATGTGGGAAGGCGTCGGCCGGTCGGGGTCTCCCACTCCGAAAGAGATGATGTCGACGCCCCGCGCCTTCGCGGCGCTCACCTTACGATCGAGCTCCGCGAAGAGGTAGGGAGGCAGGTTCTCGATGCGGCGAGCGTTTCTCACGGAGTTCTCCCATCGAAGACGTGAACTGCAGGCCCCGTCATGAAGATCCGCCCGTCCCCCCCGCGCTCAACGAGGAGGTCACCGCCCAATGTCCTGACGATGGCGCTGGGGCGACCGCTTGCCACCAGGCAGGCGCAGGATCCCGTACCCGACGACAACGTCACGCCCACCCCTCGCTCCCAGAAGCGCGCGTGCAGAACATCGGCGTCCGCCTCGACGAATTCGACGTTCGTGCGTTGGGGGAACATCGGATCGTTCTCAACGAGGGGTCCGAGCTTGGTGACGGGGACCGACTCGATGTCATCGACGAAGGTCACGGCATGAGGATTCCCGGTCTCGACGATGTGCCAGACGCGGCCGTGCAGCTCGACGGGCCCTTTTTCAGTGGGCGTCCCCATGTCGACGCGAACCGACGTCACCTGCCCCCCTTCGACGTTGAGCTCCAAGACCTTCACCTCTCCCCCGGCCTCGACCTTCATGGTCGTTTCCCCGTAATGCCCTCGATCGTAGAGAAACTTCCCCACGCACCTGAGTCCGTTGCCCGACACCTCCGCAACTCCTCCATCCGCGTTGTACAGCATGAAGCTGAAGTCGGCCCGGTCCGACGGTCCGATCACGATGACGCCATCGGCCCCCACACCAAAGTTACGACGGCACAGTTGCCGGGCGAGGTCCGGGGTCATCGGGTGGTGATAGACGATGATGAAGTCGTTCCCAAGCCCCTGGTACTTCGCAAAGTCAATGGACAACCAGATCTCCGGCTTTTCGAAGGTACTCGGATGCGGCAACCGGATTCGAGTCGAACCAACGAACCCTCGGGTCGGCTTTGAACCACCTGAGCTGCCGGCGCGCAAACCTTCGGGTCTGCCGCTTCGTGACCTCGACCGCTTCGTCCAGCGTGAGGCGGCCCCGCAAGTGCTCCCGCATCTGAGCATAGCCGAGGGTCTGAGCCGAAGTGGAGGACCAGGCGCCTCCTTCCTCCAACCTCCTCACCTCCTCGAGCCAGCCGGCCTCGACCATCCGTTCGACGCGCGCGTCGATCCGCTGGTCGATGAGCGGCCTCGACATCGTCAGGCCTACGACCCTCATGTCATAGACCGGCTTCCACTGGTCCCACGAGGACCTGAAAGCCGAGAACCTTCGCCCCGTGACCTCGATGACCTCTAGTGCGCGGACTATCCGCCGTACGTTCCCCGGCTCGATACGGTCTGCGGCCGCGGGATCGACGCGGCGCAGGTGCTCATAGAGCTTCTCGGCTCCACCTTCCTCCGCGCTTCGCTCCCAGCGGTGCCGGATCTCCGGGTCCGTACCGGGAAACTCGAGCGGGTCGACCACCGCCCTGAAGTAGAGACCCGATCCTCCTACGAGAAGGGGCAGGCCGCCGGAGTCCAGGATCGAGTCCACGGCGGTCCTGGCGAGACGCTGAAAACGCGCTACGCTCAGGTCCTCGCTTGGCTCCAGGACGTCCACCATGTGGTGGCGCACGCGGCGCCGGTCTTCTTGGGTGGGCTTGTCCGTCCCGATGTCCATACCCCTGTAGACCATCGCCGAGTCGACGCTCACGATCTCAGCCCCCGTCGCCAGTGCGACGTCCATGGCCAGGGAGCTCTTCCCGACGGCGGTAGGTCCGACGATGGCGAGAACTGGGCGGGCACGCACGAAGGCGTCAGGATCGGGCGAGCTGCCCCTCGAAAAGAGCGCGGGAGGGAGGCGACTCGTCGGGAGCCCAGGGGCCAGCGATGAGCTCCCCCTCCAGATGATTGGGCGCCGCCGACGTTACGCGCACGAGCGAGAACTGCCCGGCGTCGACGGGAGCAGCGAAGTGAACGAGCTTGTTCGTCCTCGTCCGTCCGGTCACCCTGCCTGGGTCCTTCTTGGACGGCCCCTCCACGAGTACCTCGACGACCTCGCCGATTTGCCGAGCGTTCTTCTGGAGCGAGATGCGGCGCTGCGCTTCCACGAGACGGTCGAAGCGCCGCTGCACCACCTCGCGGGGGACCTGTCCCGGCATCGTCGCAGCCTCCGTTCCCGGGCGCGGCGAGTACTGGAACATGTAGGCGGAGTCGTACTCGACCCTTTCCACCAATGACAGCGTCTCCTCGAACTCCTCCTCGGTCTCACCCGGAAAGCCGACGATGATGTCGGTCGTAAGGGCCAGCCCCGGGACGATCTGCCTCGCCATGTCGACCTTCTCCAGGTACCTCCTCCGGTTGTAAGCCCGTTTCATGGACTTGAGAACCCGGTCGGACCCCGACTGCAGCGGGAGGTGCAGGTGCTCGCACACGACGCTGGATGCCGCCATCGCTCTGGCAACCGGCTCCCGAAAGTCCTTCGGGTGGGGGGACGTGTACCTAACTCTGGCGAGTCCGGGGACGCCGTCGAGCGCCATCAGCAGGTCGGCAAACCTCGGCTTGCCGTAAACATCTCTCCCATAGGAGTTGACGTTTTGCCCGAGCAGCGTGACCTCGACCACGCCTTGCGAGGTGAGGTCCTCCACCTCGGACAGGATCTGCTCGATGGGGCGCGAGGTCTCAACCCCCCGCACGTACGGCACGATGCAGAAGGTGCAGGAGTTGTTGCATCCGTACTGGATGGCGATCCAAGCGTGGAAGCGGGAGCCCCTTCTAGCCGGAAGCGCCGAGGGGAACACGTTTAGCGTCTCCGAGAACTCGACCACCGGGATGCCCTGGTCCTCGGCGCGCCTCAGGAGTCCGGGAAGGGCCTCGAGGTTCCGGGTTCCCATGACGACGTCTACCCAGGGAGCCTTGCGGACGATGATGTCCCGGTCCTTTTCAGCAAGGCAGCCCCCTACAACCACCTTCAGCGAGGGGTTGCCCGCCTTGACTGCCTTGATATGCCCGAGATGCCCGTAGAGGCGGTTGTCGGCGTTCTCCCGTATGGCGCAGGTGTTGAAGACCGCGACGTCGGCCAGCTCCGGCGAGGACACGGGCCGGTAGCCCTGCACCTCGAGAAGCCCCGCGAGCCGCTCGGAGTCGTGCTCGTTCATCTGACAGCCGAATGTTCGGATCCAATACGTGCGCGGGCGCCTGCGCGTCCCCCCGGACTCCTCCGTCGAGTGGCTTGGAGCGGCCGCGGAATCATCGGTGGAGGGCAGCTTCAAGTTCCGATCACCCGCCGCCCGCCCGCGGCTACTTGGCATACTCGACGGCGCGGTGCTCCCGAATCACCGTGACCTTGATCTGGCCCGGGTACTGCAGCTCCTCTTCGATCTTCTTCGCGATGTCGCGGGCCAGAATCTCGGCCTGGAGATCGTCGACGACGTCCGGCTTCACCATGACCCTGACCTCGCGGCCGGCCTGCATCGCATAGCACTTCTCCACCCCTTCGAAAGACTCGGCGAGCGACTCCAGCCGCTGCAGCCGCTTGACGTAGGTCTCCAGGGTCTCCCGCCTCGCGCCCGGCCTCGCGCTCGAGATCGCATCCGCCGTCTGGGTGATCACGGCTTCGACCGTGCGCTGCTCGACCTCTCCGTGGTGAGCCTCGATAGCGTGAACGACTGCCGCGGACTCGTGGAGCCGGCGAGCGAGCTCGGCCCCGATCAGTGCGTGCGACCCCTCGACCTCGTGGGTGATCGCCTTCCCGATGTCGTGCAGGAGCGTGCAGCGTTTCGCTAGTGCTACGTCTGTTCCGAGCTCCGCCGCGATTACCCCCGCGATGTGAGCAGCCTCCACGAGGTGCTTCAGGACGTTCTGGCCATAAGAGGTCCGGTAGTTCAGCCGCCCCAGGACCTTCAGCATCTCGGGGTGCAGGTCGGTGATCCCGACCTCCAACGCGGCCCACTCCCCCGCCTCTCGGATCGCTCGCTCGACCTCGGCCCTGGATTTCTCGTACATCTCCTCGATTCGCGCGGGCTGGATTCGCCCGTCACTGACGAGCTTCTCGAGCGTCAGCCGGGCGATCTCGCGCCGGATCGGATCGAAGCAGGACAGCAC
>JALZBO010000082.1 GCA_030863545.1 Actinomycetota bacterium
CACGGCGCCGGGAAGCTTCGGTACGGCGTGCACTGGCGGGACCACCGATTCCGGTGGCGACGATGGGCATGTGACGCCGGTGTCGGCGTCGTGGGTGTCACCTGGCAACGCGTCGACTGCAACGGGCAGCGCAGCACGTTGAGCGACCTCGTTGAGCGTTAGCCCCCAGTAACGAGAAAGACGCCGGACGACCGTCATCTTTGCTGAGTGATCCCGGGACGACGAACGCCGGTGCGATTCCTGGGACGGACATATGACGGACGGGCGGCGGGTCAAAGACGAATCGGGCGGCCCTAGAGCACCTAAGAGTTCCCAGGCCCACGCACAAATTCGGTCGGAAATCTGGAGCGGACGACCGGATTCGAACCGGCGACCCTCACCTTGGCAAGGTGATGCTCTACCAACTGAGCCACGTCCGCTTATCAAGGGAATCCTACCAGGCCAGGGCGGCCTCGCCTACGCAAATATCATCGTCAGCGAAGTGCCCCGACCTAGCCGATACCGGAGGAGCCGAACCCTCCGGAACCCCTCTCGGAGGTGGGGAGATCCTCCACTTCGACGTAGGTGCAGTCGGGCACGGCTAGGATCACGAGCTGTGCAATCCGGTCTCCGCGCCTGATGTGGATCACTTCATGGGGATCGAGATTGATCGCAACGATCTTGACTTCACCCCGGTACCCCGAGTCGATGAGGCCGGGCGAGTTGAGCAACCCCAGACCCTTTTTGGCGGCAAGGCCGGACCGAGGCTGCACGTAGCCCGCATATCCCGGCGGAATCGCAAGAGCAAGGCCGGTCGGGATGAGGCCGCGTTCCCCCGCCTTTAGCTGTACGTCCTGGGCGGCTCTCAGGTCGACGCCGGCGTCTCCCGGCCTCGCGCGCTCCGGGAGGGGAATTGCAGGGTCGAGCCGGACGACCTGCACCTCGGTTCGAAGGTCGCCCATTAGGTGTTCTGGGCCGAGCGCTCCTTGGGGGGAAGTTTCTTCTGGAGCATTCCGAGCTCTCGCTCGAAGTCGTTGAGCTCCTGGAAGTCCTTGTAAACGCTTGCAAACCGTAGGTAGGCGATGTCGTCGAGAACCCTCAGCCTCTCCAAGACCTCCATGCCGAGGTCCGCGCTGTGGACGACACTTGTGCCCTCCTCTTTCACGGAGTCGGCGACGTCCTCGGCGAGCCTCTCGAGATCTTCGTCAGAGACGGGGCGGTTCTTGCACGCCTTCCGAATCCCGGCGACGAGCTTCTCCTTGCTGAACGGCTCCCTCTCGCCGGAGCGCTTCTGGACAAGAAGCGGAATTTCCTCGATCCGTTCGAAGGTCGTGTATCTCTGGCCGCAATTCTCGCACTGCCGCCGGCGCCTTATTGCGCGCCCTTCCTCTGCCATGCGTGAATCCACCACATGATCTTCGGGGTGGTTGCAGAATGGGCATCGCATGGCATTACCTCGACACCTATCCTAAGTTACTCCTGTAGTGGGTGGGCGCAGATTGGATAGTAGGAACGAACCAGGGCTTAGGCTGTGCTAAACGCCTGATTAGAGGCCATTACTCGAGGATGACGCACGGCATAGCCGCCAACTGATGAAACGCACCATACCCGCCTCATACGCGCCCAAGCACCCGAGCAGGCAACTGCTGGAGATAGCGTCGTGGCGGGTGGCAGCCGAAATGGTACGCCGGTATCCCAAGACTCGAGTTATTCAAACCAATCCGGGCGGCAGCCACAGCGACTCGCTGACCCTGCTACTCGAGGAGGGGCGCCACCCATTCCGCCGCCTCGACCTCAACCGGCTCGGTGGAGCCACGTACCACTACCTCCGCCCGGATGGAACTCAGACCTATAAGTCTTGGAACGACTTCTGGGCCGAGTTCTTCAACGCCGCCGATACCCGGGAACCGATGCGAAAGCTGGCCGCTCTTGCCGCGCTTCCTCCCGTGGCGAAGCTCCAACCGTCCACACCGACGATCATGGTCTACAGGTTCATCGCGTCTTTCCTAACCCACATCGCCTTCAACGCGTCGTTCGGCCGCTTCGCATGGGAGTGTCAGAACGGGTATCTCGACACCTCAGACGGGTTTGGGGGCGTCTGGGAGAGCCGCTTCGCTTTGTTTCCGGCGGCCGCGGAAAGGTCCAAGGCGCCGCACATGGACGATCCCTTCGGCGTCTCCTCCTACCGGTTCTGGTTCCTGCTCCTCAATGAGGAACCTCAGCTGTGCCTCGAAACGACCGGCACCGCCTGGGATCTGGATGGGAACGAGTACGACTTCGAGAAGCACTCGCAGCCGGATGGGCGTATCTGGCCGGTCATCTTCGAGATCGCGGGCCACCTGCTTCCTTGAAGCGCGCTTGCCATGAGCGCACTCTGGACCAGAGAGTCCGGCGCTTGGGCGCTTCGTCGACGCTCGAAGCGGCCACTTCTCGGTAACCCTTTGCGGGGAACCCTCGTCGCACCAGAGCAGCTGCTAGAAGAGCTGTGATTCCGCCTGCCAGAACGATGAGACCGGCTTGAGCTAAGAGCTCAAGGGCGTCGTCGCCGTTCGCCCGGTTACGCGGGGACGTGGCCGTCGTTCCCGGGGTCGGGCTCGGCTCCGCTGCGATCCTCTCGTCGGCAGGGGGCGCCGGGGTTACTTCTGGCGGGGGCGGCACCGGGACCGCCCTCGGCGGCGTCGTGGGCGGCCAAGAAGGGATCGGTTCGATCCTCGAGGGAGCCCGCCCTTCTTGTCTCAGGCGTGCTCGCAAGATCTCCGGACTTGCAATCTCGGCCGCTACCCAATCCGCTGCCGTTGAGGGACACGCCTCCGGCTCGGCGGTGGTGCGGCGGAGAGATCCCGTCCACACCCTGCTCACGCAGTCGGCCCATGCCTCCCGGACGTCCCTGTAGCCCCCGCCGCGAGCCTCAGCAAATCCTGGGGGCGGCGAGCCGTCCCCCGGGTGCACGAAGTAAAACGTGATCTGATGGCCCATCTCGTGCGCGACGGTGGCCAGTAGAACTTCCGGGGGTGCGGCAAGAGCGCGCGGGGAGACGACGATCCTTCCCGAATACGAAAGAGCAAGATGGCCGCGGCCCGTGTCCCCCACCTCCCACTGAATTGGAAGCGCAGCTCGCCACTCTGCCGGAACGGCTACCTCGACCGCCCAATGGAGGCGTTCGACGGGGTTGGAAGCACCCGGATCGGCGCCGGCACCCGCGAACGCAACGAGCTCATCGAGTTGAAACCCCGTCGCCACCCAACTCGCCGCGTGAGCCTCTCCCCGGGAGGATAAGGCCAAGGCAAGAGCCGCCAAGGCGCAGAGGCCTCGAGCGAGCGCGGCTACAAAGGGAGTTCGTGGGTAGGGTGGCAACGCACTCGGCGGGGGAATGTCGGGGGATCCTTTCCAGCAGCCACGTTAGTGTCGGCGCCCCCCGAGGCATTCTCTCACGCGAGTGCCCGTAGTCAGGTCGACGCTAAGATGCGCGAGTGGCTTGGGGGTTCGGGATTCCGGCGACCGGAGATGAGAGTCGAGCCTCGAGGATCGCTCGGGAAATCGAACATCTCGGCTTCGACACGATTTGGACCAATGACATCCCGAGGGCCGACGGCATCCGGACTGCGGCCTACTTTGCAGAATCCACATCGGAAGTAAGGCTAGGCGTAGGAGTAGTTCCGTGCGACCGGCGCCCTCCCGAGGAAATCGCGTCGCGCGTTGGGGAGGTGGACCTACCACTCGACCGCCTGGTGCTCGGCATCGGCGCCGGATCGTCTACGCACCCCGTGCAAACCGTCAGGGCTTGCGTGCACCGGTTGAAAGAGCTGCTCGGACCCTCGCTAGAAGTCGGGGTTGCCGCAATGGGCGGGAGGATGTGCGCCCTTGCGGGAGAGGTTGCCGACCTCGTGCTGTTGAACTGGATGGTTCCCGACCGCACGAGGTGGGCCAGGGGCGAGATCGACAAGGGTAGGGCAAGTCGTCGAGACTCCGTAGCACCGGAGGTCGCGGGGTACGTGCGCGTCGCGCTCGCAGAGGACGGGCGCCAAAGGATACGGGCAGAAGCGGAAAGATACTATGCTATGCCCGCCTATCGCCGGCACTTCGAGGCTATGGGGGAGGACCTGTCGGAGGTAGGTGTTGCCGGTCCGGCAGCGAAGCTCGTCCCTCTCCTGGCGGGGTACGAGGAAGTACTGGATGAGGTAGTCATTCGCGCCCTGCCTGCGTCGGATTCGATTGAATCGACCCTGGCCGTGGCCGAAGCCACCGCTCCTGCCCGCTAGTTATAGTCTTGCGACAGCTTGAGGCCCCCTTCAGAAAAGGTCGGACAGAATGGTAGAGAGGCACGTGCCAAAACGCCTGCGAGTGGCGACGTCTACCCTTTTTCTCACTCTTCTGGCCACCGTCGCCACTGCTTGTGACCGGAATTCCTCTGCAAGACCTGTCCCGACGAACCCGAACCGGAGTCAGGACGTGTACGTGATGAACTCGGATGGGTCCAACGTCGTCCGGCTTACCCGCGAGGTCGGGATCGACAGCTCCCCCGCCTGGTCCCCGGATGGAACGAAGATCGCGTTTAACAGCAACCGCAACGGAAACTTCGACATCTTCGTCATGAACGCCGATGGGACCAACCAGAGGCAGCTCACAGAAAGCAGGGCCGACGACTTCTCCCCCGCCTGGTCTCCAGACGGCAGGAAGATCATCTTCAACAGCGCGCGGGACATATCGAGAGAGCTCTACGTAATGAACGCCGACGGGTCGGACGAGACGCGCATCACCAACAACCGCGCCGACGACGGGCTGGCCGACTGGTCTCGTGACGGCGCCAGAATCGCCTTCGAGAGCGACCGATCAGGAAACTTCGAGATCTTCGTGATGAACGCGGACGGGTCGAGGCCGAGGAGCCTTACCAACAGCCGCGGCGTGGATGGTGCCCCCGACTGGTCCCGGGACGACAGGCTCATCGCCTTCCTCACCGACCGGGACGGGGACTTCGAGATCTACACGATGAACGCCGACGGGACGGATCAGCGCAGGGTGACCACGAGCGAAGGCGTAGACCAGTTCCCGGACTGGTCGCCCGACGGGTCGAGGATCGTCTTCGACTCCGTGAGGGACGGGAATCGGGAGATTTACACGATCAACCCGGACGGTACCGACGCCAGGCGCCTCACCGACAACTCGGGCATCGACCGGTTCGCCCAGTTCTCGCCGGACGGGTCAAAGATCGCCTTCTATAGCGAGAGAACCCCCTAACTCCCGATGCTTCTCGAGGGTAAGAGGCTTCTCATAACTGGGGTCCTCACGCCCCAGAGCCTCGCCTTCTCGGTCGCCCGTGTCGCCCAGGAGCAGGGCGCCGACATCGTGCTCTCGGGTTTTGGCAAGGGCTTATCCCTGACCCAGATGACTGCACGGCGGCTGCCGCAGCCACCCGACGTTCTCGAGTTGGACGTTACGAACGAGTCCGACATCGGGGCCGTAGCCGACGAGCTTCGCCGCCGGTGGACAAGCATCGACGGCATCCTCCACGCCATCGCATTCGCCCCTCGGGACGCCCTCGGGGGCCGGTTCCTTACGACTGCGTGGGAGAGCGTCGAGCTTGCCTTTCGAACCAGCGCGTACTCGCTCAAGTCGCTGACCACCGGCCTGCTGCCACTCATGCAGGACGCAGGGGGGTCGATCGTCAGCCTCGACTTCGACGCATCGGTTGCCTGGCCGATCTACGACTGGATGGGGGTCTGCAAAGCCGGGCTCGAGGCAATCACCCGTTACCTGGCAAGAGACCTGGGCCGTTATGGGATCAGGGTCAACTGCGTCTCGGCAGGGCCGCTGGCCACAAGGGCAGCGAAGGGTATCCCAGGGTTCGAAACACTGGCGTCGGGCTGGTCGGCGCGAGCGCCGCTGGGCTGGCAAGTGGAGGATCCGGAGCCCGTCGCGCGAACCGTCGCGTTCTCACTGTCGGATTGGGCGAACGCCATAACCGGGGAGATCGTGCACGTCGACGGCGGGTATCACGCGATGGGTGCCGACATCGGTTTCGACGAACCGGGCGAAGGGTAGAGGTAGCGTCCGCAGGGGAAAGTGATCGGATCTCAATCGTGACGCTCGAGTACGGTTACCCCGACCCGGAGGATATCTCGCGCCTGTCTGAAGAGCTCCGGAAGAAAGGCATGGGGGGTCGTCAGCTCGACAAGCTGCGTGCCTTCTGGGGCGATGCATGCCTGGATCCGACCAAGCGAGGGATCCTCAGAGAGGCCCCGGACAAGAAGTCCGGCACTCCCGACCAGCCCGCGCAACTGCCGGACCTGCCGGAGCCCAAGGAGGAGGACAAGGTTAGCCTGCTTGAGCTCCTCGACAAGTCGGAGCCCTTCGGGGTGATCGAGCCCCAATCGGGCAAGTACCCCGAACCACCGGGGTAAGAACTACAGCAG
>JALZBO010000027.1 GCA_030863545.1 Actinomycetota bacterium
CATACGGGTGATCCACTCCAGCTCCTCCCCCCCGCTCTCGCCCCTGTAGATCTGTTGAAGGTTCGTGAGCATCCGGCGGAGGATGTCCCGCTTCGACACTACCGGGAGCATCACAGGTCCAAATGCCACCTCCTCACCTGCGCCAAAGCTGGCGCGAAACCGATGCTCGCAGCCGCGCTCGTCCAAGATCTCGCCCCGGTCGAAGGGATCGATGTAAACGCCTGCTCCGGGTGACCTCACGAGAAAGTGTCCGGGCATCCCGATTCCCTCGAGCGTGATGCCCGCATATCTTCCAACCTCCATCATCAGGACGGCTAGCGTGATCGGGATTCCTCTGCGGCGCTCCATCACTCGGTTTAGGAAGGAGTTCTCCGAGTCGTAGTACGCGACCGTGTCCCCGCGGAAGCCGAGGTCGCCGAATAGCCGCTTGCGGAGATCCGCCAGGTCGTCGACGCCCTTGGCCAGATCGTGAAGCTTCCCGACCCACTCTTCGGCGTCGAGGCCAGGGTAAGCGCCAGCCGCGATGGCGAATGCCGCCCGGCCTAGATCAACTTCGGCTTCCGGACGGCGGACGAGATCGGCGAACTTCCTTACCTGCTCTGACCTGGTCACTTTTCTGTTGGCTCTCTATACCCCTGCGCTCCAGCCTCTCGCGGATCACCGCTTCGTACCCCCGTTCTACCGGTCGGTAGTATCGGCGGGGATCCACGCCGTCTGGGCGGTATTGCTGCTCCACCCACCCCTCAGGATAATCGTGAGGGTTGCGGTATCGGTCCCCGTGGGCCGAGCCTACGGCCGGAAATACCTTCCGCAGGTGCAAGGGCACCTGGGCGTCTCCCGACTTCTTGACGTGCTCCGTAGCCTCCCAGATCCCGACGGCGGCGGCATTCGATTTAGGGGCGGAAGCGACGTAGGTCACCGCGTGCGCGAGGTTCAGGCCCGCTTCGGGGAGTCCGACGAGCTCGAGGGCGTGCGCAGCCGTCACCGCCACGACGAGCGCCATGGGGTCGGCGTTTCCTACGTCCTCGGACGCTGCGATGACTATTCGCCTGGCAATGAATCGCGGATCCTCACCTGCCTCGAGCATCCGAGCGAGCCACCAGAGCGCTGCGTCCGGGTCGGAACCCCTCATGCTCTTGATGAATGCAGACGCCACGTCGTAGTGCTGATCACCCGTTTTGTCGTAGCGCACCTGCCTGCGCTGAAGGGCATCCTTCGCGATCTCGAGGGTCACGGACCGCTTACCGATGGAAGCCGCTCCCGCCACGCAGGCCTCGAGGGCGTTGAGGGCCGACCGCGCGTCCCCTCCCGACGTCATGACTATGTGCTCCATCGCTTCGGAAGAAACGTCTATGCCCGCCCCTCCGAGGCCTCTCTCCGAGTCGCTCAAGGCTCGGCGCAGGATCTCCATGACCTGATCCGCATCCAGCGGCTCGAGCTTCACCAACAGGCACCGGGACATGAGCGGGGAGATCAGCTCGAAGTAAGGATTCTCGGTCGTTGCTCCGATCAGCGCGATCCACCGATTCTCAACCGCCGGCAACAAGGCGTCCTGCTGCCCCTTGTTGAACCGGTGAACCTCATCGATGAAGACGATCGTGCTTCGGCCCGTCCCTGCAAGGGCGTCCCTGGCTTCGGTGATCGTCCTGCGAACGTCCGCAACCGTCGCGCTGACGGCCGAGAGCTCGACAAAGCGGGCTTCGGTAGAGGCCGCGATCACCCGCGCAAGCGACGTCTTGCCGGATCCGGGAGGCCCCCACAGTATGAGCGAGGTTAGAGAGCCCTGATCGATCAGGACCTTGAGCGGGCTCCCCCCCTTGAGCAGGTGGCTCTGCCCAACGAACTCCTCCAGGCTTCGGGGCCGCATCCTGGCGGCCAGCGGAGCGTACTCGTGAAATCTCGCCTCGAGCGAATCCGAGAAGAGATCGCTCGCCATGTACGCGTCAGGGTGCTTTAGGAGGGTTCACGGAAATATGCAGCTCGGAGAGCTGACTCTCATCGACGACGTCGGGCGCCCCCGTCATGAGATCCGTCATCGCCGAGCTCTTCGGGAAAGCCATCACCTCTCGGATGCTCTCCTTCCCGCCGAGAAGGGCAACGAGCCGATCGATGCCGACCGCAATCCCGCCGTGCGGCGGCGCCCCGTATTTGAACGCATCCACGAACCACCCGAACTTCCGGTCGGCCTGCTCCTCGTTGATTCCTACGAGGTCGAACACCCGCCGCTGGAGCTCGGGTCGATGGATACGAATGCTCCCTCCGCCCACCTCCCAGCCATTAAGGACCACGTCGTAAGCGCGCGAACGCACCGCTCCGGGATCCTCCTCGAGAAGCGGGAGATCCTCCGGTCGCGGGGCAGTGAAGGGATGGTGAGTAGGGTCCCACCTCGACTCGGTCTCGTTGTACTCAACCAGGGGCGTCTCCAAGATCCAGACGAAGCGCCAGGCGTTGGGATCGTCGGGGGTGACATGCGGGACGAGGTTCAACTTGTCTCGAAGGGCCAGCCTTACCTCTCCCAGGCTCCTCTGCGCAACTCTGGGGCGGTCGCAGACGATGACAACGAGGTCGCCCTCCGAGGCGGACGCGCTCTGGAGAAGGCCGTCGACTTCTTTGGTCGACATCGCCTTGGAGATCGGTGAGCTCACGCCCTCCTTTTCGAAGACGACCCACGCCATGCCACCCGCACCCATGTTTCGCGCTACCGAGGAGAGCCCCTCCAGCTCTTTACGGCTGAAGCTTCCACCGCCCGGAACCTTCAGTGCCTTCGCTGATCCTCCCGACTCGATTGTTCGCCTGAAAACGTCGACTCCGGTGTCGGAAAACACCTCCGTGACGTCGAACATCTCAAGTCCGAATCGTAGGTCCGGCTTGTCGCTGCCGTAGGTGTTCATCGCCTCCTCATACGTCATCTGCGGAAATGGCGTGGAAATGTCGACCCCAAGGGCTGACTTCATTACCGAAGCGAACATCTGCTCGATTAGCTCTATGACGTCCTCCTCGTCGGCAAACGACACCTCGACGTCAAGCTGAGTGAAGTCGGGCTGGCGGTCGGCCCGCGGGTCTTCGTCTCTGAAGCAGCGCACGATCTGGTAGTAGCGATCCATGCCGGCGACCATCAACAGTTGCTTGAAGAGCTGGGGTGACTGCTGGAGGGCGAAGAACCTGCCCGGCTGAAGCCGGGAGGGAACGAGATAGTCACGCGCTCCTTCCGGCGTGCTCTTGTTCAGCAGAGGCGTCTCCACCTCCACGAAGCCTTCGTCGTCGAAGAATTGACGGATCGCCGAGACCGTCCGGTGGCGCAGCTTCAGGTTCCGCTGCATCTCCGGCCGGCGCAGGTCTAGGTACCGGTACTTGAGGCGGAGCTCTTCGTTTACGTCAACACGATCCTCGATCTGAAACGGCGGGGTCTCCGCCCGGCTCAGCACCTCGACCGAGTGGGCGGCGACCTCCACCTCGCCGGTCGCGAGGTTCGGGTTCTCCGCTCCCTCCAACCTGTACTGCACCATCCCCTCGACCTTGAGGACATACTCCGACCGTACTCCCTCCGCAACCCGATATGCCTCCGGTTGTTCTGTCGGGTGAAGGACGACCTGGACGATCCCCTCCCTGTCCCTCATATCCAAGAAGATGACGCCGCCGTGATCGCGGCGACGATGAACCCAGCCTGTGAGGCGGACGCGAAGCCCCACGTGCTCCGGTCTTAGGTCTCCGCACCAGTGCGTTCTCATGCCAGCAGAGACTCCGCCAGGTCGTCGGGGGAAACGGTAGTCTCCTCCCCCGTCCTCATGTCGCGGACCGTGTATTGGTTCGAGTCGATCTCTTTGTCTCCTATGACGACCACCTTTGCAGCACCGAGGCGGTTTGCGGCCTTGAATTGTCCACCGACGCCTCTTCCGGAGAAATCCATGTCGACGGAGATCCCTGCGCGGCGCAGAAGGCGCGCAACCTCCATTGCCTTCCTCTTACCCCGTTCTCCCACTGTTACGACGAAGGCGTCCAGCGTGACGGGCCGCTCACTGCCGGGGGGGGCGAGCGCCAGCGCGATTCGCTCGACCCCGAGTCCGAAACCAATGCCGGGAAGTGAGGGGCCTCCGAGCTGCTCGGCGAGGCCGTCGTATCTGCCTCCTCCACCCACCGCATCCTGGGACCCCAGGCCGGAAGCGACGAACTCGAAGGCCGTCCTCGTGTAGTAATCGAGCCCCCGCACGAGCATGGGATCCTCGGCGAAGTCAACCCCCGCCTCCTTGAGCATGCCCTTGACCGCTTCGTAGTGATCGCGGCATGCGTCGCACAGGTGGTCGGCGATGAAGGGGGCGTCGCGCATCACGGCCCGGTCGGACTCCACCTTGCAGTCAAAGGTTCGCAAGGGGTTCGAGTCGATCTTTCTCTTGCAGTCCTCGCAGAGCTCGGAGGCGTGCCGCCGTAGGAATGCCTGGAGCTTCGGAAGGTATTCGGCCCGGCAGCCGGGGTGGCCGACGCTATTGATCGAAAGCGCCACCTCGAGCCCCACCTGTCGGTACACTTCGGCTGCGAGCTGGAGGACTTCGACATCCAGCTCGGGCTCCGACGATCCGACCGCCTCAACCCCGAGCTGGGTGAACTGTCTTTGCCGCCCCGCCTGGGGGCGTTCTTGCCGAAAGATGGAAGCAACGTAGTAGAGCTTTATCGGCAACCCCCCGCGGTCGAGGCCGTGCTCTAGAACGGCGCGCACCACCGGCGCCGTCATGTCCGGCCGTAGCGTGAGAGACCTTCCGCCCCGATCCTGGAACGTGTACATCTGCTTTGTAACCACGTCGCTGCCCGACTCCAGCCCACGCTCGAACAGCTCGGTGTGCTCAAAAGCCGGCGTTTCTATACGGCGGTAGCCATAGAGCCGAAACTGGTGCTCGGCAGCGTCGATGATCTCGTCGTGAAGGGCCGACCTTGGAGGCAAGAGATCGGGGGCGCCCTTAGGACCGTGAACTCTGGAGGCCATGCCCAATCTTAAACGGCGCCCGGCGCCTCCTTCGCCGACCTGAAGAGCTCTCGCGGCAGCCGATCCGCCGGAGAGCGGCCGGCACGGAGGCGGCTTCAACTGCGCTAGGGTAGGAAACTCGGTTGACTGGCACTTGCGCTCAAGAATCCGGCTCTGGCAAGTCAAGGAGTCCTGATGGGTAACGCCGTTGTTCACTTCGAGGTGATGAGTGACGGGGACGATCCTTCCGTCCTTGTCGATTTCTACACTGAGCTCTTTGGCTGGACGGCCAGGCCTGTGTCGGATGACGGAGCGTACTTCGACATCGAGACGGACACCACGACTGGCATCGCCGGCGGTATCGGAGCGTCCCCGGAAGGGCCGACGGTCACGTTCTACGTTGCGGTCGACGACGTCAGCGCCACCGTGAGAAAAGCCGAGGAGCTGGGGGGCAAGGCGGTGACCGAGCCGACGGAGGACGCGGAGACCGTGACGATTGCCGACGTTGCCGATCCAGAGGGGAACGTGGTGAGCCTCGTCGAGCGAGGCCCACTGCCCGATCGCGTCGAAGCCGGCGGGGAGCACCCCGTGGTCTTCTTCGAGATCCTGGCCTTTGATTGGAAGGCCGCGCGCGATTTCTGGACGGCGCTGTTCGGCTGGGACGCCGACGACTTCGATGGTTACGAGTACTCGGTCATCGATCCGATCGAGCCGGGAATCGGAGGCGGCATCGGCAAGGCCTCGAAGGCAGGGAACCTCGTAACCTTTTACGTGCAGACGCCCGACATTCAGGACACGCTGGACCGGGCCGAAGACCTTGGCGGCCGCACGGTCAAGCCGATCTTTGGAGACCCGGACCTCCAGGAGTTTGCCCACTTCGCCGATCCCTCCGGCAATGTGATCGGCCTGCTAACCCCGCCAGCCCCCGCCGAGTGATGCCGGCGTAAGGACCGGGCTACTTCCCGCAGGCCCTACGGGCGGTGGGAGTCGGGTTTATGGCGGATCCCCCGTTGGGGTGGACTTCAAAGTGCAGATGGGGCGGGCCTCCAGCCGCGTTCCCGGTGGCTCCTACATAGCCGACGTGGGCGCCGGCAGTGACCCGCTGGCCGGCCACAAAGTTCGTGTATCCCGACAGGTGGGCGTAGTAGTAGACGGTTGAGTCGTTTCCCCTGATCCTGAGACCCAGACCTCCAGCGGCGCTCGTTTCCCTTCTCAGCACCACCCCATCGCTGATCGCCGCCACCGGGGTGCCCTGAGCAGCAAACATGTCCACCCCCTGGTGGCTCCTTCCGCCGCTTCTCGGAGCCCCCCACGTGTCGGTGAACGATGTGGGCCCATCAACGGGGCACCTCAGGCTTCTGGCCGTGACTGCCGTAACAGCGCCCTGCTCCTCCTCGGGGTTGTTCCTCACCTGCGCCGGAGCGGGAGCTGCCCTAAGCGGCGCCGGCTGCGTTGTGGGTCTGGGGATAGGCAGGCCGCCCGCGCCCGCCTCGTCACTCCTCCTCGCCTCCGCCGTTCGCGCGGCCTCGGCTCGGCGGGCAGCATCCTGAGCGGCCCGTCTTGCATCCGCCTCGGCGGCGGTCCTCGCGGCGGCCTCCCGCCTCACCTGGGAGTCGCGGTCCAGGGCGAGCCTTCTCTCCAGCTCCGACGCCTTCCTGAAGTTTGTAGTCAGGGCGATCGCCTCGTTCCTCATCGTCGATAGAAGGCGGCTCTCCTGGCGCTTCTTTTCGTCGAGCTCTTCACGAAGAGTCTGTGTCCGCCGCTGGACCGCCGTCGCCTCGGCCAGGATGGCGCCATCCTTGTCCGCAGCTTCCTGAATCATCTTCACCCTTCGGCCGAAGTCCCCCAGGCTCTCTGAGGTCATGAGGAACTGGAGCATTCCGACAGGACCGGCGCGGTAGACGACGTTCGCCCTCGCGGCCAGCCTCGCCCGCACGAGCCGGGCCTTTGCCCGCGCGTCCTCCAGGCCCTTCTCGTTTTGCTGGATCGCGGCCTGAGTCCGGGCGAGCTTTGCTTGAGCCGCGTCGTACGCGGCCGCTGCTCGATCAAGCCTCTTTTGAAGTGCCGCCCGCTCGGTTGCAGCCTTCGAGACATCCTTCAACGTCGCAGCGGAGGCTGAAACGGGCATCGAGATGAGCAGGAGCAG
>JALZBO010000047.1 GCA_030863545.1 Actinomycetota bacterium
CCTCCACCCCGCGCCCCCGGATGACGCGTCCGGTTTGAAGTCACTACTTTTCCAATCGACGAACGAATCGAAGGGAGGCTCAACCATGGAGGGGACCGATCTGGAGGTCGGCCTTTTCGTGCTCGTCCTCGCGACGTTGCTCGGACTGGAGGTTATCCACCGAGTGCCGCCGCTTCTTCACACCCCCCTGATGTCGCTCACGAACGCGATCTCCGCGATCTCAGTCGTCGGAGCGATCCTCATCACGGGGGCCGCGTCGCCCGGGTTCACCAACATATTGGGGACCATCGCGGTGACCGCGGCCGTCACCAACATCGTTAGCGGGTTCCTGATCACCGACCGGATGCTGAAGATGTTCAAGAGCCGGGGGGAGGCGCGATGAGCGACTTCTTCACCCCCGCGGCATACATCACTGCCGCGGCGTGCTTCGTGCTCGCCCTCAAGTGGCTCGGAAGGCCTACCACCGCCCGGCGCGGGGTACGGGTTGGGGAAGCGGGGATGGTCCTGGCCGTCCTCGGCACTCTGATCTTGCCCCAGGTCGTGAACTACCGCTGGATCCTCGTGGCGTTCGTGCTCGGAACGATCATCGGGTATCCGCTTTCGCGGGTGCCCATGACCGCGGTCCCTCAGCGAACCGCCCTCTCGCACTCGTTCGGTGGTCTGGCGGCAGGCCTCGTGGGGACCTCCGAGTACTATCTCCACAGGGGCGATCTCAATTCCTTCACGATGGGAGCCATCGCCCTGGAGGTCCTGCTTGGGTTCCTGACCTTCACCGGGAGTCTCATGGCCGCCGGCAAGCTCCAGGACATCCTTCCGACCCGGCCCATGGTCTACCGCGGGCAGAACATCATCAACCTCTCGTTGTTCGCCATAGCGGTCGCGATCGGCGTGTACCTCATCGGGAACCCGGAGGCCTCCCAACTGTTCCCGATCTTGATCGGCCTTGCGCTCGCCTTCGGCCTGCTGTTGATCCTCCCGATCGGCGGGGCCGACATGCCGACGGTGATATCGCTCCTGAACTCGTACGCGGGCCTCGCCGCCGCGGCGATGGGGTTCGTTCTCGACAACAAGCTGCTGATCGTAGCCGGCGCGCTCGACGGCTCCAGCGGTCTCATCCTCTCGATCATCATGTGCCGGGCGATGAACCGCTCGTTCACCAACGTCCTGTTCGGGGCCTTCGGTCAGGTCGCTCCCACGGAGGCCACAGCCGAGGAGCGCACCGTCCGAAACGCCTCTCCCGAGGAGGCGGCATCGATCCTCGAGGCGGCGAGCTCCGTCATCATCGTCCCGGGCTACGGGATGGCCGTCGCCCAGGCCCAGCACAAGGTGCGCGAGCTCTACGATTCGCTGACGAAACGTGGCGTAGACGTCCGGTTCGCCATCCACCCAGTGGCCGGCCGGATGCCGGGGCACATGAACGTGCTGCTTGCGGAGGCGGACATCCCCTACGACCGGCTCGTAGAGATGGAGGAGATCAACGGCGATTTCCCGCAGACCGACGTCGCCCTCGTGATCGGAGCCAACGACGTGACGAACCCCGCGGCTCGGACCGACGAAGGCAGCCCGATCTACGGCATGCCGATTCTCGACGTCGACAAGGCGCAGAGCGTCATGGTCGTCAAGCGCTCGATGAGCCCTGGGTTCGCCGGCATCGACAACGACCTGTACTACATGGACAGGACGATGATGCTGTTCGGCGACGCGAAGGGGTTCACCGCCGATATCGTCAAGGAGCTGTCCGGGGCAAGGGTCTGAGAGCTCACAGCAATCGAGCGGGTGGGGCAAGCGTCAGCGGTCGCCGGGCCCCGTCGGCGATCAACCTGGCGCCCCTCCCCGCTCGGTCGCTGGTGTCTGCGTTCATGACCTCCTTGCCGGGCTTCCGGCCTCTAATGCGGGAGGCGTAACCAGTGCCTTGCCTCAACCGCCTTGGAAGGAGAAGCCATGTTTGTGAGGACGTCTTCGTGGTCGGGTACTCCCGAGCAGCTCCAGGCGTGGGCAACGGCTGTAAAGACCGGGTCAGGCCTTTTGTCGAACAGCTCCCCGGCAACAAGGGGGCATATTTCCTGATCGATCGGGAAGGCGGCAAGGCCCTCACCTTAACGATCTGGGATAGCGAGGAAGCAGCGCTCGCATCCGACCGGTCGGCGGACGAGAGCCGGTCTAGGACGATGGATGCAGCCGGCGTGACGATGGTCTCGAAGGACCGTTACGAGGTCGTGGCGAGCATCTGATGCCGAAGCGGAATGCTACGGCGTGTCCGGTGCCGGGGTCGCGAAAAGTGGTGGGGGAAGGATTCGAACCTCCGAAGCTTTCGCAACCGGTTTACAGCCGGCTCCCTTTGGCCACTTAGGTACCCCACCTGGTTGCGGATTTAGGATAAGGCCTTAAGGAGCTGTATCAACCTGGAGGAGACTTGGCTCAGTTTTCTTTCGACGCCGTGAGCGAAGTCGACCGTCAGGAGGTCGTCAACGCGCTCGATCAGGCCAGGCGGGAGATCGGGCAGCGTTTCGACTTCAAGAACACGCAGACCGAGATCCGCCAAGAGGACTCGGCTTTTGAGATTCGCTCGAACTCGGAGGGCCGGGTTCAAGCTGCGCTGGATGTCATCAAAGAGAAGATGGTGCGTCGGAAGGTTTCGTTGAAGGCGCTGTCGGAGGGCAAGATCGAGCCGGCTGCCGGCGGGACCTTCAAACAGACGGTGACTCTCGTCCAGGGCATATCCGATGAGAAGGCGCGAGCGATCAACAAGTTCATCAAGGGGCTCGGAGCCAAGGTCCAGACCCAAATACAGGGGGATCAGCTGAGGGTCACGTCAAAGTCGAAGGACGAGCTCCAGCAGGTGATCAAGGCGCTCAAGGAACAGGACTTCGGCATCCCGCTCCAGTTCACCAACTACCGGTGAGCGCCGAAGGGGACTGCATCTTCTGCCGGATCGTTTCCGGAGAAGCCCCCTCGACGAAGATTTACGAGGACGATGCCGTCATCTCGTTCATGGACATCTTCCCGTGGGCCAAGGGCCATTGCCTCGTTGTCTCGAAGGATCATCACCCGACGATCTTCGACATCCCCGAGGACACCCTGCTGGCAGTCTTCGCCGCCGCTCGCCGGCTTGCTCCCGCCGTGAGGGAGGGTGTGCAAGCCGAAGGCCTTAACCTGCTGCAGTCGAACGGAGAGGCGGCTTGGCAAACCGTGCCGCACTTTCATCTGCACCTGATCCCCAGGTGGGCCGGCGACGGCCTTCGGCCCCCGGGGGTCTCCTCCCCCGCCGACTCTAGCGAGCTTGCTGAGGTAGCGTCTCGGATAAGGGAGCGGCTGGGCTAGTCCCCGGGGTTGTAGAGACCGGCGTCGGCGGGCGGAAGGTCGGTCGGGCGGGTCACGCTCAGGATCATCTCGTCGAATACAGGCTTGCCGGCGAAGTTCACCAACTTCACCGTCGGAGCCTCGACGGCCCTCCTGACCTCCGCTCTCCTCCCCTCCTCTTCTAGCTGCCTCGGCGAGACCTGCCTTGTCGGACCCCCGGCCGTTGCCGCCGACTGACGCGCAAGCCCGAGCACGCCTAGGGTCGGGTCAAGCAGCGAGAACCACATCAGATCTCCGGGCTGCTGCACGCCGGCTGCCGACGCGAAGAGCTGGTCGACCCTCTTCGTGATCCTGATGCCCGGAAGCACCGCGGGCCCGTTGGTGTTGATCCTTACCCGGGCGCCCGACACCAGGGCCAGTGCCCTCTCCTCGGCCTGCCGCAGGGCGTCGTCTAGGAACGGCTTTGGGTCCCGCGGAGGAGTCCCCGGACCACCACCGGGATGCGTCTGAAAATGCAGGTGGGGAGCACCGCCCCTCGCGTTCCCAGAGTCGCCGACGAAGCCGATGACGGTGCCCATCTCTACTCGCTGGCCTACCTGCAGCCCGGGCGCCCAATTCTGGAGGTGAGCGTAGTAGTAGGCCATCCCGCTGTCGCCGCGAACCCAAACCGAGATCCCGCCGGCTCCCGCGGTGCCCTTGGCGATTACCCTCCCCGACTCCGACGTCACGATGGGAGTGCCGAAGTCGGCAAATATGTCGGTCCCCTGGTGCAGGTGAGGCGTTGGCGTCCACCTCGGGAAGCCCCAGTCGTGAACGAAGCTTGCATCTCCCGCGACGGGGAACGGTGCAACAGCCTGTAGGAGGAGCCGCTCCATGGGCACTCCCGTGTTGGCAAGCGGCCTCAACGTCTCCATCAGCCTCTTGGTGTTCTTAGGAGGAGACCGCCGGATGCTGGGAACGGCCAAAGGAAAATCCGCCCCCCGAGGAACCGCGACCGCCGTCGAGGACACCCCTATGTGAGGGCGCGACGGAGGGATAGGCGGCGGGGCGGGTGCGGCAGGCGGTGGCGGGGGAGGAGCCGGAGGGGGCGGCGCAGGGGGCGGCTTGATGATGCCGCCAAGAAGGGCTTCGATCAGGTTGGGCGGTCTCTGTTGCTGCTGGGCGTGCGCCGGGAGAATGGGGAGGGCGGTAAGCACTGCGAGGGATACAACCAAGCACGTTAGAAGACGCCTTCGGCTTTCCAAATCCGCCCCCTGTCCCGCCCGGACTCGTCCGTCGAAGATTCGCCGGTTTTGGCGACCGGGAACGATATCTCAATTGACGATGCGGAAGCTAGCCGGGGGTTGAAGGCGACTAGTACGCGGTGACGCCCGACAGGGCAAGAAGGCGCCGGACTCTCTCGTCGGTGGGGGGGTGCGTGCTGAACAGCTTCGCAGCCCCCTGCGCCCACGCTCCGCGTAGCGGGTTGACGATGAACATGGGTGCTGCCGACGGGTTGACGGGCATCGGTATCCGCTTCGCGCCGACCTCCAGCTTCTGAAGCGCGCTGGCCAAGCTTTGCGGACGCCCGCTGAGCCGAGCCCCCACCTCATCTGCGTAAAACTCCCGAGAACGGGAGATCGCCAGCTGAACGATCATGGCGGCAATCGGAGCCACGATCGTGGCTACGAGCAGCCCGACGATTCCGGGCCCTTCCCTATCGTCACGTCCCCCGAACATCGCGCCCCACCTTGCCATCGTGCTCACGAATGAGATCGCGCCCGCTATCGTCGCAGCCACGGAGGCGATGAGGATGTCGCGGTTTCGGACGTGCGCGAGCTCGTGCGCGAGCACCCCCTCGAGCTCCTCGGGGGTCAGCATTTGCATGATCCCCTCGGTGACGGCAACAGCCGCGTGTTCCGGGTTGCGACCCGTGGCAAAGGCGTTCGGCTGCTGCGAAGGGATGACGTAAAGGGATGGCATCGGGAGGTTCGCCCGCTGGACGAGGTTGGACATCAGGGCGTAGAGCTCCGGTGCTTCCGCCCTGCTTACGGGGCGGGCGCCGCTCATCCGTAGTGCGATCTTGTCCGAGAACCAGTACGACCCGAAGTTCAGGACGACGGCTAGGACGAGGCCGAGGGCGGCCCCGCTTCGCCCACCCAAGAGGCTGCCAAGGCCCACCATCAAGCCCGCGAGAGTGGCGAGCAAGACGGCGGTTTTTGCGGTGTTCTTCACTTTCGGTTCCCTCCAAATCCAGATTACAAGGACGGAGAGAAATAGGCGCCGGTCGGGGTTAACTAAAAGGGCATCGCTCTCGCAGCCAACTGTCCGAAGAAGTCTGGATTTACGCCTATGGCAACGACGATCGCCGCGGTGAGCGCCAGCGTGGCCGCGAGAGGCCCGGTTACCTCGACCGGCCTGCGATCCTCCGCTTCGTCGAAGAACATTCGTTTGACCACCGCCGTGTAGTAGAACAAGGACACGACGGTGTTGACGGCCATCACAATCGCCAGCCAGACCCCCTGCCCGTCGATGAGCGCTCTGAAGACGAAAAACTTCGCCCAAAAGCCGCCCAAGGGAATCATGCCGGCGAGGGAGAGCAGGAAGATCGTCATCGCGACGGCGAGGGGCGCGCCTCTCGAGAACAGCCCGCCGTAGTCGCTGATCATGTACCCACCCCCCCGGCGTGCAAAGGCGATTGCGGACGCGAAGGCGCCCGTCTCCATGAAGACGTAGATGAGCAGGTAGGTGAGCGCGGCAAAGAAGATCTGATTGTTCAGCTCTGAATCCGTGGAGCTCGCGACGCCGAGGGGGATGAGGACGTACCCTGCCTGGGCGATGGAAGAGTAGGCGAGCAGCCGGATTATGTGCCGCTGGTAGAGCGCAACCAAGTTTCCGAAGGTCATCGTAAGCGCAGCTACGAGGCCGAGGAACGGCCTCCAGACATCGGCGAGACCGCCGAAGCCGAGGAACATTAGCTGGAGGAGGGCCACAAACCCCGCCGACTTGGAGGCTACCGAGAGGAACGCCGCGACCGGAACCGGAGATCCTTCGTAAGTGTCCGGAACCCACCAGTGGAACGGAAACGCGGAGATCTTGAACCCGAAGCCCACGATGACGAAGAAGATGGCGAGGATTACGAGAGAGTCCTGCTCGATCCCGGGGAGCACCCTCGAAATCGTCGCCAGGTTTGTCGAACCGGTGATCCCGTAAACGAGCGACATCCCGAAGAGCATGAGGGCCGACGAGAGCACTCCGAACAGGAAGAACTTCAGCCCGGCCTCGTTTGACTTCAGGTCCGACTTGCGAATGCCGGCGAGCACGAACGTCGGGATCGAGATCAGCTCGAGGGAGACGAAGATCGCGATCAGGTCCCTGCTCGATGCGATCGTCATCATCCCCAGCAGGGAGGAGAGGATGAGGAAGTAGTACTCCCCCTGGTGAATCTCGTCACCCTTCAGGTAATCGTGGGAGATAACGAAAACGATCAGGGCGGCGACGCAGAAGATGACCTTGAACACGATCGCGAATCTGTCGACGACGAACATGCCTCCCAAGGTGACGTAGCGGGCGCCCGCCAGGTTGAAGACCGCCGCCAGGGTTGCCGCGACCCCGACGAAAGACAGCGGCATCGCGAGCCACTTCCGCCTTTGAGGTAGGAAGAGGTCCAGGGTCAGGACCGCACAGAGCGCGATCGTCAGCAACACCTCTGGGAGGATCGCGGTCAGGTTGACGTCCACGTCCCTCAGCCTTTCGGCCGTGCCCGTGCTGCTAAATCCGGCCTCATCAACGGCGGCTTTCGAGCATCCTGGTGTGCGAGCTCGTCACTACCCGGTCGAGCCGCGTGGAAGCGTCGTTCGTCGCGTCGAAGACCAACCGTGGGAAGACGCCCAGGACGACGACCAGCAGCAGCAGCGGAACCCATGCCGCAAACTCGAGGGGCTGGATGTCGGGGAACTTCTTCTCCTTCCACCTATCCGATACGCGCCCCATGTTCACCCTCTGGAGCATCCACAGGAAGTAGCCGGCCGTAAGGACCGTACCGATGCCGCCGAGAACCATGAGGGTTCTAAACGTTGCGACGCTGAGGCCCGGCGCCGGGCGCCAGGAAGCCAGCAGCGCCAGGACCTCACCCCAAAACCCTGCAAGTCCCGGCAAGCCCAGGGACGCGATGGCGCAGAACGCGAGGGTCCCGGCCATCCTCGGCAAGGTATGGCCCATACCAGCGAGCTCGGGAATCTCCCTCGTATGGAAGCGCTCGTGGATGGAGCCGGCGATGAAGAACAACAACCCCGTGATGACGCCGTGGGCGACCATCCCGATGACGGCGGCGTTGAAACCGACCGCGGTCATCGTCGCTATGCCAAGCATCACGAAACCCATGTGCCCAACCGAGCTGAACGCGATCATCCGCTTGAGGTCAGTCTGGGCGAGGCAGTTCAAGGCGCCGTAGATGATCGCGATCGCGGCCAGGATGCCTATGACGGGAGCAAAGGCACGCGCAGACTCGGGAAGGATCGGTATGGCGATCCGGAGGAACCCGAAGCTGCCCATCTTCAGCATGATCGCCGCCAGCAGGACGCTTCCGACCGTGGGTGCCTCCGTATGTGCATCCGGAAGCCATGTGTGGAACGGCCACATCGGGACCTTCACGGCGAATCCCAACGCGATTCCACCAAAGACGAGGTGGGCAATCCCCCTCGGCAGGTCCAACACGCCGGCCTGCTGCAGCATGAGGATGTCGAACGTGTGGGGGGTCGACTGGAAGTACAGCACCAGGAACCCGAGGAGCATGAAGAGGCTCCCGAAAAGGGTGTAGAGGAAGAACTTGATCGCGGCGTACTGGCGCCGGGGCCCTCCCCAGAGGCCGATGATGAAGTACATCGGAACCAGCACGAGCTCCCAGAACACGAAGAACAGGACGAGGTCGAGCGAGACGAACGTCCCAGTCATCCCCGTCTCGAGAAGGAGGCACAGCGCCAGGAAAAGTTTCGGGTTGTGAGGCTCGGGAAGGCGCCAAAGCGAGTAGACGACACAAAGGAAGGTCACCAGTGCGCTGAGGACGACCAGCGGGAGGGCGATGCCGTCGACGCCCACGTGATAGCGGGCCCCGATCGAAGGGATCCAGGGGAGGTTGAGCTCGAGCTGCATACCCGGGTCGCCGAAGCGGAAGCGGGCGACCACGAGCAGCGACGTAACCAGCGCACCTGCGGTGGAAAGCAGCGCCAGCCCCTTGATCGCACCTTCCTTGGCCCTCGGAGTAAGCGCGATCAAGGCCGCGCCCAGCGCCGGAAGGAACACCGTCAAGGTGACGGCCCATCTGTCAATCCAGTTCATGCGTCCTCCGCCGTCGACTCAAAGACTTGAAAGCTCTTCCCCGTCTCACTACAGGCGCGCGACGGCGAAGGCGCCCACGAACGCGACGATGCTGATGAACAACGCAACCGCGTAGCGCTGCACGCTGCCCGTCTGCCAGAACCTGAGCTTGTTCCCGATCGCCCCCGCCATGCCGGCCGCGCCGTTCACGGTCCCGTCGATGAGGGTCTGGTCCACGTCCCGGTAGGCCACTGTCGCCAGTCCCCGCGTAGCTAGCCCCGCCCCGTCGACGATCTTGTCGATGATGTTCTGATTGGTCCAATACGCAAACGCCGAGAGCCGGTCGCGGATCGGGTTGACGATGCCCTTCGTGTACACGTCGTCGAGGTAGTACTTGTTCTGAAGAAGCCGGTAGGCCCAGGCAAACGGACTGCGCAGTACGTCCACCCTCGCCTTCCCGAGCCGGAAGATGGCCCATCCAACCGCAAACCCGCTGACGGACAGTGCAACGGACACCGCCATCACTCCGAAGTCGACCGGTGCGTGCTCCTCCTCCCCGAAGTGGACCCACCTGCCGAAGAGGTTCGCCTCCCCGGGTAACCCCACCCAGCCGCCCACCACCGCCAAGACGGCGAGGATGACCAGCGGCACGGTCATCGAGCGGGGGCTCTCGTGGGGATGGACGTGCTCGCGGTCGTACTTCGGCTCTCCGAAGAAGGTGAGCGCCAGCATCCGGGCCACGTAGCAGGCAGTCAGGAAGGCGGTGGCGACCATTGCCGCGAAGACGAACCAAGCGAACTGGCTGCCGTGGGTGGCGGCCGTGTAGGCACCGAGGACGAGCTCATCCTTGGAAAAGAAGCCGGCAAGGGGCGGGAAAGCAGCAAGTGCCAGGGCTCCCACGATGAAGGTCGCCGACGTCACCGGCATCAACCGTCGCAGGCCTCCCATCGAGCTCATGTTGTTGGAGTGGACCGCGTGGATCACCGACCCGGCGGCGAGGAACAGCAGGGCCTTGAACCAGGCGTGGGTCCAGATGTGGAAGATCGATCCGGTGTAGGCGCTCACCCCCAGTCCCGCAACCATGTATGCGAGCTGGGAGATGGTCGAGTAGGCCAGCACCCGTTTGAGATCGTCCTGAACCAGCGCGAGTAGCGCTGCGATCAGCATCGTGATAGAGCCGATGGCCGCGACGACGGTCAAGGCCACGGGCGAGGCGGCGAAGACCTGGAACATCCGGGCAACCAGGTAGACACCTGCAACGACCATCGTGGCGGCGTGGATAAGGGCGGAAACCGGGGTCGGCCCCGCCATCGCATCCGGCAGCCATACATGGAGCGGGAACTGGGCGGACTTGCCGATCGCGCCGCAGAACAGCAGCAGCGCTCCCAAGGTGATCACGCCCGCCGGGATCGCTCCGGCGGCCACCCGGCTCGAGATGACTCCGATGTTGAAGCTTCCCGCTGCAAAAAACAGCACGAAGATCCCGAACATGAAGCCGATGTCGCCCACGCGGGTGGTGAGGAACGCCTTGATGGCGGCGCTCGAGTTCGCCCTCTCCTCCCACCAGTGCCCGATGAGCAGATAGGAGCAGATCCCGACCCCTTCCCAACCGACGAGCATCTGCAGAAGGTTGTTTGCGACAACCAGGTTGAGCATCGAGCCGGTGAACAGCGAGAGAACCACGAAGAACCACGTGTAGCGAATGTCGCCCTTCATGTAGCCGGTGGAGTAGACGTGGACGAGGAGGGAGACGGTTGAGACGACGACCAGCATGACCGCGGCGAGGCCGTCGATGGTCATGCCGAGCTCCACCTGGAAGCCCTGGGGACCAAACACGAACCACCTGACGCTGCGCTCGATCGCCTCGAAGTGCTCTTCGGCGGCAATCCGGCCGATGGTCTCCAGGAAGACCATGACGGAGAGCACCCACGCGATCGCCAGGGCGAGAATCCCGATGGGAGCACCCTTGCCCGGCGTCCTCTTGCCGACAAAGAGCATCAAAAGCGCCGATCCGAACGGCAGCACCGGAATGAGCCAGGCGAGGTCCAACGGGTTCACGGCGTCACCACTTCATCAGGTTGACCTCGTCTATCCTCACGGTTGCCCGATTTCGATAAACGAGGAGGACGATGGCGAGCCCGACCCCGAGCGCGGCGGCCGAAATCGCGATCACGAACAGGGCGAAAACCTGGCCGACTAGGCGCTGTCCGGGCAGGAGCGCGTTGAAGGCGACGAGGTTCAAGTTTACGGAGTTCAGCATGAGCTCGATCGACATCAGCACGATCACTGCGTTCCGGCGCGAGAGCACGCCGTAGACACCAATCGAGAAGAGGAGCGAGGCGAGGAGCAAGACCCACTGCACCGGCACGGCTACACTCGCTCCCTTCGGTCGCTCGGTAGGCCGGACAAGGCAAGGCTCGGATTCCCTCGCTTCGCTCGGTCAGCTGCTCGCTCCCTTCGGTCGGGGAGCGACACTCCCTCGCTTCGCTCCGTTGGGCGACCGGAGTACGGCAAGGCTTGGAAGGCAAGGCTCGGATCGCGCATTAGTCCCTTTTCGCCAAGAAGACCGCGCCGACGAGGGCCGCCAGCAAAACGACGGAGGCAATTTCGAAGGGGAGCACGAACCGGGTGAAGATCTCCGTTCCCAGGACCTCGGCATTTCCCTCGCCGGCCTGGAACCGGATGTCCCTTCCTTCGAAAGCCCTCCAGAGGATCGTTGCGGTTACAAGGAACAGGCCGGTCGCCGCAGACGCCGCAAGCACCCTTTGCTGCCTGTCGAAGGCAGTCCTTCCGATGGGCGCCCGGGTCAACATCAGGCCGAAGAGGAGGAGGACCAAGACGGCCCCTACGTAGATCAGCACCTGGACCCAGGCAACGAACTCCGCGGTGAGCAGCAGGAAGATGATGGCGGTACCGAGCAACGCGACCACGAGATACAGGGCACCGTGAACGAGGTTCGTAGTCGTGACGAGGCGGACCGCCGCGACTGTCATGACCACCGCAACCACGATGAAGATGAGTTGCTGCACCCTACCCCTCGCCTTCCTCTTTCACGGAGGATTGGGCGGCGCTCTTGAGCACCGGGCCCTCCGCGCCCGGGTCGAGCGGCGGGGGTGGCGCCACATTGGCCATCCAGCTCTGAAGCCGCTCCATCTCGTGTGTGAGCCCGGTCACGTCGTACTCGACGTACTCACCCTCGGCCGCCCAGAACAGGGCGTCGTAAGGGCAGACCTCTACGCAGATCCCGCAGTACATGCGGAGGGCGTAATCGATGGCGAACCGGTCGAGCACGTTGTACTTCTTCGCACGCTTGCCCTCGGCCGTCTTCCGCGACTCCTTATGGCCCTCTATGTAGATGCACCAGTCGGGGCACTCGCGGGCGCAGAGCATGCAGACGGTGCAGTTCTCCTCCTTTAGTGCGATCACCGTTCGGGAGCGGGGGGGAAGAGCCGCTTTCTCGTCCGGGTATTCGATCGTGACGGAACGGGACACGAGATGACGGAACGTGATTCCAAGGCCTTTCAGCAGACCGATACCGAACGTCGTGCGCTTGAATTCGCGCAGGTGCTCGAGGCCCGAGCTGAGCTCCTCGGGAGTCTCGGGCTGGTGACCCAACGAAGGCGCCGGTCCGCGAGGGTCCTCGCTCTTGACGTTCTGCCCGCTCATGAGGTCCATCAGGCGAGGGGGGTCAACTTGATAACGCCGGTCAGAACGATGTTGATCAGCGCAACCGGGATGAGGAACTTCCACGCAAACTTTTGCAGCTGATCCTCACGGAGCCTCGGGTAAGTCCACCTGATCCATATAAAGAGGAAGAGGATCAAGCCGGTCTTGACCAACAGCCACACAATTCCGGGGATGAAGCCGAGCGCCGATATAGGAGGAAGGTAGCCCCCGAGGAACAGCGTGGCCCCAAAAGCCGCCATCCCGAGCATCGAGATGTACTCGGCAGCGAACAAGCTGAAGGCGAACCGGATCCCGGTGTACTCGGTGAACGCCCCCGTGATGAGCTCGGACTCCGCGATCGGCATGTCAAACGGCGGCCTCGTGAGCTCCGCCGGAATGGCCATCAGAAACACGGGCAGTCCCAGGATCCCGTAGAACATGAACCAGACCCCGGGGCCGTCTCCGCGGCCTCCCTGCGCCTCGACGATGTCGACGAGCGACATCGACCCTGCCAGCATCGCGACGGCGGCCACGACCAGGACAAGGGGGAGCTCGTAGGCGATGAGCTGGGCTGCGGCGCGAAGCGCACCCATGAGCGAGTACTTGTTGTTGGACGCCCAGCCCGCCATCAGGACGCCGATCACTCCTACCGAGGAAGCGGCGAGCACGTAGAAGGCTCCGACTTCCAAATCTTCGATGACGAGATTCGGCCCGGCAGGGATCACGACGAAGATAAGGGCGGCGGCGAGCATCGTGATGAAGGGAACCATCGCAAAGACGCCTCTGTCCGCCGCCCTCGGGACGACATTCTCCTTCAGCACGAACTTGATCCCGTCGGCAACTGTTTGCGCCCAGCCGTGAAAGCCGCCTGGATACATCGGACCCAGGCGGTGCTGCATGTGCGCCCCCAGCTTCAGCTCCACCCACCCCAGCACGAGGGTGGCCGGCAGAAGCAGCAGCAGAACGCTGAGCTTCAGCGCAAGGATCACGAAGTCGTTGGAGAGGGCTTGCTGAAGCGCGGCCATCAGCGGTCGATGTCTCCCACGACAAAGAACATGCTTCCGAGTATCGCGATGAGGTCCGGGACGTAGGCTCCTCGCAGCATGTGGGGGACCACGCTGATGTTCGAGAACGAGGGTGTGCGGACCATCATCCGGTAGGGCTTGGCGTCGCCGTTCGAGACGAGGTAGTAGCCCATCTCCCCCAGCGGATTCTCGGCCCTCTGATAGATCTCCCCCTCGGGGAGCGTGAGTCGCTTCGGGACGGGGCCGAGGTGTGAGCCCGGGGGGAGTCCCTCCAGCGCCTGCTCGACGATCTTGGCCGACTCCTTCATCTCCTGGATCAGCACCCAGTACCGATCGAACGAGTCGCCGGCCGTTCCGACGGGGATGTTGAAGTCGAGCTCGTCGTAGATGAGGTAGGGGGCCGCGCGCCTGATGTCGAACGGAACCCCACTGGCCCTCAGGATCGGCCCCGAAACTCCGTACTCGAGGGCCAGGTCCGGATCCAGGACCCCGACTCCCACGGTCCTCTCCTTGAAGATCTCGTTCCCGAGCAGGAGCTCCTCGTAGTCGGGGATGGCTCGAACGAGCTGCCTGATGGCCTTGCGAGCCTCCTCCACGAATCCTCGCGGGATGTCCTCCTTTAGACCACCCGGCCGGAAGAACCCGAAGTGCAGCCGGGCCCCAGTGACCATCTCCATCACCGCCTGAATGGCCTCCCGCTCTCGGAAGGCGTACATGACGGGAGTCGTCGCCCCGAGCTCCAGGCCATACGAGCCCGTGAATACGAGGTGGTTGATGATGCGGTTCATCTCGAGCAGGATGACTCTTAGGAATTGGGCCCGGCGGGGAACCTCGAGATCCATGAGCTTCTCTACTGCTATCGACGCGGGCAGCTCGTTGTTGATCCCCGACAGCCAATCCATCCTCGAGACCAAGTTGGTGATCTGCCTGAAGTCCCTCATCTCGAGAAGCTTCTCGTGGCCCCGGTGCATATAGCCGATGATCGGCTCGCCCTCCACGATTCGCTCCCCGTCCAAGGTCACCAGAAGCCTCAGCACGCCGTGGGTCGCAGGGTGCTGAGGTCCTACGTTCAGCACCATCTCCTCGGTGCGCAACGTCCCCGCGCCCGTGAGCCGGGCGGACACCAGCGGAGCTTGGTCGACCGTGGGGGTCTTGTCCCTCATTCGGCTGCTCAACCGCGGCCTCCCGCCGAAGCCTCTGACGGATCCTTCGCGCCCGGCCACGGTTTGTAGGCGCGGCTCGCGAGGCGGAAGCTCTTTAGGAGCGGGTGACCTTGGAAGTCTTCCGGCAGGTAGAGCTTGACCGGGAATGGATGCCCGTCGAAGGTGATCCCGAACATCTCCGCGGCAACCCGTTCGTGCCAGTTCGCCCCCCGGAAGACGCCGGTTAGGCTCGGAAGATGCGGATCCTCCTTGGGGACCGCCACCTTCAGGCGCACGGTTGTGAGATGTCGAATCGAGTAGAAGATGGCAACGACCTCGAACCCCTTTTCCTGCCAGTCGATCGCGGAGATGAGCGTGAGGTAGTCGCACGCGAGCTCCGGGTCCTCCCGGAGGGTTCTGACGGCCTCGACCCACCTCTCGCGGGTCGCAGTTCCCCACACCTGGCCGAAGCGAACCTCGGCCCCGGAGACGGCTCCTTCCAGCTTCGAGGAGACGCGCCGGCTATATTCCTCCGGCTCTACCCGTTCCGATGATCTGAGGGATCCGCCCCGCTGCTTCACTTCCACGCCATTTCCGTCCGATGTCCTCGTTTTGAATCATGTTTTGAAGCCGCACTATTCCTTGAAGGAGCCCTTCCGGCCGGGGCGGGCAACCGGGCACGTAGACGTCAACCGGCAGAATCTGGTCGACACCCTTCGTCACCGAGTACGAGTCCCAATACGGACCGCCGCAGTTGGAGCACGAGCCCATCGAGATCACGTACTTCGGCTCGGGCATCTGCTCGTAAACGCGAAGGATAGCCGGAGCCATCTTGTCGGTCACCGTCCCCGCCACGACCATGAGGTCGGCCTGCCGGGGTGACGCGGGGAAGGGGATGACCCCCAGCCGCATGATGTCGTACTTCGGCATGGCCGACGCGATGAACTCGATCGAGCAGCAGGCAAGCCCGAACTGAAACATCCAGAGGGAGTACTTCCTCCCCCAGTTGAGTAGGAAGGAGACAGACTTGGGCAGCCGCATGCGCTCAACCTGCGATTGCGGGGATGCCTGCTCTTCTACAGCCAATCCAGCACCTTCTTCCGCCATGCGTACAACAGTCCCAGGGCCAGGATCGCGATGAAGATCATCATCTCGTAGAAGGCGAACCAGCCGATCCGTTCGAATACGATCGCCCACGGAAAAAGGAACACGGCCTCAACGTCGAACACCACGAAGAGCAGCGCAAAGATGTAGTAGCGGATCGTCGTCTGACTCCACCCTTGCCCGATAGGGTCGACGCCGCACTCGTACGTGGTCAGCTTCTCCCTGCCCGGAACCTTCGGCGAGGCCACCCGGTTCAGCATGAGCGTTCCACCCACGAGAACGACGACCATCCCCGAATACAGGGCGAGAGTCAGATAAGAACCGAAATATCCTTGGAGCACTGTGCAGGAACCTTCCGTTCCGGGCCTTCTGATGCCGCCGCACGCCCTCTCTTTTCGCTCGGCCGGCAGGCCGGAAATGGGCCAAGCGAAGGATCGGCCTCACCCTGAAGAGGGCCGCTTGTGAAAGTTATCACAAGCTCGCATCCAGCTTGATAAAGCTAGCTCGACCGCTGCCCCGCGCCTCGCAATCGACCCCTCAATGCCGCGCCCGCCAGTCCGAACACGACGAGGGCAGAAGGAACCGCGATCACGAATAGGGCTGCTGCAATGGGGCTTCGGGCCCTTATCGCTGCTTGAAATGCCTGCGAGAAGGAGGGGTCGGTGATGCCCGGGGCTGCCCGCATCACGGCTTGCTGTCCTAGAACAACCAGCAGGAACAAGAAGACACCTCCTACAACTGCAAATGCCGGCCAAGCTGACGTTCTCATCGCCGCCGAGAGGCCGGCCGCGATCAAAGCGGTCGACGCGACGCCCATCAGAACGACGAGCCAGGCCGGCATGCTCCCCAAGTCCCCCAGTGAGTAGTCCGCGCGAAGAGAGCGGAAAAACGTCCACGAATAGATCCACCCGACGAATCCGAGCACGGCTGTCAGGCCTCGGGCCACCGACACCTTTCAGACGGCCTCGGCGATTCCCCTGCTGAGCCTGGACCGAGGGTAAAGCGTCAACCGACCTTCTCCTGTGGGGGGTTTGGGACCTCCGATGCGCCTTTCGGTGTCGGAATCTCTGGGTCCTTCAAGTCGGGGAGGTCTCGCTCTGCCAGCCGGACAAAAGCGCGGAACGCCCTGTCGTTCAGCCTCCCCCCCTGCTCCTCGGCAAGGTTGGCAAGCACCTGGAGGGCGAAGGCCATGATGGTTCGAGACCGCATCCCCACCTGACACATCATCCTGAACACCTTCGGCTTGCTGATCATGTCGAGAAACTTCCGACCGAGCCGGTAATACCCCCCGTAGATGTCGCGGAGAGCATCCCCATAGTGAGAGAGCTCCGCCGAGCGGCCATCGGCAAGCGCCTCTGCTACGAGCGCGGCCGAAAGCTTGCCGGTCTCGAGCGCGTAGTCAATGCCTTCGCCGTTGAAGGGGTTGACCATTCCCGCCGCGTCGCCGACCAGCAGGTACCCGTTCCCGAACGGCCTCCTGACGCTGCCGCCGATCGGCAGACGTCCGGATTTGTAGGGTTCGGTTTGTCCCTCGTGCGTGATGCCGTACGAAGGCGGGAGGACGTCGACGAAGTCACGCTGAAGGTGGTTCAGGTTTATGTTCATGCTCTTCTTGGAGCTGGCGAGGACCCCCACTCCCACGTTCATCGTGCCGTCGCCGACTGGAAACAGCCACCCGTAGCCAGGCAGGAGCCTGCCCTCCTTGCGGAGCTCCAGCCACGACTCGATGTACTCGTCGTCGTGCCTGTCGGTCCTGTAGTACGTCCTGATGCCGAGGCCGAGGGGGTAAGCGGGGTCCTTCTGGATCCCCAACGCCCGCCCGAATGAGGAGGAAGCCCCGTCTGCGATGATCGTGAAGGGCGCAAGAACGACGCCTTCGTCGTCCTTTACCACGCCGCCGCCGTCGGCCTTCGTCTTGTGAACCCAGCGGACTCCGGCGAGTCTTCCGTCATCCATTACAGGCTCGACAGCTTCCGTTCTAGTTCGTATCTCCGCACCCGCCGCCCGGGCTCGGGCGGCGATGTCTGCATCGAGGTCCCTTCTCGTTCTCACGAGGCCGTACTCCGGGAAGTTGCTGAGGGCGGGCCAGTCGAGCTCCATGCTGCGCCCTGCCCCGATCACCCTCAGCCCACGGATGTGCTGGTAGCTCCGGGTCTCCGCCTCCAGCCCCATCTCGTTCAGAGCCTTCACCGACCTCGGGGTGAGGCCGTCTCCACACACCTTCGCGCGTGGAAGCTCCTTCTTCTCTA
>JALZBO010000060.1 GCA_030863545.1 Actinomycetota bacterium
GCGCTTTGGCAGCCCACGAGACACCAAGCGGGTCGGTCAGCGAGCCGGCAGGTTGGACAGAGCACAACCGGAATAGCGGCTCCTTCGGCCCGCGTCTCATATGGTGATGACGACCTTTCCTCGCGCATGTCCCTCTTCTAGATGGCGCATGGCGTCAGGAGCCTCGCTCAGCGCGTAGGTCCTGTCGATGACAGGGATGACCTTGCCGGCTTCGATGAGTTCCTTCAGAGCAACAAGGTCCTCCTTCTTTTCGATCGAAAGGAACGGTCGCAGCCTCTGGCTCACGAACGGCGACATCACGAGCGCCTTGATAGTGCGACCAAGCGTTCCGATCCAACGACCGCCCGAAGTCCCGTTGTTAGGTATGAGAGTTCCATCGGGCGTGAGTGCGCGTCTTAGCTCAGAAAAGGAATGATTGGCGATGTTGTCGAGGATGAAGTCGTAGCGCTTCCCGCTCCGGGTGAAGTCTTCCTGGGTGTAGTCGATGACGTGATCCGCGCCCATCGATCGGACCATCTCCACGTTCCGCGTGCTGCACACGCCGGTCACTTCGGCCCCCAACGATTTGGCTATCTGAACGGCGAACGTACCGACCCCTCCCGACGCACCGTTGATGAGCACCTTCTCTCCCCGCTGAACCTTCCCGTGATCACGAACAGCCCGGAGAGCGACGACTCCGGAGATGGGCACGGCCGCGGCTTGCTCGAGCGTGAGGTTGGCCGGCTTCAACGCCACCTGGTCTTCGGACACGGACACATACTCGGCAAGGGTCCCCTTGCAGACACCGAATACTTCGTCCCCCGGTTGAAACTGCATCACCTTCTTGCCGACCCTCTCGACGCGCCCTGCTACGTCGAATCCCGGAACCCTTTTTCTTGGTCTTCTCACCCCGAACCCCATGAGGCGGAGGACGTACGGCAGGCCTCTCATGATGAGGCAATCACCTGGGTGGACGGCGGCCGCGTGAACACGTACCAGCACGTCGTCGTCTTCGACCACCGGCTTGTCGATGTCCCTGAGCTCCAGGACGTCGGGTGAGCCATAGATCCCTTGGACGACCGCCCTCATGGCGTCCTCCCCATCGGCCGCGGCTTACACGGCGATGACGACGGGCCGGCTTCAACGCCCGAGCGGTACGAGCAGAGCGCGGCGGGGAGGCGGCACGCGCCCGGCTTGGAGCTCGCGATCGAGCCAAGTCTGCTCATCCTGGGGTCACCTCGAAGCGGGCCGGATTGTGCTCCTCCAGGCTACTTCCTCGATTGGCGGGCCGGAGATGTCGATCAGGCCGCCCGGAATCTGGCTGTTCTGCGCGCCCCTCTCGGCCCGCGCCCTCAGCTCGCCCCCACTTGGCCAGGTAAGTCCCCGCGGTAGCGGGACCCCGGCCAACAGGTCCTAGGTCTGGGCAGGCGCGGCTTTTAGACGAATGCCCACTCCGCCCTATGCTTGGGGAATGGACGGATTGCGCTCTATCTGCGGTTTGACTCTAGTGCTGACCCTCCTAGCGGCAGGTTGTGCCTCGCGCACGGAGCCAACAGTTGCCCAGGAATCCAATGCAGGTAGTTGGAGAACCTGGATCCTCTCGTCGCCCGCACAGGTCCAGGTCCCCCCGCCACCTGCACGCGACTCGGCCCGTGCGCGAAGAGAGCTCAGCGAGCTTCGACAGCTCGTGACAGGCCGCACAGAAGTCGAGGAGACCATGGCGAAAGGGTGGAACACCGACCCCGCGATCCGGCCATGGCTCGAGACGGCGATGGAGTACGTATCGCTTCGCCCCAAGGACCCTCCGGCAGCGTCGCGCGCCTATGGCTTGGTCAGCGTGGCGATGTACGACGCGGTGGTTGCGACGTGGCACTACAAGCATCGCTATCAGCGGCAGCCGCCTGACGTCGAGAACGCGCTGTTCGACCCCGGCCAAGAACCTTCGTACCCATCTGAGCACGCGGCCATCGCCGGCGCTGCCTCGCGCGTACTCGCGTACTTGTTTCCCGAGCAGCCCGCGGCCCGCCTCAAAGACATGGCCCACGACGCGGCCGACTCGCGCGTGCTGGCGGGCGTCAACTACCGCAGCGACGTACAGGCAGGCATGGCGCTGGGGAGCGCCGTCGCCGACGCCGTGATCGCCCACGCCAAGAAGGACGGGGCCCAACGCGTGTGGCGGGGGCGCCGTCCGCGCGGCCGCGGGCTCTGGGCGCCTCCACCCGGATCGGTCGCACGGCCGGTGCAGCCGCTGGCGGGGACGTGGCATACCTGGGTGATGGAGTCGGGCGATCAGTTCCGGGCTCCTCCGCCGCCCAAGTTCGGCTCGCCCGAGTTCATCAAAGAGGCCCGCACCGTTTTGCGGGTGCGGGAGCAGCTCACGCCCGAGCAGAAGCAGATCGCGGACTTCTGGGCGGGAGGCGAAGGTACCCCCCTGCCGCCCGGCATCTGGAATCAGGTCGCGCTCGATTACGTGAACCGGGCGGACCTGTCGGTGCCTCGCCAGGCCAGGATCTTCGCGCTCATCAACGTCGCGATGGCCGATGCCGGAGTCGCCTCGTGGGACACGAAATACCGCTACTGGTACCCCCGGCCGGAGAACGGGATCAGGGACGCGGGCCTCGACCCCAAGTGGACGCCCTACCTCGACACGCCGTTTTTCCCCGCGTACGTCTCGGGCCACGCGACCTACTCGGGAGCGGTGGGCGAGGTCATGGCCTACCTGTTTCGCAAGGATGCCGGCCTGTTCAGAGAGAAGGCCGAGGAGGCGGCGTGGTCACGCGTTCTCGGGGGGATCCACTGGCCGGTGGACGGCGCGGAGGGTCTCAAGATCGGTCGCAAGATAGGAGCTCTGGTGATCCGGTGGGCCAAGCAGGACGGAGCCGACAACTAGCGCTGTGGCTGGGCTGCGCCATGGCGTTCGTCGGGCTCGCGGGCTGCGGCGACGAATCTGAGGGACAGCCGAAAGGCGACCCGTTTCAGAGGATCCCACACGCTCGCTCCTTCAAGGACGCGCGCGCCAACGCCTCGCCCCGCTGGGAGAAGCTCGGGGTTCTGAACGGCGTGGGCGACGCAACGCGTCAGCTCGAGGTGACCAACGGCGCGCTGCAGTGGCGAGCGCGATGGACCTGCAGGAAGGGGGCACTAACCGTGAGGGTCGATCCGCCCCCGGCAACCCGAGAAGCGCTCATCGATGCGTCCTGTCCCGGAAAGGGAGAAGGCTACGCGGTCGAGACTGGAACAGTGACGTTGAACGTCCAGGCCTCTGGTCCGTGGACGATGGCTCTCGAGCAGCAGGTCGACACCCCGCTCGCGGAACCGCCCCTGGCAGCAATGAGCTCTCCCGGCTCCCAGGTCATCGCCGAGGGCAACTTCTATGAGATCGAACGCCCGAGCAAAGGCCGCGCCCTGCTCTATCGGCTCGCCGACGGACGCCTGGCCCTGCGCTTCGCGCCGTTGCAAACCAGCCCCAACACCGGCTTGTTCGTCTGGGTATCCAGCGCGACCAGACCTCGTACCACCGCACAGGCCTTCAAGTCTCGTCACCGCCAAATCAGGGCGTTGAAGTCCACGAGCGGGCAACAGAACTACCTGTTGCCCAAATCCATCGCTCCAGACCAGGTGCGCTCCGTGGTCATCTGGTGTGAGCCGATCCGCATCGCCTACGCCGCGGCGTCCCTCAAACCCCGCTGAATCGCCGCCGTTCTTAGCAAGCCGAATCCTCCTTCTCGCCCAGGCTCGGGCGGTCGGCCCCACGTCTCCCCGTTTGACACTCCTATAGCACTCCTGCAAGAGTGTGGCCGAGGACGAATCGAAGGTCAGTCCTTCGATGGAGGGAGGCAGGATGCGAAAAGCGCTCGACTCTCGCTGGCTCATTCCAGGGCTGTTGGCGGTCGCGCTCCTTGCCGCCGCATGCAACGGGACGTCGCCCGCGGCCCAGGACGGCGAGGCCGGAACCGAACAGGTCACGCTTCGCCTTGGCTACTTCCCCAACGTCACTCACGCCACGGCGATCGTGGGCGTGGGGAGGGACCTCTTCGAGGAGAGCCTCGGAGACGCCGCCACGCTGAAGACATCGACGTTCAACTCCGGAACCGAGGCCGTGGAGGCCCTCTTCTCCGACGCCCTCGACGCCACCTTCGCCGGGCCCAATCCCGCGATCAACGCATGGCAGCAATCGCACGGCGAAGCGATCCGGATCGTGTCGGGAGCGACGTCCGGCGGAGCTTTCCTGGTCGTGCGCAAGGGAATCGACTCGGCGGACGACCTGCGCGGCAAGAAGCTGTCCAGCCCCGATCTCGGCAACACCCAGGACGT
>JALZBO010000070.1 GCA_030863545.1 Actinomycetota bacterium
GGGATCTCCTCCCAACGGCCTGCCCTCAGTGCAAAGGCACGATCCGTCGGCGCCGACAGTCCTTCCCGATAGCCGCCGAAGACATAGAGGGTGTCGCCGTGGGAGGCGGCCATCGCGTGGTTCACGGCCAGGGGCAGGTCGGGGCCTCGTGAGAAGCGATCCTGCTGAGGGTCGTAGATCTCGACGGTCGGCACCGTCGAGCCGTCTTCGGCGAACCCGCCAATGACGTATATCCGGCCGGCGAGCGCGGCTGCCGCTACCTCGGTCCGCGGAGTAGGCGCGCTTGGGTGACGCCTCCACTCCAACCCTTCACGGCTTGGGGTCTTTGGTTGGCTCTCATCGCGGGGCTCATTCGGCTGCCGCTCACCCCCGTCGTCGCCGGCGGGGCCACACGCGGACAGCATCACGGTGAGGAAGGCAGCGACGGCCTGCCGCAACTTCATTCGAGGGATGGTGGCTCGGGGCCCCGAACCGTTCTCAGCCCCATCCATAGGGCGGCACCCAGCGAGAAGAGGGCCGCACCTGCGGTCACGACAACCTGTCCGAACCCGACCAGTCCGGACGTCGCATCCTCCCAAGAACGGGCGGCGAGCCACGCGAGGAACAGGCCAAGAGCGACGAGCGTAACCTGGACCACCCTGAGGGCCGCCCTCTGCCTAGGAAGGGGGGGAGCGCCTGCGCGCCCCCTGCCCGCCATTCCTCTCTTCATGCCGACAAAATATCCCTTCGCAGGCAACAGTTTCCCGAAAGCGGTCCGTATGGAAGGCAGACGACATGAGGGCTCAGGGAACCGGATGAGGATACGAAACGTCTAAGCTCAGGTGAATCACGCATCGAAGGCCTTCTGCATCCTGATGCTGTTGGTTGCCGCCGCCTGCTCGCAGCCGGCCTCCAGTAGAGGCCCCAACACACCGAGTCCCTCTCCTCCCCCCACGACGAGCGATCAGCTGGTCCTGAAGGTCGAGACCGGGGGCGGCTTTGTCCCAGCGGAGCTCCTCCTTGCCGAGGTGCCCACGTTCGCGCTCTACGCGGACGGCCGCCTCATCACGCAAGGGCCCCAGATCCTGATCTTTCCAGGACCAGCGCTCCCGAACCTCATAGAGCGGCGAGTATCTCCGGAGGGGGTCGCGGCAATATCGGAGGCGGCGCGGCGCGCCGGCCTGGCTAGCGGTAATAAGCACCTTCCGCTCGAGACCGTCGCCGATGCTCCCACAACAACCTTCACCTTTGTGGAGAACGGCACCCGTCACGTCGTTACCGCTTACGCGCTCGGGATGGAGGACGAGGACATGAACGTGCCGCCAGCGGATCGGGAGGCCCGAAAGGCTTTGGCCGGCCTTCGAGAACGCCTTTCGGGGTTGGAGAGCTGGCTTCCGCCGGGCTCGCTTGGCGAGGAGTTTCCGTACGACTTCAAAGAGCTGCGCATGTTCGTCCGAGCGGGGGCGCCTTCCCCCGGGCCGGGACTTGAGCAGCCGCCGGCGGAGTGGCCGCTTCCTCGGCCGCTGTCCGACTTCGGAGCTCCCACGGGTAGGCTCGAGCTTAGATGCGGCGCTGTGACGGGGGAGGACCTTCGAATCCTCTCGGAGCGCGTCCGGCGCGCCACCGAGCTCACCCCCTGGGTCAGCGCCGGAACGACATATTCCGTCGTTTTCCGGCCTCTGCTTCCCGACGAATCGGGCTGCCCCTAGGAGTCAAGCCGCAGCACAAAGTGCTTGGAGGACCGAGCAGGAGGGTCTAGCAGCCCGCGGCCCAAGCAAGGGGAGGGAAAGACTCGGGTCTCATCCGTTGCCTTGCAGCATGCTCCGTATCTGCGCATCGAGGACGGCCGGTGAGATTGCGCCTAAGATCTTCGTCGTTCCGCTCTGACCGACCTGGCGCCCCGAGCCCACTCCCACGAAGACGTAGTCGCGGCTGAGGAAAAAAGTCTCCGGCATCCCGGCGACGCCGAGCTTCGTATAGAGCTGCAGATCGGTGTCCCGGACGGACGGGTAGGTAAGACCGAACTCCTTGACGAACGCGGCCGCGTCTTCCTTCGAGTCCTGGACGTTGACGCCGACGATCTTCACGCCCTGGCTCTCGTACTTCTTCCACGCCGCCTCCAGCGTCGGCGCCTCCTCCCGGCACGGGACGCACCAGGACGCCCAGAAGTTCAAGACGACGGGGTGCCCCTTCAGGTCCTCGCTGGAAAGCGTCTGGTCGCCACCGAGAAGTGGGAGGCGAAACTCCGGCCCATTGGTTCCAACGAGGCTCTTCGGAGGGGCAGTGGTGAGGAAGCTGTAAGCGACGAATCCGATGAAGGCCGCGGGCACGAGGACGAAGGCGAGCAAGCGGACCACCCGCATTCGGGCGGGGGACAACGTGGCCACCGCTACCCTCCCACCACGCTGCCGCTGGACTGCCGCTGGGAACTCCCGGAGGAAGGGATCGGGACGCCGAGGATCTTGGATAGCAGCCGGATCGCGCCCTGCTTGTCCAAGGGGTCGTTGCCGTTTCCACACTTCGGGCTTTGAATGCATGAGGGGCATCCGGACTCACAGGGGCAGTTCGCTACTGCTTCCAACGTCGCGCCTAGATGCTCCTCGGCCGCCGCGAACCCTCGCTCGGCTATGCCGGCGCCCCCAGGATGGCCGTCGTAGATGAAGACGGTGGGCTTCCAGGTGTCGGTGGAAAGGGGCGTGCTCATTCCCCCGATGTCCCACCGATCCGCCATCGCAAACAGCGGAAGAAGACCTATGGCCGCGTGCTCGGCCGCATGAAGAGAGCCCGGCACGTCCCGTGACCCGATACCGGCTGCTCGAAGGAGTGGCTCATCCAGCGTGTACCAGACCGCAACGGTATCGAGGATGACATCGGGAAGGTCGAGATCGACTATGGCCAGGGTGTCGCCGGAAGCGATGTCCTTTCGGGCAAAGGCGACCACCTTCCTCGTCACCTCCACCCGGCCGAGAAAGAAGTCGGCGCCCCCCACCCGCTTAGTGGCGTCGGTCGTCAGAACCCTGATATCGGAGTTCTCGCGGGATTCCGTGTAGTAGTTCCCCCTCGCCTTTGTGATCAGGGCAACGTGGTTCACGAGGTCCAGCTCGGAGACCTCGAGGTTTTCGCCTTGGTGGAGATAGACGGCGCCCGGATGAACCTGCTGGAACGCCCTGGCGCCGTCGACCGTCCCGACGAGAAGGCCGGTCTCCTCGTCGACGATGGAGTAAACCGGGCCGCCCATCGACCGCAAGTCGAGATCGACGCCTGGTGGAGTCCTTCGCTTCCAATGGTACCGCTCGGCCGTGCGTCCTCTGACCTTGCGAAGTGCGAGGTCGCCCTTGGAAGCCATCGCCGAGGCGAGCTCGACCCCCGGCGTCCCGAAGAAGCGCTCAACGTCGGCATTCTCGATGGGAAGCTCGTACGCCGCGCACCCGAGGTGCGGCTCGAGCAGGTTGGGGTTTCCCGGATCCACGAGCGCTACCTCGAAGGGCCTCGAAAGCAGGATGTCGGGGTGGGAGATGTAGTACTGGTCCAGCGGGTCGTCCCTTCCGACGAGGACGGCCACAGACGTCTCGCGTGACCTGCCGGCCCTTCCCGCCTGCTGCCAGACTTGCGAGACCGTCCCCGGAAATCCATTGAGCACGACCGCGTCCAACCCGCCGACGTCGATCCCAAGCTCCAGGGCCGTGGTCGCCGCTACCCCGAGGAGCTCCCCGCCAAAGAGTCTTCGCTCGATGGCTCTGCGGTCCTCGGGGAGGTAGCCGGCTCGGTAAGCCGTAATCCGCTCGTGAAGATCGGACTCCGGCAGGATTGCACGCGCGTATTTGGCGATGAGCTCGGCCCCCTTCCTCGACTTCGCAAACGCGATCGTCTTTATGTCATGGGATACGAACTCGGCCATCAGCCTCGCGCTCTCCCAGTTCGCCGATCCCCTAACGGCTTGCCGCTCATCGACGAACGGGGGGTTCCAGAAAGCAAAGAGCCGGCTTCCCCGCGGGGCTCCGTCCTCCACGACCTCCGTGAAGCCGACTCCCACCAACCTCGCGGCCAGCTCCCCAGGGTTGGGCATGGTTGCGGAGGTCAGGACGAAGAGAGGGTCGGAGCCGTAGTGAAGCGCAATCCGCCTCAGGCGCCGGAGGATGCAGCCTACGTGCGACCCGAAGATGCCACGCAGCACGTGTGCCTCGTCGACGACGACAAAGGCAAGATTCGAAAAGAAGTCGGCCCACCTCGCATGCGAGGGCAGGATCCCGAAATGGAGCATGTCGGGGTTCGAAAGGACGATGTTCGCGAACTGTCTGACGGAAGGACGCTCGTCTGAGGGAGTGTCGCCGTCGTACGTGGCGGCGCCCACCTGCGGGATTCCGAAGGACCTGATGGCCCTGAGCTGGTCCTGCGCGAGAGCCTTGGTCGGATAAAGGTACAGCGCACGCGTTCTCCGGTTCGCGAGTATCCGCTCGATTACGGGAAGGTTGAAGCAGAGGCTCTTGCCGCTTGCCGTGCCCGTCGAGACGGTGGTGTGCTCACCTCGGCGAAGTGCCTGCAGGGCGGCGAGTTGGTGTGACCAGAGGCTGGTTATACCCCTCGTCTTGAGACTGGCGGCGAGCGCGGCCGGCAGAGGAGGGTCGGGCCGCGCGGCAGACCCCCCTCGTCCGGGGATCTCAACCAAAGACTTGAGTCCTTCACTTTCGAGCCGAGACGACACGCGCTTGAGGAGCGCCTCCAGCTCAGGGTTGCTTAACGTCATCCTCGAGAGCTATCTCCACCACCTTAGGCTCGTGCCATAGCACACGATTCGCCGCTGCGACCACCCGGCTGGAAATGCGCCGCAAGACCTGCGAGGGGTCTTCGTCGGGTAAAAGTCGCACCCGTCCCGTACGCAAGCGCCCTTCGAACCAAACCTCAACCTTTCCAGCCGCTCGGGCGTTTCGCACCCAGTCCGAGCGCGATCCATGCTCGGATACCACCAAAAGGCGGTTCTCACCTGCTCTGACGTATCCGACCGGAGTGGTGCGCCGCCTGCCGCTCCGCCGCCCAACCGTGACAACCCCGATTACCGACCTGGCGACGAACGGGAGTGAGACGCCCGACCGGATGAGACCGATCAAGACCTTGTTGATGCTCAGCCGGCCCAGCTCTTGCACCGCCCGTTTGAGCTTGCGCCCACTCATCCTCATGAATCTTCGGGTGCTCTGCCGCGCCGGACGCTCCCGACCCTAGCTTTGGGCACGAACCTCCGACTCCGCACCCCTGACCGCTCGGACGAACTCTCGCACCTTTGCCGGGTCCTTCTTACCTGGTGACACCTCGACCCCTCTCGAGACGTCGACGCCCCAGGGTTGAAGCTCTCGTACGAGCGCCCCAACGTTTTGGGCGTTCAGCCCGCCGGCAACGACATACCGGCCCCTAGGCATCTGGGAAATGAGCGCAGCGGGAATCTGGTCGACGGGAGCTAGGGGGTCGGCGGGGTCCTTTGGATCTACCAGGAGCGCATCAACAGGAAGGTCGTGCAAGGTACGCGCAACCTCGCCTCCCTCGAAAGGAACCGCCTTGAACAGCAGCAGCGAAGGCTTGGTTCTCCTCACCTGCTGCACGACCTCAACCGGCTCCGATCCGTGCAGCTGCACTCCATCGAGGCAGGCTTCATCCACTACAGCAAGAACACGGTCCGCCGGCATGTCGACAAAGACCCCCACCTTGCGAACGGCCGGGTGGAGCCGGGTGGAGATTGCGCGGGCACGGGCCGGGGTGATCCTTCGGGGACCACCGGCAAAGACGAACCCGACCGCATTGGCGCCGGCACGAACGGCCATCTGGGCGTCCGCAAGCCGGGTGATTCCGCAGATCTTTACGAAGGTCAAGTTGGACTCATCACCAGGTCCAGTATCGCCTGTTCCGGCTTCCTACCCTCGAACAGGACCGAGTAGACCATGGCTGAGACGGGGAGCTCCAGGTGGTGCCGCTTGGCCAACAGCATTGCCTCTCGTGCGTTGTCGAAGCCTTCGACCGTTGTGCCCATCTGCTCAAAGGCCCTGACGGGGTCGAGGCCCGTCCCGACGAGGCGCCCAAACCGGCCGTTGCGCCCACCAAGCACCGTCAGGAACAAGTCGCCCGCCCCCGCCAACCCGAGCACCGTCTCCGGGCGTCCACCAACTACTTCGGCGACCTTGCCAAGCTCCATGAGCCCCTTTGAAAAGAGCGCTCCCTTCGTGTTCGCCATCGAACGTCCTTTGACTTCGGCGATGCCGTCGCACATGCCGATTGCGATCGCCAGGACATTCTTGAGCGCCGCGCTGACCTCTACCCCTGCGATGTCATCGGTCACGAATCCCTTGAGGTACCGAGTGGTAATTGCGGCTGCTACCTTCTTAGCGGCCTCCAGGTCCTTGCTCGCGCAGGTAAGGGCCGTGGGGGTGCCGGCGGCGAGCTCGAAAGCAAGGGAGGGGCCGACCAGCATCACGACGGGATGGCGCGGCGAGACCTCTTGGATGAACTCCGACATCGGACGTCCGCTCCCGGCGACCCACCCCTTTGTCGCGACCGCCCAGATGGCTTGCTTCCCGAGAAGCTCCGACGCCGCCGTCACCGTGGTCAAGACGCCGACCGACGGTACGGCGAGGACCGCAATGTCCGCGCGTCTGAGAGCGCGCCCCCAGTGCCTGTGGTCCAGGACCTCGACCTCCTCCGGTATCCAATGGCCGAGAGTGGGGTGGAGGCGGTCCTTTCGAATCGACTCGAGGATCGCCCCATCGAACTTGGTAGTGCAGATGGCCACGGAGTTGTCGGACCGCTCTAGGTTGATTGCGAGCGCGCCGGCCATCGCCCCTCCACCCACAATCGCTATCCTCATGAGCGATCACTCCACCGGTTAGCTGCTCAACCCGTAAAGACCCACGGGCGGGATACTCATTTTGAGACCGAAGGCTCTTTACTCGTTACAGAGCCTCGCAGGGGAGTTTCTCGCGAGTTGCAGCGACCGCTTCAGACTCCGGGCCTGCCGGCCCCCACGTAATCGCGGCGGGCGATGGATCGGATGGCCACCGTCTCCCCCGTTTGGGGAGAGTTGATCATGTTTCCGCCCCCGATGTACAAGCCGACGTGGTGAATCGGCCTTCCGAAGAAGACGAGATCTCCAGGCTGCAGATCCTCGCGTGAGACTCTTTGGGTTGCTGCGTACTGGGCGCGGGAGGAGTGAGGAAGCGAGACGCCCGCAGCACGCCAGGCGTACGCGGTCAGCCCCGAGCAATCGAAGGATCCCGGTCCCGACCCGCCCCACTGGTAGGGACGGCCAATGAGGGAGTGAGCCGTTTGCACGGCTGCGCGGGCGCCTCCAGACATCGGCAGCTGAGGAATCGCGCTGGGTGGCCTGACAACCTTGACCTCGACCGCCTGCCGTCGCCGTGCCAGCTGTGGAGCCGTCAGCCCCCTGAGCAGCCGCTCCTGCTCTTCGACCTGGCCTTTCAGCTGGTCGCGCTTTTCCGCTATCGACTCGCTGATGGCCTTCGCGCGCGCCAGCTCCCTTTGAAGCTGGCGCCCTCGCTCGTCCGAGCGCCGGGCCGCGATCCGAAGATCGGTCACGACGCCGGACTCCCAGTCCCCGACACGGGCAGCGATGCCTAGCTTCTTGTTGAAGTCCGAGATATTGGTCGAGCCGAACAGGATCAGCAGGATGTTCGGCAGGCCCACTCGGTAGGCGGCGGCTGCCCTTGCCGAAGCCGTCGTCCGGAGAGACTTCAGCCGCTGGTCGGCGACCTCCTTGAGACGCTTGGTCTCTTGAACCTGCCGCTGCACCCTCGCAAGCTCGACGCGAGCGTGGTTGTAGTCCTCGTCGAGCCTCGAGATCTGCTCCGACAGCCGGTCGATGCGAGCCTCGTATCCGGCACGTGTAGGCGCGGCTTCGACCGATACCGCCGAGAGTAGGAATGCCAAGGAAGTGGCGAGGACTACCGTCCCCCGTCTCCTCATGGGGGCTGATGCTATCTCAGCCGCGGACGGCGCCGCTACCTTTCGGATTCATTGCAAGAGGGTCCCCGCACGCGGTCCAGCGGGGCGGGGGGCCGCTTTCGCCGGCTCCTCGAATAGACCTACGCCAGCTCGTTTAGGCGATCCACCAGCTGTCGCAGCCGACCCGAGTGCACCCGGTCAAACTTCAGCGAGATACGGGGGAGCTCGACGACGTCGTTGTCCGCGATCTCCCCTTCGGAGGGACTTACCGGCTCTATCTCCCCCGACAGGATGTCGCGAAACTCCTCGGAGAGGCGGGCGAGGTCTTGTTGGGCCGGCATCTTGTTCAACCTCAGGACCAGGCGGTCGCGAACGTAGCGCTGGGAGTGATAGACGCGATAGAAGGTCTCGAGCTCCTCGACCGCTCGGTCTATGTCGTCCGTGTAGGTGAACAGGAAAAGATCGCTCTCGGAGATGTAGCCGTGCCCGAGAAGCTCCTGCTTGACGTACCGATCGAACGACTTCCAGTAGGTGCCCCCCGGAACGTCGAGCATGACTATGGGGTGCAGATCACTTTTGCCTGTTTGGATCAACGTCAATAGCTCGAAGGCCTCGTCAAGAGTTCCAAACCCGCCCGGTAGCAGGACGAAGGCGTCCGACTCCTTGATGAACATGAGCTTCCGGGTAAAGAAGTACTTGAAGTTGATGAGCTTGGGGTCGCCGGCAATCACCGGGTTTGCTCCCCCCTCGAACGGGAGCAGGATGTTGACGCCAAAGGATCGGGCCCCGCCCGCGCCTTCGTGACCGGCCTCCATGATCCCAGGGCCTGCACCCGTGACGATCATCCACCCCCGTTCGGCGGTCTTCCTGGCAAAGTCCCGCGCCAGCGCGTACTCAGGGTCCTCCTTCCGAGTTCTCGAGGACCCGAAGATTGTCGCCTTCCGGACGTCGCGGTAGGGAGCGAATACGCTGAACGCGTAGCGCATCTCCTTCAGCGCCGTGTTGGCGATCTTCCGGTCGAGCCTTGATATCGGATCCTTGGCGAGCTTCAGCGCCGTCGCCATCATCTCGAACACGAGCTGAGCGTCGGTGGGGCGCAGGTCGGCTACCAGCTCGCGGAGCCGCTCGTCGACCTGCCGATCTCCCGTCGAGTAAACGCGCCTCGGCTGCTTCATGACCTCCCCGCCCTTGCGAACCGCTGTCTCATCCGATCGCGCAGGTGAGTGCGTATTGGTGGGACATCTGTAGGAGCGTCCATGCAACCTCCAGCTCCGCCTCATCCCTTGGCCCATAGATCATGACCGTGTTTATCGGGATCAGCCCCGCCAAGGCGACGGGGTGAGGCTCCCCCCAACCGGAGGTGAGAATCTCCTTGACCCTCTCGGGTGGCACGACCATGTGGAGGCTGCCGTCATCGGGCGGGTGGATATGCGCGAACTCCCTTGCGATCATGAACGCTTTGGTCGAGGCGGGGGAAGCGACGTCGAGCGCAAACGCGCGCGCCCCCGGGAGGGATATCAGGCTGGGACAAACGATCGTGAGAGGCAAACCTCGTGCTCGTTCGACAAGCTCTTCCTGAAGCACGAGAGAAGCGTTCTGAGTGAGCTGGCGATGAGGATCGGCCCCGGTTGTCCTTGGCGCCTCTCCCTGCCGGCTCGGTAGCCGGCGCGGCCCACCCGGCCCCCTCACCGTCTCGCCTTCCTTAAACGAAGATGCGGAAGCGATACCTCATTGAAGAATTGTATTTGTGGGAGGGTCGGCACTCCCTTGGGAGCGGCCCTAGTAGGTCAGCCGGTTAAGGGCGGAACGACTCGCGCCGTCTTATCCTTGAGAGGGTACCGCGGACCAGACACGCATCATCGGGGCGATGCCCAGCGGTTGCCACGGGGCAGGAGGAGCACTTTGCAGTTCATAAAGGTTGACATGACAGGCGTTCCAGACGCAATGAAGGCACGCACCTTCTCGACCTACGTCTGGGATCTTGTTGAGCGTGCCGAAGGGCCCGAATACGAGCGGGCACGGTTCCGCGGAGAGGCTCTCGCGCTCATCTCGGAGCCACCCGGCTTCATCGCCCAAGTTGACTGGGCGACCTGCAGGGTTTGCGGACAGGACGACCTGACCGTAAAGGGCCTTTGCTACCGTTGCAGAGACCACCGGCTTTAGCAGAAGCCTCTGTCGGCATAGCAGAAGCCTCTGTCGGCAGACCTACACGCAGCTACTGTGTTAGAGGTGCCCAAACCTGGGTCCCGTGTACGAGCTCTGCCGTGAGAGGAAACCGAGCATGAGCGCCACCAGGTGCCGTCATGGCATCGACCTACAGCAGACATGCCGCAAATGCGGAAGGGTCAAGGTCGTCAGGATCCCTAAGTGGGAGGAATTCCACCGCCGCTTGAGCGAGAGCATCGAAGAGCTCGAGAACGCCACCAACTCCCTGATGGAGGAGATCGAGAAGGCCCAAGCCGAGGAAGAGCGCGACTCGCGCCCGCCCGGGTATCCCTCCTGGCCAGATCGCCAGTAGCATCGAGGCGTCCCAGGGGGCGATCCTCAGCCCGGTTCCTCCGGCGGCGGGCCGTAGTAGGCCTCGCCGTTCTCCTCGTCGTTGCATGGCTAGCAGGGCGATGCGAGCCGGGAAGGGAAGCAAGCACCACGAGCACCGGTTCCTCGACGTCCCCTGCCTCGCCACGCTCCTCCATGATCGAGTCCCGCCTCGAAGGACGCTGGGAGTTCGAGTACACGCTGGTGAGGCTGGAGGGCGTGAGCGAGGGGGAGTCCGGATTCGAGGTCGGATCGACCATCAGGCGGATATGGGTGATCACGCCCGAGTGCGAGAGTGGGCCATGC
>JALZBO010000083.1 GCA_030863545.1 Actinomycetota bacterium
CGGTATATCCGCAACGGCGGCAGTCTTCATAGCGGCGGGTTCCAGGGCGCCGCTTGTCTCCGCACTGGGCGCAGGACTTATCGCCCTTGCGCTTGGCTTTCGGGACAACACCCGCAGCGTGAAGCGCCTGCCTCCGGCTCTTCGCCTCTACCTTCAGGCGGCACTGGCCGGGCTCGTATGGTTGGTGGAGTTCAGCGGCCGCATGCGAGGCCTCTCGGGAGCGGCTGTTACGGTCGTTCTGCTAGTAGCCACGGCAAACGCCTTCAATCTGCTCGACAACATGAACGGAGTAGCGGCGTCGGGGACCGTAGGCACCTGTGCGGGAGCAGCGGGCCTCGCATTGCTGGCTGGCTCTCCTTATATTGCCGCTCCTGCGGCAGCCGTCTGCGCTGCCGCTCTGGGTTTCCTCCGTTACAACCTGGTTCGCCCACGCCTTTACCTCGGCGCTGGTGGACCGGAGTTCATCGGATTCGTCCTGGGAGCGACCGCCCTCGAGCTCGGCCTAGTGCTGGGAGGAGAAAAAGCAGCGTGGATTGTCCTCGCCATCTTGATCGTCCCAGCCCTCGATGCCACCGTGACGATCGGGTCGAGGTTGCTGGCGAGAAGGCCCCCGTTCAAGGGGGGAGTCGACCACCTGTCGCACCGGCTTGTCGCGCTCGGAGTCTCCACACGGAAGACGGCCCTCCTCCACGGGCTTGCCGCGGCTGTTGGCTCGGTCTCGGTGGCTGCTTCCTTTTATTACGGGGGTCGCCTCCTTCCAGCCGTCCTCGGCCTATTTCTTATGTCGGCGGTCGCGCTGGCAATTGCTCGGCCAAGAAGCGACGCAACCCCGACCGACACACCGCCGCGCCGACAGCGCCGGCTGCTGGCCCCAATCGCAGCCACCCTCTTGAGCCTGTTGCTCGTATCCGCTTTCCCTGCTGTCGCCGCAGCCCGCGATCTGTATGCTGCGAGGACGGCGTTCAACACCGGCGCCGCGGCTGCGCGCTCGTTCGACCTCCAATCGGCCGGGCAAGAGTTCGTGCGCGCGGGTCAACTCGCCGCCAGAGCAGAGCGCTTCCTGAACTCGCCGCTGACGTTGCCGGCTCGCCTCGTGCCTCTCCTTCGGGACAATGTGACGGCGGCAAGAGCAATGGCTTCGGGAGCAAACCTACTGGCGCCGGCCGCGCTGGAAGCCCTTGGAGCAGCAGAAGCCTTCCCCAGAGACGAGGGGGGCCCTCGCTTGTCGCTCAATGCTGGGCGGATCGACCTCACCCCTTGGCCGATTGCGGAGCAGAGGCTCCTGCAGGCTGCATCGGCCGCTCGCTTTGCGCTAACGAGGGTTGAAGCCGCCAATGGCGTCCTGCTTCCACCCCTTTCCGCCGCCCGCGACAAGATGCTCGAACAGGGGAATATCGCCTATGAGACGCTGACAAAAGCGGGCCATGCAGCGGGCCTGATCCCTCACGTCTTCGGCGCAGGGCAAGCGCGGACTTGGTTCCTTGCAATCCAGAACCCGGTTGAGCTCCGAGCAACGGGCGGCTTTCTAGGAGCGTTCGGGATCATTCAGGCCGAGGGAGGCCGGCTAAAGCTCGAGCGATTCGACGCAAACGATGAACTCCCCCGGGTCGGAGCGCCGCCTCCCGCCTCCCAGGAGTTCATCGAACACTACGACCAATTCGGGTCGAGGACGACGTGGTCTAACGCGAACATGACCCCTGACTTTCCCACCGCCGCCCAGTTGATGGCGCGCATGTGGGAAACGGGCACTGGCCGACGCATCGATGGGGTAATCGCTATCGACGCTACCGGGCTCAACGAGCTGCTGAAGGTCGTGGGACCCGTTGAAGTAGACCCTGTTGGGCCAATCTCCTCCAGCAACTTCCTCTCTTTGGCGTTAAACGAGGCTTACATTCGCTTTCCCGAAAAGCAGGAAAGGTCTGTCTTCCTCCTGGAAGTCGGACGCCAGGTCTGGCAAAGGCTGCTTGGAGGCACGTTTTCAGATCCGCGACAGCTCGCCAGCGTACTGGGCCCCACGATAAGCGGAAAACACCTGCAAATGTGGAGTCCTGGGCAGGAAGAACGCGTACGGCTGTTAGGCATCTCCGGCGAGCTCAGCCGACCAGCCGCGAGCGACTATCTCATGGTCGTCGGGCAGAACGCGGCGGGCAACAAAATAGATTATTACGCCCGCAGAAGCATCTTGTATCAAGTCGACTTGACGAGACCCTCTGACATAAGGGGGCGAGTGCGGATCGAGGTGGAGAATAACGCTCCGGCCTCGGGACTTCCTCCCTACATCATCGGTCCTTATATCCCGGACGATCCGCCTGGACTTAACCGAACCTATACGTCCGTCTACGTTTCCCCGACGACCAACCTGCTGAGCGCCCAGGTAGATGGCAACCCGGTGCAGGTGCAGAGCCATGCAGAAAGGGGATTGGCCGTTTTTTCTCACTTCTTAGAAATCCTGTCTAAACGACGCTCCGTCCTTGAGCTTTCGTTGCAGTCCTCGTTGCCCGTTCAGGGGGTATACCGCCTCAAGGTTCAGCGCCAGCCCAGCCTGTACCCTGACCAACTCGAAATTGACATCCTGCTGCCGGAGGGAGCGTTCGTCGTGGATGCCACGGATGGAATGACGCAATCGGGAAACCGGGTCACGTGGCGCGGGGGCATGGAATCCGACCGAGAGTTCTACGTCGCGTACAGGCCCTTCGGGTCCCGCTTGATGGGAAGAGATCCCAGGCTCGCTTCGTCGTCAAGCCTCGCGCAGTAGGGATAAACCAACACGCACAGTGGCTAATTACGAAAGATTGTTGACTTAGCGTGGACTTTCGCCTTTCTTAGGAGATATGCTTCTCGCCGTGTCGCTGGGGGCATGCTAGTACGGCGTGTCATTGGCCTGATTCAACACGTGAGACTGGTTAGAGAGGGGTAAGATGCGGCCCACGATGAAGCCAAAACTCCGCCTACTACTTGTCGCCTTACTGATACCGACGTCCCTGATCTGGGCATCGCCAGCTTTGGCGGACGAATTGGTTAAGCCACACGCGGATGGTTCTTTCTCCGCAACTCTGAGGGTTCCCGACAAGCCGGGCATCTGGGCAATCACTGCAACAGGGCGAGCACTCCATGGCGACAAATATCCGCCAGTGAAGGGATGCAGCCTGAGTGTCTCGCGCACAATCGTGAAAGCGGGTAACACCGTGACCGTTTTCGGAGCGGGTTTTGACCCCGACTTCCCCGTTACACTGAGCTTTCACTTCCTATCGTCCGCAGCGAGCGGCGAGTTCCGGATTGCAATGCACGACGGCTCTCACGGTAGTGTCCGCTGCAGTGACTCAGTTCGGATAAGGGTCGTCGACCGAGATTTCGATGACGACGACGACAAAGATAAGGACGACTTTTGCCAGCGCTTCGGAATCTGCGATCGAGACGATGACCGGGACCGGGACGACCGCGATATAAACATCATCGTCCCGCAACAAGCAGCGCCGAGCGGGACAACGAACATCATCAACAACAACACCAACAACAACAACGCCAGCGCAAGCTCCAGCAGCAGCGCGAGCGCCAGCGGAGGTGCTGGCGTTGGGGTTGGGCGTGGAGTTCCTGGCCGGGTACCGGTTCTGGTCCGCACCGGTGTCGACACCCTGCCTGTCCTGCTTGCAGGTATGGGGGCGATCCTCCTGGGATCCGTCTTGCTGGCGGCTGGACGGCGTAAGCGCCACGCGAATACCCCGTCATAGGCCTCCCTACGGCCCTATAATCGATCGCCCTTCGTCAACCTAGCGCGGCTTGAGAGGAATTTCCTGTGGAACTGCGTGACTACCTTCGCATCCTCTGGAATCGACGCTGGCTGATCGCCCTCTGCGTTGCCGTGGCTGCAGGCTCGGCACTCGGATTCTCTTCGAGAATGACCCCAAAGTACGAGGCCGTCGCGAAGATATTCGTTGGTCCCCGCGCCATAGAGAAGGACGACGCCAGCAGCGCAATGCAGGAACTAACGTTTTCCCAACAATACGTCACGTCTTACGCAGAGATCCTGAAGAGCCGGCCCCTTGCTCAGCAGGTTGTAGAGAAGCTGCAAGCTCCTATCTCCGCAAGCGAGCTTGTTGAGCGAACCGAGACGAAGATCCTTCCTGAGACTCGATTAATTGAAGTCACGGTAACAGACCCATCTCCAGGACGTGCGCAACTATACGTGAACGAGCTGGTCAACTCGTTCGTCAGGGACGAGAACAACCAGTTCGGTGGCGGAGGAGGAATCTCAGCTAGCGTATTGGAACAGGCGGTGAGGCCGACTACTCCCGTCAGCCCGAACCCCATGCGCAATGGGGTGATTGGAGGTTTTCTCGGGCTCATGCTGGGCGTCGCGGTCGCATTCCTCTCCGAGCAGCTAGATACGACTCTGCGGACCAAGGAGGATGTGGAGCGGGTGCTAGCCCCGCTGCCAGTTATCGCCACTATACCGCTCACTCCACTCTCGGAAGAGTGGAGCCTTTTCATGGAGACTTTTCCGAATTCACCGCAGTCGGAAGCCATTCGGATCCTCAGAACGAACATCCAGTTCTTTTCCGTCGACAGGCCGATTCGTAGGGTCTTGGTGACGAGTCCATTCGCGGGAGACGGTAAGACGACCGTCTCGACGAACCTGGCGGTGGCTATGGCCGCAATCGGCTCTACCGTAATCCTCGTCGAGACGGATCTTCGGAAGCCCGTTCTCGACCAGTACTTCGAGGACGCCGCAATCGGCCCCGGTCTTTCCGACGTCCTCTCGGGGCAGGCGGAACTGAGCGACGCAATCAAGAAGTCAAGAATCCCTAATCTTTCGGTGGTCATTGCAGGGCCGACGCCACCAAACCCATCTGAGCTTCTGGGAAGTGAACGAATGGCGAAATTGCTCGATTCCCTCTCAGAAATGGCCGACTTCGTGATCCTCGACACTCCGCCCACCCTTCCCGTAACCGACGCGTCGCTGCTTGCGCCCCACACTGACGGCGTCATTCTCGTGGTTCGAGCAGGGCAGACACCCTCGGGCAAGGCGCTAGACGCTACCCGTAACTTCGAGCGATTGGGCGTGCGAGTCCTCGGTATCGCTGTCAACGCTCTCGAACGAGATCCCGATGGAAGCTACTACTACCACTACAGAAACTTCCGAGAGCCAGCGGGAGAGGGTGAAGGACGAAAAAAGGGCAAAGGTAGCCGCGAGCCCGACGCCGACGAATGGGACGAGTTCGTCATAAGCAACACGCGGCCGGCCACGCGCCCCCCTACTCAGGAGCCCGAGGAAGAGGCCAGGGATCAGCAGGACACTGCGTCGAAGGAAAGGGAGAGGTCGCCCGTGCTCGCGCCGAGACCGTCGAACGGCTCATCGAACATGATCAAGGCGAGAGCGATGGAGCCGGAAGACAGCCACGAGCGTCCGGAAGCATCCACGAATGGAACCGGGCTCGGAAAGGCCGATTTTCGAGCACGACTGAGAAGCAGCCTCGGAAACCTCGACTACAGGGACGAGGACAAGTCTGATAACGGCTCCAGCTAGAAGCTATCTTCCAGGCGTACTCCGCCGTTCATGTGACCTGTCGGGCCGGGCCTGATCTTCGACGTCTTTCACCTCGGCCGTGACCGGCGGATCGCCCCGCCCGCCCCTGCGGCGACCCCCGCTCCTTCTCGCGGTTAGCTTGCTCGAATTATCGTGGGCGTCGGCGACAGGAGAGAAGAACGGCTCCGGCGTAGCGGTCTGGTCTGAGGATTGGACCCTCAATACCAACCGGTACTCTTGAGGGGTGACCGGCACCCCGTAGTCTCGTTGCATCCGCGCGATGACCTCTTCGAGGACGATCCCGTCGGGAGGGAGGGTCCTCAGGGGAGGACGGGGGTCGCTTACCTCTTCAACTGATGGCGCAGCGGATGCTTCCTCCGATGCGTCACGCTGGTCGCCGCGTTCCCGGCTCCCACGTCTGCCGCTGCGGCGGCGACCTCCTCTAGACAAAGCAGACCAGCCGGCTAGGAGCCGAAGGCACGGGTCGCTTCCTCAAACGGCAAACGATCGGCATCCTGCCAAAGGTTCTCTATCCGGTAAAACTCTCGCTCCTCCTCGTGAAAGATGTGAACCACGATGTCGAGGTAATCGAGGAGCACCCACCGGTTTTCTCGCTCGCCCTCACGCCTGTAGGGCTTGATCTCGGAGGCACCAAGCCTTTCCTTGACCTCGTCGGCAATCGTCTTGACCTGTCGCGTGTTCGGCGCCGAGCAGATGACGAAGTAATCGGTGATGCCTATGAGGGGTCCCATGTCCAGGATCACGATGTCGGTGGCCTTCTTGTCCGATGCTGCCGTTGCCGCCATGAGCGCCTTTGACCTGGAGTCGAGACTGATCCGCATCACCCTTTCTGTTTTACGGCCGCCGCGCGTGACCCGCACTAGCTAAGTACCCACCCGATCATACTTAGCTAACCTGCGCGTCTACGCATATAGGCGACGCTGTTCGATGAGCTTGGCCACCTCGGGAGGGAGCAGGTAGCGAACGGACAGGCCCTTCGATATGCGTTCCCGTATGTCTGTGGAGGAAATCGCGAGATGCGGGATCTCGATAACGCTAACGCGCTCTTGCAGCCAATCCGCGCCCGGTCCCCACGGATCGTAGCCAGGACGAGCGGCTGCAATTATCCGCGCGTGGGCCAACACCGCCTCGGGATCCTTCCACGAACCGAAATCTGAGAGGGCGTCGGCTCCCATGATGAAGAAGAGCTCCGCCCGGTCTTCGTAAAAGGAGGCGAAAGCGCGAAGCGTGTCGATCGTGTAGGTCGGGCCCTCCCGATCGATCTCGATTCGCGACACGGAAAATCTGTCGTTGGAAGCAGTCGCAAGCATCGTGATGAGGTAGCGGTCCTCGGCCGAAGCGACGCACCGTCCTTCCTTCTGCCAAGGACGACCGGCAGGTATGAAGACAACCTCGTCGAGCTCGAACTGGCGCAGCGCCTCTTCGGCGCATACGAGGTGCCCGTTATGGATGGGATCGAAGGTCCCACCCATGATCCCCAGGCGGCGTGCCGAACCTTCTCTCAAACGACGACTGGCGGCAGAGGCCCCGTGTCCGCTTCCTGTGGGTCTGTTGACCCTCCGGCCTGCCTTGACCTGGCCGCGCGGGGATTGATCGCGTCGTCGGCGAGGTACGCTATGAGGCGATACAGCTCCACGGGCTTCGGGAGATATGTCAGACGGTGTAGCAGCGTGCCCTCAGGGCCGTAGAGCGAGACGTCACCGTACCTCAGCAACCTGCCGAGCAGAGGCCTAGAAAACCCCGTGTCCGCCAACTTGAAGAACGGAATGGCGGAGACCTTGGTTACCAAGCCCCCCTGGAGCAACAGGATGCGTTCGTCGGTTATGACGTATCTCGTCAGCCACCACCTTCCCCACCGCGCCGCAGCCTGAGCCGTCGCAGCGACGGCAATCGCCGTGGATGCGATCCTTGGCACCGGCGGCGGAGTTCGTCCGGCGAGCAGCAAGCTCACCAGCGTTGCAAGGGCAAGGCCGAGAAGCCAGCGAGAGATCACACGAGACAGGGCGGCCGGGTGCCGGCGGGTGAGCTGAAGGATGCGCTCCCCCGGAAAGAGATACTTATCCGGACCTCCGGGCCGACCTATGGAGAAAAGACGCACCTACCCGGTCCGAGATCTGTCACAACACCATAAGATAGCCCGACTAGGTACCGCCCAAATGCATTACCGCTTTCTCGCAATCTTACTGTCCCTTCTTCTCGTCGCGTCCGGGTGGCACTTTCCAAAGGCGCGCCCCTACAATCGCAACCCCTCCATCAGGTGAGAGCCCTGCAGCCGAAACCAAAGGTGCCGTGCCCCGCGGCGAACAAGAGGCGCTGGAGCAGTTACCGCTGGGACGACTGCAAATAAGCCGCGAGACCGAGTGCTGGTGGAACTAGGGTAAGAATCGCCGACAACCCAGAAGCGCAGACCCGCGGGCTCATGTTCCTCCGGCAACTGCCCCGGCTCGAGGGAATGGCGTTCGTGTGGCAAGAACCGATTGCAGCGGTGTTTCACATGAAGAACACGCTGATTCCACTCGACATCGCATTCTGGGACGAGAACATGCGGATAGTGGACATCTTGCACATGATGCCTTGCGAAGAAGATCCATGTCCGCTGTACCGGCCCCGGCATCGATTCGTCGGAGCCGTCGAGCTCAACGAGCGGGTTCTTCGGTCAGAGGGCGTACAGTTGGGCGACGTCGTGACGCTGAGGGCCGGCCAGCCCGATCAGCAGAGGTGCCAGCGCCCGGGCCTGATGAGCTCGTCTGCAGAGCGAGGGCCCCAGGTTCCGGCCTGGTAGGGCTCCGGGTCGCTCTTTCCCAGGATCCCTTCGACGATCTCCCACGACCGCTCTATCTCGTCTGCCCTCGTGAACAGCGTCGCGTCTCCCACCATCGCATCATGGATCAGCCGCTCGTAGGCCTCGGCCGGCTGCGACATGAACGACTCGTGGTAGTCGAAGTCCATGTCCACCGGGGCGACTCTCATGTCCGGGCCTGGAAGCTTTGCCCCAAACGTGATCGTTATCCCTTCGTTCGGCTGGATTCGAATCGACAGATGGTTGGGGTCGGGGCGGTCCAATCCCGACGATTCGAAGAGCAGATGGGGCGCGCCGTGAAACATCATCGTGATGCACGTGGCCCTGCGCGGCATTCGCTTCCCCGCCCGAAGGTAGAAGGGGACGCCCGCCCAGCGCCAGTTCTCGATCTCCGCCCGCATTGCAGCAAATGTCTCTGTCTGAGATCCCGGCGTGACCCCTTCCTCCTCCTGGTAGCCTCTGACCGCCTCACCCTCCACGACCCCGGCCGTGTACTGCCCGCGGACCAGGGTCGTTGGGTCGATAGGGCGCACCGACCGAAGCAGCTTCACTTTCTCGTTCCTGATCGACTCGGAGTCAAACGATGGCGGCGGCTCCAGCGTAAGGATGGCGAGGAGCTGCATCATGTGGTTCTGCACGATGTCTCGAACGGCGCCGGCTTCCTCGTAGAAGCTCCCGCGTCCACCGATCCCAACCGACTCCGCCACGTCGATCTGAACCGACGAGACGTACCCCCGGTTCCATATCGGTTCGAACATCCCGTTCGCGAAGCGAAAGACGAGGATGTTCTGGACCGTCTCCTTTCCGAGATAGTGGTCGATGCGGAAGATCTGATGCTCCTGGAAGACGCAGTGAAGGATCGAGTTGAGATCCATCGCGCTGGCGAGGTCGTGTCCGAAGGGTTTCTCGATCACTATTCGGCAGTCGGCAGCAAGTTCTGCCTTCCCTATGTTCCCGGCGATGGTGGGAAACGCCGAGGGTGGGGTCGCACAGTAGAACAGGCGCCTGCCCTGCGTACCGAGCTCCTGGTCGACCTCCTCCAGGCGGCGTCCGAGCTTGCGGAACGACTCGGGATCGGAGTAATCCCCCTGGAAGTAGCTCAGGTGCCTCTGCAAATCGGCCCACCGCCGTTCCTGGAAGGCGGTGCTGCTGCTCTCGGCGACCGCTTGGCGCATCTGCTCGCTGAACTGCTCGGTGGTCATCGGAGAGCGAGCGAAGCCGATCACGGCAAAATCTCTCGGCAACAGTCCCTGGCGGTAGAGGTTGTAGAGCGCCGGCATCGCCTTGCGCTGGGTTAGATCGCCCGAAGCGCCAAAGATGACTATCGCCTGGGGATCAGGGCGCTCTAGGCTCACTCGAAGATGCTCCTCTGGAGGAATGCGGGCGCCGCCTCTTAGGCCGCGACCGTCTCCTTCGAGCTTACCCGAATCTCGGTGAAACCCATGAAGCGACCCTCGACCACGAACGCGAGCTGGTACGTGCCCGCCTCGAGCGGGATCGGCGTGTCGACTCGGTCCGTGAAGGTAGAGATGGACTGCAACCCCCTGATCGAGATCGACTTCACGTCGCCGGAGTAAATGATCTCGCTGCCGCTTCGCCTAATGGACCACTGCTCTAGGTAGTAGCCCGCCGGCCCAGACCAGCTCCTCTCAACGATGAACGGCTCGGTCAGGCCGTCGACAGTAAGTATTCCTTCCTCGTAAGGCCGATCAGCGGGCGCAACCCTCGCCTTCAGCAACTCGAGTATGTACTCGTAAGGCACTTTGGACTCCAATCCGGCTACCGGTGAATGATACTCAACGCCGCCTTCAGCCCCGCGGGTTACTGCCTGGTGTGCCCATCGCCCCATACTAGATATTTGCAGGTCGTCAGCTCCTTCAAACCCATCGGTCCCCGGGCGTGCAGCTTTTGAGTGGAGATGCCGATCTCGGCTCCGTAACCGAACTCCCCGCCGTCGCTGAATCGCGTGGACGCGTTGATGAAGATGGAGCCCGAATCGACCCTGCGAGCGAACACATCGGCAGCACCTGCGTCCTCGGTGACTATCGCCTCGGCATTCGAGGTACCCCACGTGTTCACATGGTCGATCGCCTCATCCAGGGAATCGACCACCCTGACGGCAAGGATCAGGTCGAGGTACTCCGTTCTCCAATCCTCCTCGGTGGCCTCGACTGCCTCGGGCCAGAGATCGAGGACGTTCGGATCACCTCGAACCTCGACCCCTCGCTCCGCCAGCTCATCGAGCACGCCCGGCAACCAGCTGCCGGCAATCTCCCGATGGACGAGGAGCGTCTCCGCTGCGTTGCAGACTGAAGGCCGTTGCGTCTTTGCATTGATCACAATGCTCCGAGCCATCTTGGGGTCCGCCGCCGCATCGACGTAAACGTGGCAATTTCCGTCACCGTCGATGATGTAGGGAACGGTCGCTTTCTCGTAGATCGAGGAGATCAGCGCCTGGCCGCCCCTTGGAATGAGGAGGTCGACGTACCCCTCCAGCTGCATGAGATGGGTCGCCGACTCCCGTGACGTATCCTCCACGAGCTGGATTGCGTTTGGCGGGATCCCTGCTTCTTCCGCAGCTCGAGCAAGGACCCGAACCGCAGCCTTGTTGGTCTCGAGGGCCTGCGATGAGCCGCGCAGTATGACCGCATTCCCAGACATGAGACATAGCCCGGCGACATCGGCGGTCACATTCGGGCGCGCTTCGTAGATGACCGCGACGACTCCCATAGGGACGCGCACCTTCTGGATCCGAAGGCCGTTCGGCCTCGTCCACTCCTCGACGACCTGGCCGATCGGGTCCGGTTGCTCCGCCACCTTCTCCAGGCCCTCGCACATCCCCTTCAGCCGAGACGGCGTGAGCGTGAGCCGGTCCAGCAAGGCCGAGGAGACGCCGGCATCTCGGGCGCGGTCCACCTCCTTGCGGTTGGCGTCGATCAGCATGGCCTGGTTGTCGAGGAGGGCTTTTGACATCGCTAGGAGGGCGGCCTTCTTTGTCACGGTGGAAGACTGGGCTAGCTCTTCCGCGGCGATGCGAGCGCGCCGGCCTACTTCGATGAGGGGGTTCACATCAGCACCAGCTGATCGCGGTGGATCACTTCGCGATTGCCGCTCGTGCCCGCGATCTGAGCGAGAAGCTCCGAGTCGAAGCTCACCAACCCCTTTGCCACTACCTGCCGGTCAGAGCGGAGGACGTCGACTGCATCCCCAGCCCTGAACGAGCCTTCCACGGTGTTAACCCCGGCCGCCAACAGGCTCTTCTTCCCGTCGGTGATGGCTCGGGCTGCACCGTCGTCGACGACGATACGTCCTCGAGATTGAGGCGCCCAGGCAATCCAAAGCTTCTTGGCCTGCAGCCTCGACGGCCTCGGCCGGAAGTAGGTCCCTGCCCGCTTGCCCTCGCACAGGTCAACGAGGACGTTGGGACGGCTCGCGGAGGCGATCACGACGGCGACTCCTGAGAACGTAGCCATCCTCGCCGCCTCGAGCTTCGACGCCATTCCACCCGATCCGAGGGGAGAGGTGCGGGTGGCCGACTTGAAGAGCTCAGGGGTGATCTCATCGACCATCCCGATGAGCTCCGCCCCCTCTTCTCGGGGATGGGAGGTGAACAGGCCCTCGACGTCCGAAAGCATGACCAGGTGGTCGGCCCCCACCAGGTTCGCGACGAGGGCCGCCAGCCGGTCGTTGTCCCCATAGCGGATCTCCTGTGTGGCCACCGTGTCGTTCTCGTTGACGATTGGCACGCACCCGAGCTCCAGGAGGCGTTCAATCGTGTGGCGAGCGTTGAGGTAGTGGCGCCGTTGGACTATGTCGTCCTGGGTCAACAGAATCTGGCCGACGGCGAGGCCGTACGGCTCGAGGAGCGAGGCGTAAAGGTCCATCAGCCTTCTCTGTCCCACGGCCGCCGCGGCCTGGAGGGTGGGCATGTCGGTGGGGCGGCCCTTTAGCGCAAGGGCCTGCATTCCCGCCGCGATGGCTCCCGACGAAACGATGACTGAGCGCACCCCACGATCTTTCAAGGCAGCAACCTGGTCCGTGATCTGCTTGATCCGATCGCGGTCGGGCTTACCGTCGGGTCCGGTCAGCGAAGTCGTCCCTATCTTCACCACTAGCCGGCGCGGTTTCATCGATCGCGCTCGCTTCCCGCCCGGGGTTGCGCTTCAGGAATCGTCCCCGTCGGCCACCAGTTGAACTCCGCTCCATCGATCCTGACCTCATCGCCCGGCTTCGCTCCCGCCCGCGCGAGCATCTCCTCGACGCCGGCCCTTTCCAACCTGCCCTGGAGGTAAGCGACTGCTTCAGGGTTGGACATGTCCGTCATCGCGACCCACCTTTTAACCGCCGCTCCTTGGATTCGCCACCCACCCTCCTCGCGTTTCACGGAAAGAGGCTCCTCAGCGGTCTCGAACAGCTCGAACCCCTTCGCAGCGGGACGAGACTTGCGTTCTTCTTCGACCATAGCCAAGAGGCGGTCGAGCAGAGCATCCAGCCCGACACCCTCCGTCGCCGACACCAGAAAGGCTTCGACGAGCTGGTCCGAGAAGCGGCGGAGGGCTCTTTCCGCCGATTGCGCGTCGACGAGGTCCACCTTGTTGAGGGCCGCCACGTGGGGGCGCTCCAGCAGGTCCTCGTCGAACGCCCCGAGCTCGTGCCGGACGGTCTCGTAGGCCTCCCATGGTTCTTCCTGCGAAACATCGACCACATGAAGAAAGATCGCAGACCTCTGTACGTGCCTCAAGAACTTGAGCCCTAGGCCTCTGCCCCGATGCGCTCCCTCTATGAGGCCCGGGATGTCACAGATTGTGAACCGGCGCTCCCCCCGCTCGACAACGCCGAGGGTCGGCTCGAGGGTGGTGAAAGGGTAATCGGCAACTCTTGGGTGGGCAGCGGACACGGCGCCGACGAGCGTCGACTTCCCGGCGTTCGGAAGTCCGAGGACGGCTACGTCCGCGATGAGGCGTAGCTCCAGCGTCAACCACAGCTCGGTTCCCGGCTCCCCGAGCTCCGCAAACCCGGGCGCTCGTCGGCGCGCGCTCGTCAGAGCGGCGTTACCCCGGCCACCCCTCCCGCCTCTGGCCACGCAGATTCGGTCACCAGGTGCGGCCAGGTCGGCCAGGATCTGCCCCGAGTCGTGCTTCACGACGGTGCCGACGGGTACTTCCAGGACCAGGTCAGGGGCGTTTGGGCCCGTGCGGTTGCTCTTCGCTCCTCTGCCACCCGGCTTGGCTTGCTGGTGGGGATGGTTCTTCAGCCACGATAAAGATCCGACTCCCTCCGAGGCGACGAGCATGACCGAACCTCCCCGGCCTCCGTCACCGCCATCCGGGCCGCCCCGAGGGCGGTACTTCTCTCGTTGAAACGAGACCGCGCCGTCGCCGCCTGCGCCGGAGGATACAAAGACACGGGCTTCGTCTACTAACACTCGGCGTATCTCGTGCGATTCGAATGTGCGTCGGCGGCGTGCACGCGCCGAGAGAAGCTACTTGGGGTCGACGCTGACGAAGTGGCGGCCAGCCCGGTGAAAGTACCGAACCTCTCCGCTCGTCTTTGCATAAAGGGTGTCGTCGCTTCCCCGCCCTACCATCGTTCCAGGATGAATTCGCGTCCCGCGCTGGCGAACGAGGATTGCGCCGCCCGGTACGACCTGACCGGCAAAAACCTTTACACCCAGCCGCTGGGCGCGAGAGTCTCTGCCGTTTCGTGAGGAGGATGCGCCTTTCTTATGAGCCATTGCTTTCCAGGTTATCAGCTTGGGCAGCGCTTTCTTCGTCAGCCTGCCCGCCGCTTTCTCGCTCCGCGCCGGTGCGGGCCGAGGCCGGCCGTCCCTTTTGGTGGCCTGAGCGCGATCCGTCCTTCGCGTCGCCTATGGAGGTGATCTCGATCAGCGAGTAAAGCTGCCGGTGACCGGTCTTGGATGCATACCCCGTCTTTGGCCGGTACTTGAAGACCGTCACCTTGTCGCCCTTTGCGTCTCCCAGAACGCGAAAGCCGACCTTGTATGCAGCAAGATCCTTTGCGCCCAATATCGTCTTTCCTTCATCGTTCACGACGAGAATGGGCGTCAGGGTCGTCGAACCAGGCTTGTTGCCGAGGTGCTCGACCTCGATCACGTCACCCGGCCTGACCTTGTACTGCTTTCCTCCGGTCTTGATGACTGCATACATTAGTCGAAGCCTCTGTCGTCGTTGCGGTGGATCGGCATCACTCTGGGGTGCCGCTTCGAACGCCTCGCGCGAGATGGCGAGGGCTCTCAAGCATACCAACACGGCAAGGGCTGGGCGCCTATGCCCTTCGCTTCGTCCAGGTCACGTGATGTCGGTCAGGATGACTCCCCTACCCTCGCAGACTTCGCAAACCTGCGAGAACGCCTCCAACAGCCCATCGGAAACTCTCTTTCGCGTCATCTGGACCAAGCCGAGCTCCGAGACCCCGTAAACCTGCGTGCGGGTCTTGTCCCTCAATAGGGCGTTGTTGAAGACACGCAGCAGCTCGGCGCGATTGTGCTCGTATCCCATGTCGATGAAGTCGACGACGATGATGCCGCCGATATCTCTGAGCCGCAGCTGCTTCGCGATCTCTTCCGCCGCCTCGAGGTTCGTTCGCAACACGGTGTCCTCGAGCGTCGACCTGCCCACGAAGCGGCCGGTGTTCACGTCGATGACCGTCATCGCCTCGGTCCGGTCGATGACGATATGGCCGCCCGACGGCAGCCAGACGCGCCGGTCGATGGCCTTCCTAACCTGCTCGGTCACGTTGTAGCGCTCGAAGAGCCGCTCCTCCCCGCGATACAGCTCCACCCTGTCGCCGAGCTCGGGAGTTACCTCGTTCAGGTAGTCCCGGATCTCGTTGTAGACCGCCTCGTCATCCACGATCACCTGCTCCACATTGGCGGTGAAGAGGTCTCGGACCACGCGAATCGCTAGTGGCGGCTCGGAGTAGACGAGCTTGGGGGGTTTTGCAACTTTGCTTTTTTCGAGGACCTCGCCCCAGATTCTCACTAGGCGCGAGACGTCCCGCTCCAGATCCTGCTCGCTCGCCCCCTCGGCGGCAGTCCGAACGATCAGGCCGTGACCTTCGGGGCGAATCCTCGTGGCAATCTCCCTCAGCCGCTTACGCTCCTGATCGGCGAGGCGGCGGCTGATGCCCACCGCAGAAGACTGTGGAACAAGCACGAGGTAGCGGCCTGCTATTGACACCTCAGTTGTTAGGCGAGCGCCCTTCGAGCCCATCGGGTCCTTCGTGACCTGGGCAAGGACCGACTGGCCTGACTTGAGCAGCGTCTCGATCCTGGGAGACGGCCCCTCCACGTCGTCCTCGTAGCTCACCTCGCCGACGTAAAGGACCGCGTTTCGCAGCTCGCCTATGTCTAAGAACGCGGCCTCCATACCGGGAAGGACGTTTTGAACCCGACCCACGTAAACGTTTCCGACGATCGAACGATCCTCACGCTGTGCCACGTAGTGCTCGACGAGCTCGCGCCCCTCCAGCACCGCGATCTGGCTTCGCTCGCGACCAACGGCTATCAGCATCTTTCTCGGCCCGAGTGGAGCGACTTGCTCAACGCGGGCTCTTCGCGGCCCCTTTCTCCGGCGCCTAGCCACTGGCTGGCGAACGCGGCGCTGCTCGGTAGAAGGGACGGTTTCGGGAACGGCGCTCTGCGGGGCCGGCTCTACGACTACCGGCGCGGCTGCCGGTGCCTCAGCTTGCGCGACGAGGGGCGAAGGAGCACCTTCCGGCGCCGTCGCCGCCTCACCTTCGGGGGCAATGGTCCCGACGAGGGAGGAAGAATCGACCGGCTGAAGCACGATCGTCGCGGGCTCGGTTGCGGGCGCAGCGTCACCTGGCGTTTCAGGAGCTTCTTGCTCTGCAGATGTTGCGACCGCCTGCGCGGTGCTCCGCCCTCGGCGGCCCGTCGATCGGCGCCGCCGGCGGGGGCGGGGGGAAACCTGGTCCGGAACGCCTTGCGCCTCGAGGGGGGATCCTTGGCTCTGCCCTCCCATCGCGGGCGGAGGCTCCTCGACCGGTGCCGCTCTGCCCGATCCATCAGAGTCGGGCGCCTCCCTTGCATCATCCACACCGGCAGGGCCGGGGGGTGGCGTGGCATCCGTGACCGCTACGGAACGCGGCTGCCCTTCACTCTCGCCAGGGTGAGCGGGCGAAGGCGGTACCTGGGAAGGGGCGTCGGCAGGCTGTGAGGGCTCCGGCGCGGAGGCTGCAGCATCTGCTTCACCAGCCAGCCCGTCTGAGGACGGACCTTGCCCCTTGGACGGCGCGGCCGAACGCCTGCGCCTGCGAGGCCGGCGCGCGTCTGATGATGGCCGTTCTGGAACGGCCTCGATAGTTTGATCTGTCAAATCTTCTCCTATGCTTACACAAATCTCCGCATGTGGATGTTCATCACGACCGCAACACCCACGTAGCTGGTAACGAGAGACGACCCCCCATACGAGACAAAGGGCAGGGGGATGCCGGTGATCGGCATGATCCCGATCGTCATCCCGATGTTCACGAAAAGCTGGAAGCCCAGCATCGTGGCGACGCCAGCCGCCACCAGTGTTCCAAATAGATCTTTTGAGAGCATAGCGATCCGGACGCATCTCCATAACAGAAGGCTAAAGAGTCCTATGACGAGCATCGCCCCCACGAAACCCATCTCCTCTCCTATGGCGGTGAAGATGAAATCGGTCCGCTGCTCGGGGACGTAAGAAAGGTTGGTCTGGGAGCCGTTTCCCAGACCCTTGCCTAGAAAGCCGCCCGAACCGATGGCAATCTTCGACTGTGCGAGGTTGAACGAACTCCCTTGGAGGTCGGATTCCGTATCGAGGAATGCCTGGAGCCTCGCCACCTGATAGTCCCTCAATACACCGAGCTGGATAGCAAGCACGGCTACGGTCGCCGCGAGGAGCACCACGACAGCGAGCCACCGAAGCTCCACCCCCGCCACGAGCAACATGCCGAAGGCAATGGCAAACAGCACGAGTGCGGAACCCAAGTCGGGCTGAGCGTAGACGAGCAGAGCAGGGACTCCGGCCATGATCAGTGCTTGGGCAACGGGGGCGAACCCGGCCCTGTTTGTCTCCCTCGAAAGCAGCGCAGCCAGCAATCCTATGTACGCGACCTTCATGAGCTCCGCCGGCTGCACCTGAAACACGCCGAGGCTTAGCCAGCGTTGAGCCCCGGCCACCCTTTGGCCGAGGGGGGTGAGCACCACCAGCAGTAGGACGAGCATTCCGGCATAGATGATGGGGGCGTACGCCGCGTACCTCCGATAGTCGAATAACAAGACGATCCCGAACGCGATCGTCGAGAGGCAGAAGAAGACAAGCTGCCGCTTGAGGAAGTAGTCGGGGTCCATCCCCTGAGCCTGCAGCAGGGGCGCCGAGGCCGACCGCACGGCCACACACCCAACCGCCGTAAGCGCCAAAGCCGCGGGGATCAGGAAGGGGTCCAGGTGCCTGATCGGAGACTTGGCCGATATGCGAGCCGAGCCAAGCCCCTCCCTGCTCACGTAAAGCCTTCCGATGGTCCTATCCGCCATCAATCAGTCCTCACGGAAGGGCTGACCTCGGAGAGCGAAAGCTCGAAGATCCCCTCGAGGATCCGGCGTGCGATGGGGGCAGCGGTTTCTCCGCCGTGGCCGCCCTCCTCGAGCATGACGACGACAACGTACTTGGGGTCGTTTGCCGGTGCGTAAGCGGCAAACCAAGCGTATGGCTGCTTGCCTCGGATCTCCGCCGTTCCGGTTTTGGCCCCCACGCTTATCGCTTCCAACGGGAAGCCGGCGAAGGCCGAGCTGGCCGTCCCTACGGTCGTGACCGCCTCCAATCCCGCACGAATTGCGGCGAGGTTGGCGGGAGAGATGTCGATGTTCGCCTTCCTCTCTGGTGTGAAGGTCTTCGTCACCCGGTCTCCGTCCTTTAGTCGGAGGCCGAGGTGGGGTCGGTAGAACGTTCCTCCGTTTGCCAGCGCCGCATAGTGGCTCGCGAGCTGAAGCGGCGTTGCAAGGACGTCTCCCTGCCCAATGGACATGTTGACTGTGTAACCGGGTAGCCAGATGTTGTAGGGAAAGGCCTGAGCATACTTGCGGTGCATCTCTTGCAGCCAACCCTCATCGGGGACCCTTCCCGCCTTTTCGAACGGGATTTCGATTCCGGTTCGCGATCCGAATCCGTATTCCCGGGCGTAGCGCTGTAGCAGCTCTCCCTGCCTGCCCCGGAAGCGCCTGTAGAACTCCGCCCCCCACGGGTAGAAGACGGTGTCACACGAGTCTGCCATCGCCTGCGGCACGGTCAGGATCCCCGAGTCCGTGGGCTTCCAGTTCCTCCAGGTCTGGTTCGCGTAACGGTACTGCCGAGGGCAGTCGTAGCGCCCGGTCGGGCTGGCGATGCCCTCCTCGAGGGCCGCGGCCGCTGTCACCGTCTTGAACGTTGACCCTGGGGGGAAGGCAGCCTGGATGACCCGGTTCAACAAGGGGTTCGCAACATCGCCGGATAAGGCCTCGAACTCGGAGCGCGAGATTCCGCCGATGAAGGCCGCCGGGTCGTAGTCGGGAAATGAGGCCATCGCAATGATCTCCCCGTTGTTTGGGTCCATGACGACGGCGCCACCGGCCGGCGCGACGTACCTCTTTCCCGACTCCCGGTCGAAGATGGTGCGCGCCTTCTCGATCCCCTGGGCGAGCGACTCCTCGGTGATCTTCTGGATCTTGGCGTCGATGGTCGAAACGAGGTCTTGGCCAGGGATCGGATCTCTGCGCCCGAGAACCCGCCTCACCTTGTTCCTTGCGTCGACTTCCAGCTTGAGAAGCCCCTCGGTGCCGTGGAGCTCGTGCTCGTAGGCGTATTCGATCCCGCTGCGGCCAATGATCGAGCCGGGCCGGAAATTGCGGTAGCGCTTCGTCTCGAGCTGCTCCCGGTTGATCTCTCCCAGATAGCCCAGAACGTGGGCGGCCAGTTTCCCGTTGGGGTAGCGGCGCACCGGCCTCGTCTCGGTCATGACCCCGGGGAACTCCTCCTGGTGCTCCCGTATGTAGACCATCGTCTCCTCGGGTACGTCCTCCGCCACCGGGATCGGTGCGTAAGGCAAGAGGGTTCGATCCTGGAGCCTCTTGTCCAGCTCCTGCCTCGAGATTCGAAGGACCTGCGAAAGGTGGTTGAGAGTTCGATCGCGATCCTTGACCTGGTCTTCCCTGACGGATACGACGAGCGAGACGCGGTTGTCCACGAGCACCTCGCCGTTTCGGTCGAGGATGCGTCCCCTCGCCGGCTCCGACGGAATCAGCCGGACCTGATTCGTCTGCGCAGCTTCTCGATAGGTCGAGTGGCTCAGGATCTGGAGGAAGTAGAGGCGCAGGACGAGAGCGGCGATCAGAGACGTAAATATGACCCCTAAGAACGTCAGCCTCATCCGCGTCCCCATGAGGTCGGTGTTCACCACTGGTACACCTTCTCGGTCCTGTAGAGCAACGCGATGCGTCTTACGAGTGGGTAGAGGAAGGGCACCAAGATCGTGTTGTAGACGGCGGTCAAGAGCACGACTATCAAGGCCCGCCCAACCGAACCGGTCCTTCGGCCCAACATTCCCTCTAGCAGCTCATACAACAGGCTCGCACCGAGGGAGCCTGCAAACATGCCCATGAGAGGGACCACCACGCTCGTGGTTTGGAAATACGGCCTGATGCTGCCCACAACGTACCCGACTATCAGGTAGGACAGACCGGTGAGACCCTTCGGGGCATCGAGCAGCAGGTCGCGGAGCATTCCCCCTGAAAACCCCAGGATCGAGCCGGTCGTAGGCCCGTCGATCAGCGCAAAGCATATGACCACTGCAAGAACCAGGTCCGGCGAGACGCTGAAAATCGTGAGCCGCGCAAACACGGTGGACTGGAGCAGGACCGCGGTGAGCACCGTAAGTCCAAAGACTGCACCTCGTCGCATCCGCCGAGTCGGCCGCCCTAGCTCCCCGGTATCATCGGGCCCGATTCGAGCAGGACGACTACCGTGTCGAGACGAGAGAAGTCGACCATCGGTCTGACCAGGGCCGTCTTGGTGAGGCCGTCGGGCGCCTCGTTGACCCTGGTCACCCTCCCGATCGGGATTCCGGCCGGATAGATGCCCTTGTCGTACCCAGAGGTGACGACCGTCTCGCCGTTGGCGATCTTCGTGCTTGGATCGATGAACTCAAAGCGGAGGTCCGCCGCGCCCTCGCCCCCGATGACTCCCTGTTCTCCGCTTCCCGTCAGGCGCGCCCCGACGGAGTGCTGGGGGTCGATGGCAAGCAAAATCTTCGAGTAGCGCTCGGCAACGAACAGGGTGCGGCCCACGAGTCCCTGCTCTGAGACCACGGCCATTCCGACCTTCAAGCCGTCCGCCTGCCCCTTGTCGACGAAGACGCTCCACTCATTGTTCGACGGTCCTGTTCCGATAACGCGCGTATAGAGCGTGGCGCCGGTCACCCAGTCCTTCTGCTTCACCAGCTGCTTGAGGTGAGCGTTCTCCCTCATGATCTCGGGGATCCTGCGCTGCTGCGCCTTGAGCTGCTCCAGCTCGGCGGCGAGCCGTTCGTTCTCCCGCTTCAGCGTCCCCATCTGTCGGAGGCTCGAGAGGAAGTCGCCCGCGGGAGCAAACACGCGGCCGATGCCGTCCTGAAGCGGAGCGACGACCGAGATCGCAAGGTTCTGCACCCTTTGGATGGGACCTCCGGGGTTCTCGCGAAAGTCAAGGGTTACGACCGTGGCCGTGGCCGCCAGCAGGGCCGCCAGAGCCAGTCGCTGTCTTGTGGACCTTCGGTACATCAACTTGAAGCGCCCCTTTGCTGGGAGGTTCCGGTCATTCTATCGGTGGACCCTGAAGCGGATGGCGAATGAGGGGAGTCCGACTCCTATTTCTGCCGTGTTTCGTCGCGCCTACCCGGCTCCGGAGGAGACGAGAACCCTCTTGAGAGCCTGGAACTCTTCGAGGCACTTGCCGGAGCCGATCGCAACCGCGTACAGAGCGCCCTCGGCAACATGGATAGGCATGCCCGTCTCATGCTTGAGGCGCTCGTCCAATCCCCTCAACAACGCCCCGCCGCCGGTCAGGACGATGCCCTTCTCCATGATGTCAGCGGCCAGCTCCGGCGGGGTCTTGTCGAGCGTGGTCTTCACCGAGTCGATGATGGCGTTGAGAGGCTCCTCGAGCGCGCGGCGGATCTCTTCAGCCGAGACGATGATCGTCTTCGGCAAGCCCGTTACGAGATCGCGTCCACGAATCTCGGCGTGAGGCTCGTCGGGCAAGGGGAAGGCGGACCCGATCGTAATCTTGATCTCCTCGGCCGTCCGCTCTCCCAGCATCAGCGAGTACTCCTTCTTTATGTAGCCGACGATTGCCTCATCGAGCTCGTCGCCGCCGATTCGCGTGGAAAGGCTCGTCACGATCCCCCCAAGGGAGATCACCGCCACCTCCGTCGTCCCGCCCCCAACGTCCACCACCATGTTGCCGGCCGGCTCGTGGACCGGAAGTCCCGCACCGATTGCTGCTGCCATCGGCTCCTCGATGATGAACACCTTGCGCGCTCCGGCGGCGATCGTCGCGTCTTCGACTGCTCTCTGCTCGACGCCGGTGATCCCGGAGGGAACGCAGATGACGACCCTCGGCTTTGCGAGCATCCGGCGCTTGTGAACCTTCTGGATGAAGTACCGGAGCATCTTCTCGGTCACCTCGAAGTCCGCGATGACTCCGTCCTTCAGTGGCCGGATCGCGAGGATGTGGCCGGGAGTACGGCCGATCATGCGCTTCGCCTCCAGCCCGACGGCGAGGATCGCATTGGTCTTCGTGTTGAGAGCGACGACCGACGGCTCGTTCAGCACTATCCCCCGCCCCCGGACGTAGACGAGGGTGTTCGCTGTCCCCAGATCAACGGCCATGTCGCGGCCCATGAACGTGAACGCAGGGTCGTTAGCCATTGGTCTCAAGGAGCGGGTCCTTTCACTGAGATCACGCGCCTAGCATATGCGCCGAACCCTAGGGTGGCTACCCGGATTTTTCGCGACTTCCCCGGCCCTGACACTGATGGGGCCGAAGGACCCCGAGATCATCGTGTGTGATCGGCTTGCTCATGGCCCGTTCTCGCTCAGCTCCGGGAAGAACAGGGCTATCTCTTTTTCCGCCGTTTCTCGCGCGTCTGATCCATGAACCAGGTTTTCCGTGATGACGGTGGCAAAGTCGCCCCGGATGGTGCCGGGAGCGGCATCCAAGGGGCTGGTGGGGCCGATCAGGTTGCGGACCGCGGCAACGGCCCCAGTTCCGCTAACCGCAACCGCCACGAGGGGGCCCGAGGTTATGAACTCCACAAGCTCCTCGAAGAAGGGCTTGTCGCGATGTATCGAGTAGTGCTGCCCGGCGGTACTCGCGTCAAGCGTCAACATGCGGAGGCCGTCAAGCTGGAGCCCCTTGCGTTCGAGGCGGGAGATGACTTCGCCCACGAGGCCCCTGCGGACGCCGTCGGGCTTGACGAGCACGAGCGTGACCTCGCGCGAGGTCGATGGGGAAGTAGACATAGCCGCGGCGACAACAATATCTGCGCTCCTGCCCCCCGTAAAACGCCGGATCTAGGAGCGGCTCTCCAACCCTCGGGCGAGGTGCTTGCGGGCTTCCCCGACTGCATAAAGTGAGCCGGTGACCAAAACGAGATCCTCCTCGGAGGAGGTGCTCAACGCCAGATCGACCGAATCATCGAGGGAGGGGACTACCTGAACCGGCTTGCCGTACTGGGAAGCTATCAAGGCAAGCTCCTCGGGGTCGGCTGCTCTTGCGTTGGCGAAGCGAGAGATGATCACCCGGTCCGCCATAGGGACGACCTTGCTCAGTATCCCTTCCAGGTCCTTGTCTTGGGATATCGCGACCACCGAGGTGAGGTTTCGATACCGAAACTCCTGCTGCACGGCCAGGGCCAGGGCGGCGGCGGCGTGCGGGTTGTGGGCGCCGTCGAGCACAACGAGGGGGTGGCGCGCGACGACCTCGAGACGTCCGGGGGAAGTCACGGCGCGGACCGCGGCTGCCAACGATCGATGGTCCAACGGCCGTCCCAGAAACTCCTCCGCTGCCGCAACGGCGAGGGCGAGGTTTGCAGATTGGTGCGCGCCGTGCAGCGGAAGATAGAGGTCCTCGTATCGGGCCCGAGCGGTTTGAATGCCGACCAGCCTGCCCCCGACGGCCGTCTCGTCGGAGGTCAAACGAAAGTCCCGGCCCGAAAGCACGAGCCTCGCCCCCTCAGCCTGTGCTTTGCCTTCGAGAAGCTCCCGGACGTCCGGGGCTTGAACGGCAGAGACCACCGTCGCGCCAGGCTTGACGATGTCGACCTTCTCCTTGGCGTTCTCGAGGCGAGTCGAGCCCAGGATGGGTCTATGGTCAACATCCACAGTGGTTAGAACCGCAATCGCGCTTTGAACGAGGTTCGTGGCATCCCACCGCCCTCCAAGGCCCACTTCCACCACTCCTGCGCCAACCGACCGTTCCGCCATCCAGTCGAACGCGAGCGCAGTCGTCACCTCGAAGTAAGTCATTTGGCCGAGGTCGGCTTCCACGAGGGCGATGAGGGGCTGGAGGTAATAGAGCGTCGCCGCGAACTCCTCCTCGGAGATCTCCTCCCAAATGAGGCCGGAAGAGTCCCACGCGGCAATCGCCATCCTCTCCCTGACGCTCCGGAGGTGGGGAGACGTGTAGATCCCCGTGTTCAAACCATGCGCGGCCAGGATGGTTCCAATCATCCGGGCCGTGGAAGTCTTGCCGTTGGTTCCCGAGATGTGAATGGTTGGGAAGGCGAGCTGGGGATCGTCCAGGAGCTCGAGCAGGCGTGCGATCCGGGAGAGGTCGGGCTTGATGCCGAACCCCCGGGCATCGATGCTTGCCAGCGCCTCCCGGAACTCGAGTGGCATCCTTGAGCCGCTACCCTCGCAGAACCTCGAGCTGGGAGGAGAGTTTCGCCTGAAGGCTTTGCTGCTCTTCCAGCCTCCGTCGCTGTTCCGTGACGACTTGCTCAGGAGCGCGGCTCACGAACTTTTCGTCGGCCAGCTTCCTGGACAGCCGGTCGATCTCCTGCCGAGCATTTGCCAGGGCTCGCTGGAGGCGGGCCGACTCCTCTCCCACCTCGACGACCCCCTCGAGCGGGATCAAGACGTCGACGGGGCCGGCGACGAGACGAGCGCCAGAGCCGTCCTCCACGGGTTTGCCCACGGTGATGTCGGATAGCCTCGCCAGGTGGGTTATCAGCTCCCGCTCACCCTCGAGGGCGCGTGCCAGGGAGGAGTCCTCGGTGGAGGCCCTGACCCTGATCTCGGCCCTCGGATCGACCCGGTACTCGGACCTGAAGCTCCGGATAGTCGAGACGACCTCCTGAATCCGTGAGAACGTCTCCTCGGCGGCGGGATCGTCGTAACCCGGATCGGACTCCGGCCACGCCGCGACCATGATGGACGGGGCAACGCCCTTGATGGGCAGCCGTTGCCAGATCTCCTCGGTGACGAACGGCATTATCGGATGGGCAAGCCGGAGCGCCTGATCGAGCACGAACATCAACACCTGTAAGACGTCTTGCCGTGCAGCCGGATCATCTGAGTAGAGCCTCGGCTTCGCAGCCTCTATGTACCAGTCGCAGAACTGGCCCCACGTGAACTCATAGATCGAGCGGGCTGCTGCCGCGACCTCGAAGCTCTCCAACCGGCCGGTCACCTCCCGGGCGGTCGCATTGAGCCGCGACAGAATCCAGCGATCGGCGAGCTTCCACCGGTCGCGGGGAGGGAGTGCAGCCAGCTTCTCGTCGCCCGCGTTCGTCAGTACGAAGCGGGAAGCGTTCCAGAGCTTATTGGCGAAGTTCCGAGACCCCGCGACCCACTCGGTGTGGAGGAAGATGTCCTGGCCGGTGGCGTGCTCGGCGAGGGTGAACCTAAGAGCATCGGTGCCGTACTCGTCGATCAGCTCTAAGGGGTCGATGACGTTGCCGATCGACTTCGACATCTTGCGGCCCTGCGCATCCCGTACGATTCCGTGGACGTAGACCCAGCCGAACGGCACCTCGTGCATGAACTTCAGGCCGGCCATCATCATTCGCGCCACCCACAGGTGGATGATCTCGTACCCCGTCACGAGGACCGAGGTGGGATAGAAGTACTGCAGGTCCGGGGTCTGGTCCGGCCAGCCCAACGTCGAGAATGGCCACAGCTGGCTGGAGAACCACGTATCGAGGACATCGGGGTCCTGCACGATCTTCTCCGAGCCGCACTCCGCGCAGCGCGTCGGATCTTCTAGAGCCGCCCATCGGTGACCGTTGTCGCAGTACCAGACCGGTATGCGGTGGCCCCACCACAGCTGTCTAGAGATGCACCAGTCGCGGATGTCTTCCATCCAGTTGAGGTAGTACTTGGCCCACCTCTCCGGGTAGAAGCGCGTGCGCCCATCCTTCACGGCTGCGATCGCGGGGGCAGCAAGCGGCCTCATCTTCACGAACCACTGCTCCGACAGCCAAGGCTCGACGATTGTGTTGCAGCGGGAACACCGGCCGATGGCGTATCGGTGCGGCGTACTTCCTTCGAATAGGCCCTTGCCCTCGAGCGCCTTCCTGACCTCCTCCCTCGCCTCGAAACGGTCCATGCCTGCGAACTGCCCGCCGTTCGAGTTGACGTGAGCGGTCCCGTCGAAGATGTTCAGGGCCGGCAGGTCGTGCCGTCCGGCGATGTCGAAGTCGGTCGCGTCGTGGGCCGGAGTTACCTTTACGGCCCCCGTCCCGAAGGAGGGGTCCACGGCGCGGTCGGCGACGACGGGAATCAGGCGTCCGCTGAAGGGGTGGATGAGGCGCTTGCCGATCACCTCGCGATACCGCTCGTCGTCGGGGTGGACGGCGACGGCGGTGTCTCCGAGCATCGTCTCGAGACGGGTGGTCGCGACGCTGAGCCCGCCCGAGCCGTCCTCGAAGTCGTAGCGGAAACGGTCGAGCCGCCCTTCGTAATCAGAGTGGTTCACCTCGATGTCCGACAGAGCCGTCTCACATCGCGGACACCAGTTGATGATCCGGTTACCCCGGTAGATGAGTCCCTCGTTGTAGAGGTCGACGAAGACCTTCCGGACCGCCGTCGAGAGGCCGGGGTCCATCGTGAACCGCTCCCTCGACCAGTCGCACGAGGCACCAAGTCGCTTGAGCTGCTGGATTATCCGAGTGCCGTACTCCTTCTTCCACTCCCACACGCGCTCGACGAACTTCTCCCGCCCGAGGTCGTGCCGCGTAAGGCCCTGCTCCCGAAGCTCCCTCTCGACAACGTTCTGCGTCGCGATCCCGGCGTGGTCCGTCCCCGGCACCCAAAGCGTCGCAAACCCCTGCATCCGCTTGAACCGGATCAACACGTCCTGCAGCGTGTTGTCCAGCGCATGCCCAATGTGAAGGATGCCGGTTACGTTCGGAGGCGGGATGACGATGCAGAAGGGTCTCTTCGAGGAGTCGGGCTGGGCACCGAAGTACCCCTCCGATTCCCACTTCTCGTAAAGACGACCTTCGACCTCTTTCGGGTCGTAGACCTTTGGCACCGAGCCCGCGTTGGGCTCGGCACTTACAGGACGCCGGTCAATAGCGGAGGACATCTCGAGGTTAAAGCGCTCCAGGACTAAAGTGGTTGGGACGAGGCCGTTTGCCTCGCACGACCGGGAGCTGACGGGGCTCCTTGTCGCTGCCGTGGCCTTGCTTGGATTGTAACAACCCCATCGTCGCACGGACTGAGAAGACGTGGGGCTCTCTGCGGCGAGAAGTGGAGTGGCGCGAGACTGGGACCAGGACAAAGGAGCCGTCGATGCTATTCACAACGAAGTACAAGACGACAAAGATAAGCCCGGAGGAGGCGCTGCCGGGCCGCCCCGACTACGCCTACCGGGTTCCCGATCGTCATGAGGTCCTGGGCACGCCCATTCGCCCTCCCTTCCCCGAAGGTCTCGAAACTGCCGTCTTCGCCCTCGGATGCTTCTGGGGGGCCGAGAGGCTGTTCTGGCAGATGGACGGCGTCTGGACCACCGCAGTGGGATACACCGGCGGGTACACCCCCTACCCAACATATAGGGAAGTGTGCTCGGGCCTGACGGGCCACGCGGAGGCGGTCCTCGTCGTCTTCGACCCCGACAAGGTCTCGTACGACATGCTGCTCAAGACCTTCTTCGAGGAGCATGACCCGACCCAGGGCATGCGGCAGGGGAACGACGTCGGCACGCAGTACAGGTCGGCGATTTACTACACCACCGAGGAGCAGCGAGAAGCCGCCGAAGCGGCGAAATCAGCGTACGACCGGGCCCTGCAGGATGCGGGACACCGTCCTACCACGACCGAGATAGCTCCGGCCGAAGAGTTCTACTACGCGGAGGACTACCACCAGCAGTACCTTCACAAGGTGCCGAACGGCTACTGCGGACTGAAGGGTACGGGCGTCTCCTGCAACATCCCGTCGGCGGCACAGGGTACGTAAGCAGCAACCCGGCCACGCTGTCGTGCGGAGAGTGGCGCGGCGCGTGCCTGAAGCCGGCCGGCTACGGCCAGCGCTCCTCGTCCACGACATACGTTCCTCCAAATTTGTCGGCGAGTGACCGCTTCTTGCTATCCCGCAAAGGCGACAAGCCGTTCACCAGGACGACCCCAAGTGTAAGCAAGGGCATGACGAGGCCAATCGGAGTTCCGAGGCCGACTAGCGGGATGAGAGCAGCGCCCGGAAAGACTGCTGCGCGCTTCAGTGCACTGGGGAGGTCGCAGGAGGTTCCGTCGAGCTTCAGGACCCGGATCTCAGCGACCTTCTTGCCGATCGTCTGACCGCTGACGGCGTGCAGGATCACGGCATACAGACCGTAGATCAGCAGCGCGAGATAAAGGGTGTAGAAGGCGAGGCCGACAATTGCGAGGATCTGTAACGCTGCGTAGAGAAGGCCCTCGAGGGCGGCGAGGGCGGCGCCGAAGTCCGATTGGGTGGACTCGGACGGCAGGGTGGAGGAGGACAGGTCCTCCATCACGTGACGCCCGTGAGCCACCCAAGCAAAACCGGCCGCCGGGACTGTGGCCAAACCGACGTCCACGAAGAAAGCCCACAACCGCTTGTACCAGGGAGCTATTCTCTCGAGCTGCCCCGCAGATCCCCTTCCCACTGTAACTGGGTCGGCTTCGAGGGGATCACCGGTCGCTTTCACTTAAGAGCTCAAAGTGGATGGCGAGTGAGGGCCTCAGCCAACCGTTCGGACTCCCTTTCCCTGAAGGCGACGTTCACGCGAAGCCTCTCGAGGATCTGTTTCAGCGTCTTCTCGCCCTGCGGAACGGGATGCTCATCGAAGAACGCGTGGACACGCTCGGAGAGGGATCGATCGGTGAAGGCGCGCACGCCGTCAACCATTCGCACGATGCTGTTCGCCGGGAACCCCTCGCTCACCGCATCCCAGTTACGGCTGACGAACTCCCAAACCTGCGGTCCACGGGTGCGGTTTGCAAGGGCGCGTCCCAGGAGGTATGGGGCGTCCTGGGTGCGAACCTCGCTCACTGCTAGATCGAGCATCCGCGCCACCAACTCGGGGCTCCTGAACCGCGCCAAAGCGTGCAGGTAGCGAATCGAGAGTTGGGGGTTCTCGAGCTCTTTATGACGTCGCCAGTACAGGTCGAACTCCTCTTGCCCGCCGTTCTCCCCGGCGATGTTGATGGCGGCGGCGGCCACAGCCGGATCGACGCTCTCGGGGTCGGCCAGGTAGCGCTGGTGAAGCTCACGCGCCCGGGCAATGATCTCTTCGTCTGCACCGAGCGTGCCCAGCATCTCCAGGGCGGTTCCCCTAAGCTGCCGAACTCTTTCGCTTTCGCCCGCCTCGGGCTCCCATCCGAGCCGGGTGAGCACCGGCCTGAACAAGTCCCGCACCCTCTTCTGCAGAGCGGGGCGGCCTCTGTCCTCCACGACCCTATCGAGCGCTACGAGGGCGGCGGCAAGCCGCTGCCACACCGACAGGTCCGTCTCCTCGCCAAAGGTCTGTGCGAACTCGAGGAAGCCGGCCGCCGAGGAGGATCCCTTGAGAACCGAGGCAAAGGAGTCGTCCACCAGCTGGTACCGCTCCAGCGCGGTTAGGTACTTACGAGCGACATGGCCCAACTTTGCGAGCAGCTCAGGTGAATATCCCACGCGGTAGAAACCGGTTGCGCCGGCGTTCGCGACCACCCACTCCGGCGAATAGGCGAGCTCGAAGCGTTCCTGCTCCCCCTCGAGCAGAACACTCTCCACCCGCTCGTCGTCAGCCATGCCATAGCGCAGCAGGACCGGGACGGCCCACCGTTCGCCGGACCCTTGACCGGGGGGTTGCTCCAGGTAACGGAATCGCTCCTGCTTCAGAGCCAACGCCGGCTTACCTCCCGATTCCACCAGCTCAGCGCGGAGGATCGGGTAACCGCCTTGAAATATCCAGGAGTCCATGATCCGGCGCACGGGCTTGCCTGTGGCCTCCTCGATGCGATCCCAAAGATCCGTAGTTTCCGTGTTGGCGAAGGCGTGCGTCGAGAGGTAGCGCCTGACCCCGTCCCGGAAATCGTCCTCTCCCAGGAACTGCTCGAGCATCCGCAGCACTGCGGCCCCCTTTTCATACGTGAGGATGTCGAACATCCCTTCGGCATCCTTCGGCGAGACCACCTCGAACTCGATCGGTCTCGTGCTCTCCAGGGAGTCGACGTCGAAAGCCGCCGTCCGGGAGATGCCGAAGTCCACCCAGCGCTCCCACTCGCGGCGGAACGAGTCCGTGCACTTCATCTCCATGAAGGTCGCGAAGGCCTCGTTCAGCCAGATCCCGTTCCACCACCTCATCGTCACGAGATCTCCGAACCACATGTGGGCGATCTCGTGGTGAATGACGTCGGCAACCCTCTGCAGGTCGGGCTGGGGAGCCCGGGGAGGGTCGACGAGCAGGGCCGTCTCCCGAAAGGTGATGCAGCCAAGGTTCTCCATGGCCCCGAAGGCGAAGTCTGGGATGGCGACCAGATCGAGCTTTCCTCCGGGATAGGGGATCCCGTAATAGTCGTGGAAGTAGCGGAGGGCGAACGCGCCCGACTCGAGGGCAAAATCAGTGAGGTGCCCCTTTCCGGGGGGATAAACGACCCGCAGCGGCGTTCCACGGACATCGACCTCACCGGTTGCCTCCAAAGGGCCGACGACGAAGGCGACGAGGTAGGTCGGCATCTTCATCGTTTCGGCAAAGGTGACCTTTCGGCGCCCATCGCCGGTGATCTCGTTGGACACCTCCAGGCCGTTGGAGAGAGCCATCAGCTCCTGGGGAACGATCAGGGTCACGGCGAAGGTTGCCTTGAATTCGGGCTCATCCCAGCATGGAAAGGCCTGCCGGGCGTGAGTTGCCTCCATCTGAGTCGTAGCAATGAGATGCTCGGTGCCCGACTCGTCCTCGAAGGTCGAGCGGTAAAAGCCGACGAGCTTGTCGTTGAGGACGCCCGTGAAGTGCGCATTTAGCTTCCACCGCCCCGGCTCTACCCTGCGCTCCAGCGCGAGCCGGCAGCGCTCGGTCTCCGTCTCGAAGCTGGGGGTCACCTTGACGCGGCGGCCGTCGTCCTCAATCCAGGCCTCTTCGATCTCAAGCTCCAGAGCGTTGAGGACGACCTCGTCGACGGGGGCAAGGACGTCCACGCTAATAGAGACCTGACCGCTGAAAGTCGCGGCCTGGAGGTCGGGCTCGAGGGTCAGCTCGTAGCGGGAAGGGACGACCGTTCGGGGAAGGCGGTAGCGATCGTCACGCATCCGCCGAGACTACCTGGAGAGCGCGGTCGTGAAAACGTCGATCAGGCGAACACCAGGAAGAAGACGACCATGGTGAGGTTGTAGGTCCCGTGTACGGCGATGGCAGGGATGAGCGAGCCGCTCCTCCAGCGCATGGCGAGTGCGGCGGCCCCTACGATCGCAATGACCAGCAAGGCCGGCACATAGTTGGCCATCTCGACGAGATGGGCAAGGGCGAACAAAGCCGTTACTCCCATGCCGGCAGCGGCCCGGCCCCATGACCTGGAGAAGCCGGAGAGCATCACTCCCCGAAACAGGAACTCTTCGATGGGCGGGGCCAGCAGAAGGGCCAGGACGACGAGGATCACCTGGGCGGCGCCGGAGCCGGAAGCAGCCCGCGCGAGGGGGCTCAGAGCATCTTCCGAGGGTGGCGGAAAGATCGCCGTTACGGCGGGAAGGACCAAAAGGGGCAACGCAAGTCCGATGACGACGCCCGTGCCGACATCCCTATTGCTCGCACTCTTCCAACCGATGCTCGAGAGGCCGGCGGAGGACTTCATGAGTGTCTTCCTCGTCATGACGAAGATTGCCACTCCCCCGGCTATGACCCCCGCTGCTCCCCCAGCCAACAGCCAGACCCCGGGAATGTCCTCGGGAAACCCGGCGCCGCTCGCAACGCTCCAGAAGCCGTAGACGAATCCCACTCCGGCCCCCGCAACCAGCTGAACCGCGATATAGGCGAGAAAGATCGCGAAGGCTCTACCGGCGCTGAGCCCGCCGCGGTCCCAGGGCTTCGCGAGGTCGTCATCCGGCGACCGCGAAGCCTGCTCGTCGAGTTCGCCTCCCGGCGTCCTTCCCGTCTCCGGAACAATCGACGTGTGGTCGCCCGGCGGGCGTCGATCCATCTGGTCCTCCTGGGATGCTTTGTATCTATATCGGCAGATTTCGCCCGTCGTTAAGTTCTAGATGGAATCACTCAACGGCGCTCGCGGCGCAGATTGGGGTCCAGGCTCTCTTAAGAGGAAGTTGTGGAGTCGACCGGCCTTTTAAGGCCTAAGCCGAGCGCTCGCCCCGCTCCGGGCGCTTGGGCGTCGGGCTGCGGCCCGGGACCCTCGGGACTAGGGTGGGGTTGACCTTCTCGAGGACGGTGGCGGTATCGATCACGCACTGGCCGATGTCCTTACGTGACGGCAGGTCGTACATGACGTCGAGGAGCACCTCCTCGATGATCGCCCGCAGACCCCTCGCGCCGGTCCCCCGGAGCATGGCCTGATCGGCAACGGCTGCAAGAGCCCCGTCGCTGAACTGGAGCTCGACCCCGTCCAGCTCGAAGGTCTTCTTGAACTGGCGGACGAGTGCGTTCTTTGGCTTCGTCAGGATCTCGATGAGCGCCTCACGATCTAGGTTGTGCACGTAGGAGATCACTGGAAGCCGGCCGACGAACTCGGGGATCAGGCCGAACTTGAGAAGGTCCTCGGGCAGAACTTGGGACAGGATCTCGCCGAGGTCCTTCTGCTCCATCTTCCGGACGTCCGCCCCAAAACCGATACTGCGGCCCCCGATCCGGTTACTGATGATCTTCTCGAGGCCCGCGAAGGCGCCCCCGCAGATAAAGAGGACGTTCGATGTGTCGATTTGGATGAACTCCTGGTGGGGGTGCTTCCGGCCGCCCTGGGGTGGGACACTCGCCGTCGTTCCCTCGAGAATCTTGAGCAGCGCCTGCTGAACGCCCTCACCCGACACATCCCGAGTGATCGAGGGGTTCTCGGACTTGCGGGCGATCTTGTCGATCTCGTCGATGTAGATGATGCCCGTCTCCGCCTTCTTCACGTCGTAGTCGGCGGCTTGGATGAGCTTGAGGAGAATGTTCTCCACGTCTTCCCCGACATAGCCGGCCTCGGTCAGGGCGGTCGCGTCGGCGATGGCGAAGGGAACGTTGAGTATCCTGGCCAGCGTCTGGGCGAGAAGCGTCTTGCCGCACCCCGTGGGGCCGAGAAGCATGATGTTCGACTTCTGAAGCTCGACGTCGTCGTCGGAGCGAGTCCCGGCTTGGATGCGCTTGTAGTGGTTGTAGACGGCGACCGAGAGAACCTTCTTTGCTTGATCCTGCCCGACGACGTAGTCGTTCAGGAACTCGTAGATCTCTCGTGGCTTGGGCAGCTCCTCGAGCTTCAGCTCGGAGGTCTCGGTTAGCTCTTCCTCGATGATCTCGTTACAGAGATCGATGCACTCATCACAGATGTACACACCCGGGCCTGCAATGAGCTTCTTGACCTGCTTTTGCGATTTACCGCAGAAGCTGCACTTTAGGAGGTCGCCGCCCTCACCGAACTTGGGCATTGCCCAGCCTCACTGTCCGTCCGAGCTGGTCTCGGCCAGCTGCTGCATCGCGACGGGGGACTGCTCTCGGTGGGTCAAGATCTCGTCGATAATACCGTAATCCTTGGCGTCCTCAGCCGTCATGAACTTGTCCCTGTCGATGTCTCTTTCGACCTGCTCGAACGACTGCCCTGTGTGGCTTGCAAGAATTTCGGCCATCCGCTTGCGCAGGGCCAGGACCTCTCTCGCCTGGATGTCGATGTCCGTCGGCGTGCCCTGGAATCCAGCCGATCCCTGGTGGATCATAATCTTTGCATTCGGGAGGGCGAACCTCTTTCCCTTCTCGCCTCCCGCGAGCAGGATCGCACCCATCGACATCGCCATCCCCAGGCACAAAGTCGACACGGCCGGCTTGATGTACTGCATCGTGTCGTAGATCGCCAGCCCTGCGTAGACCTGCCCTCCGGGCGAGTTTATGTAGACGTAGATATCCCGGTCGGAGTCCTCGGACTCGAGGAACAACAGCTGCGCCGTGACCAGGTTGGCCACTGCATCGTCTATGGCTGTCCCCAGAAAGATGATCCTGTCCTTGAGCAGACGAGAGTAGATGTCGTAAGACCTCTCTCCCCTATTGGTCTGCTCGACTACTACTGGGACGAGATATCCGTCCACCGCTAACCCCTTGATAAGGGGGATGCGTCCTTCAGCATCCCCGAGCATCGTTTGATGTGCGTAAGACGGTACGTGAAACCGTCCGTTTTGTCCCGCAGCGTCCCATTATCGGGGGACGTGAGCACTACGAGGCCATTTTACTTGGTGCTGTAGACGAAGTCCGCCTTGATGAGCGCCCAGTAGCTTGACGGCCTTTCACGCCTCAGCGGAATTTCAGGCCGACTTCCTACTGTCTTGGATACCCCTGCTTCGAGGAAGGTCACCGGATGCGACTGAAAAACCTGTCAGTGGCTCTCGTCGGGCTTCCGGCGGCCGTGGCAACGAGCCTTTCTTTACTCGGTGAACCTTCACAGTCGAACGAGTGCACAACGCTTCTCAACGTTCTGGCGCTGGTCTTGGAGCCCTGTGTGAACCTGTTGTAGAACCCCCGCGTTTACTGGGCCCCCTCGCCCGTGATGGGGGGCTCAGCCTGCTCTTCGGTGATGTGAGCGTGTTCGACGAGAAAGTCGAGGGCTTTCCTCCGAAGGATGTCACCAGCGAGCGCATTCACTGCCCTTGGGTCGAGCAGCGTCTTGCGAAGCTCCTCGATGTCGGTGTTCGTCTCTATTGCCAGACGCTCGACTTCCTCGTCCAGGTCCTCCGGTTTCACCTCCATGCCTTCGGCCTTTGCCACGGCCTCGAGGACGAGGTCTGCTTTGACGGTGATCTCCGAGGTCTTCCTGTACGTCTCGAAGAGCTCCTCGCGTGTCATCTTGCTGCTCTTGAGATAGTCCTCGAAGGTGATTCCGTTCTTCTTGATCTCCTGGAGGAAGCGAGCGAGGCGAAGCTCCGTCTCACGATTCAACAGCGACTCGGGAAGAGGCACCTCCGTGTTGTCGAGCAGATGCTGGAGGATCAAGTTGCGAGCAGCGAGATCCCTATCCCTTTCCTTGTGCCGGCTGATGCTTTCGCCGATAACCCTCCTCAGCTCGTCCAGCGTGTCGAACTCCGACGCGATCTTGGCGAACTCGTCGTTCAGCTCGGGCAGCGTCTTGGCCTGGACCTCCTTGACGACGACCCTCCACGTCAACTCCTCAGAAGGAGGAGGTTCACTCGATCGCCTGAACTGGCTGGGGAGCTCTGCCTTGAACTGGAGGATGTCGCCCGGCTTTGACCCAGTGAGCTGCTCGTCCATCTTGGGACCAAAGACGCCCGAGCCGACCTCATAGCTGAAGTCCTTGGTACTTAAGTCGTCGAGGTTCTCACCATGCAGGGATGCGAAGAGGTCCACGGTCACATGGTCGCCCTTCGTGGCGGGCCTGGAGACGGGTTGAAGCGTTCCGAAACGCTCCCTCAGCCTCTCGAGGCGGTTGTTGATGTCCTGCTCCGTTGCCTTGCCCGGGGGAGCGGCGACTTCGATGCCCTTGTACTCCGGCAGATCTACGTCCGCCCGCACCTCGACCGTAGCCGTGAAGGTGAGGTCCTGCTTCTCCCCAAATTGGGTGACTTGGATCTCGGGCTGAGCCAGCGGCCCGATCTCTTGCTCCTTGGTCGCTCTGTCGTAAAGGGCGGGAAGCGCATCCCTCAAGACCTCCTGGCGAATTGCCTCCTTTCCGAGACGGCCCTCCAAGACCGCACGCGGCACTTTCCCCTGCCGGAACCCCGGAACCTTCACTTCCCGTGACAGACGCTTCATCGTGTCGGCCCAGAGAGGCTCGAGCTCGACGGCCGGCACCTCGATTGTCAGCTTGACCTTGGTTGGCTCCTGCCGCTCAACTGTTGTCTTCATGTGGGCGAATGGTAACGCAGGTCTCCAACAAAGGCCCCTCCTGAGAGCAGTCCAAGATGGGCGGCCTTGATGAAGGCAGTAGTGCTGAGCGCCGGCTTTGGTAAGCGGCTCCGCCCCATAACGGACTTCTACCCGAAGGCGCTGGTCCCAGTGGCCAACCGGCCCCTCCTGGATTGGGCGCTAGAGCGTGCCCAGAGGGTCGCCAACGACGTCGCCGTCAACGTACACGCGGGCCGGGACGCGATGATCGCGCACCTAAGGGCGCGGCGGGTCCACGTCTCGATCGAGGAGCCGGAGGCACTGGGTACCGCTGGAGCCCTCGGAGCACTGAAGGGGTGGCTGGGAGGCGAAGGATGTCTCGTCCTCAACGTCGATGCGTTCTGCCCCGATCCCCTCGACCGCCTGGTTGCAGGGTGGAGTGGAGAGTCGGTCCGGCTTCTGGTGACCTACGACCACGCGCGCCCCGACTTTGAGGACATGTGGCGGTTCGCGGGTGCATCCCTGCTCCCCGCCAGGTGGATCGAAAAGCTCGAAGCCCGCCCTGCCGGTCTCTACGAGGTCTGCTGGCGCAGGGAGCTTGCGGAAGGTTCGCTCGAGCTGGTCCCCTCGACCTCCATCTTCATCGATTGCGGCGCGCCGGGGGACCTGCTCGCGGCCAACCTGACTGCGTCGGGAGGCCAAAGTGTGATTGCTGCGGACGCGGTCGTAGAGGGATCGGTTCATCAGTCGCTGGTCCTGCCGGGAGGCAGGGTTGGTCCGGCAGAGCAACTCGTTCGCGCGATCCGCCTGCCATCGGGCGAAACGCTTCTGCCGTTCCCGTCGTCGCTCGCCACTCACCGCTAGTGCTTGTGACCCTCCGCGCGCCCGCCTATTATTCGTGTGAGCGCGAGCTTTCGGAGCGGTGTCAGGAGCAGTTACTCGGCGGAAAGTGGGAGGCGGACCCTTCCGCTTGGCCACGGTCATTCTGCCAGTCACGCTGGCGGCCGTCTTGCTCCCTGCCCGGCTCGCTTGGGCGATGACCATGCTAGTGTCCCCCCAGCAGGGCAGGCCGGGCTCGACCGTCACGGTTCACCTTCAGAACCTCACCCTGCCCTGCGAGATCGCCTTCGACGGCCAAGTGATGGTTTCGAGAAGCGTTTGCGTCCCCGGCCCCGACGGCACCGGGACCTTTTCGTTTACCGTCCCTTCATCCGCAAGTCCAGGGAGTCATCAGATCACCGCCACCGCTTGGAGCGCCAGGAGGGTGGAGCAGTCGTCGACGACCTTTCGTGTCAGGGGCCCCGCGGTCGCTCCGAGCCCCTCCCCGTCGCCAAACCGGGCTGCCTCAACCCCAAGGCCTAGCCCTTCACCGACGCGCCGCCCGAGCCCTTCTCCCACCCGCGCGGCGTCCCCGACGCCCAGTCCATCGCCCGTCGACGAGGGCGTAGAGGACCAGGCGGCACAACCGGCCGCGGAGTGCACGCTTCATCCGGCGATGGTGCGCATGCTCACCGTCACCCCCGAAAGCGGGCCTCCGGGAAGCGACGCCGTCGTCACGATTTCATGGGCCAACCAAAGCCAGCCCTGCCCCGAGGCCAGAGGGAGGTTGACGCTTGACGGGCGGGCGGTGAGGGATTCCGTTCCCGCAGCCACATCCCCAACCTCGATCATGGTCCGCATCCCCGAGAACCTATCGCCTGGCGTCCACGACATCGAGCTAAGAGGGATGGAGGGGGGCGAAGCCCTCCTCGCGACGACGGTCTTCGAGGTGACTCCGCCGCCGACGGATCGCTGGACGTGGCTGGCCCTGTTAGCGGTTTTGATTGCGGCTGCAGTTCTTGCTCGGCCGCTCCTGAGAAGCCGCATGCGGAGTCTCCGGCTGCCCTTCAGGAGATTCGGCCGACGAGGCTGAGCAAGCTGGCGCGGAGCTGCGATTAGCGCTGGGTATCCCCTCGACCGTTATGGAAATCGGCATCTACAGCTTCGCCGAGACGAAGGTCGACCCCGAAGGAAGAGATCCAGGGGCGGTGCGACAGCGCCTGCGCGACCTCATCGAAGAGATCGAGCTGGCGGATCAGGTGGGCCTGGATGTATTCGGCGTCGGAGAGCATCACCGCCCGGACTACGCGGTCTCTTCGCCCGCCGTGGTGCTCGGCGCTGCCGCCGAGCGCACGCATAACATCCGTCTTACGAGTGCAGTGACCGTCCTCAGCTCCGATGACCCCGTACGCGTGTTTCAGGCGTTCGCGACCCTCGATCTCTTATCGGGAGGTCGCGCAGAGATCATGGCGGGCCGCGGCTCCTTCATCGAGTCCTTCCCACTTTTTGGATACGACCTCCAGGACTATGACGAGCTCTTCGAGGAGAAGCTGGGGCTGCTTCTGCAACTTCGGGACAACGTCAGGGTCACATGGACTGGCCGGCACCGCGCCCCTCTGCAGGGGCTGGCCGTCTATCCCCGTCCGGTCGGCCGGCTCCCGATATGGATCGCCGTGGGCGGCACCCCGCAATCCGTGGTCCGAGCGGCCTCTCTCGGCCTTCCGATGGCCTTGGCGATCATCGGGGGCGAGCCGGCCCGGTTCGCTCCCCTGATTCATCTGTACAGGGACACCGCGCGCCAGGCTGGCCACGACGTCGAGCAGGTCGCGGTCAGCATCAACTCGCACGTCTTCGTCGGCGACACCTCGCAGCAAGCCGCCGACGACTTCTTTCCCTCTTACGCCCAGACGATGACGAGGATTGGGCGCGAGCGCGGGTGGCCTCCGGTGACCCGCCGGCAGTTCGAGGCGATGCGCGCGCCTCGAGGGGCACTGGCGGTGGGAAGCCCCGAACAGGTGATCGAGAAGATCCTTTACCAGCACGAGATCTTCCACCACCAGCGTTTCCTCGCCCAGCTCACCGTAGGACCCATGCCGCACAAGACCGTGATGAGGGCGATCGAGCTGTTCGGGACCGAGGTCGCGCCGGCCGTGAGGAAGGAGCTGGGCAACTGAGGGCAGACGATGGCCTGGAATGGCGAAGGTGCGCCCGGGAGGACTCGAACCCCCAACCTGGCGGGTAGAAGCCGCCTGCTCTATCCAGTTGAGCTACGAGCGCTTGCGTCGGCTGCGAGTACGTTACTCGCCGGGTCCGACCAGCCCGATGAGATTACCCTGCGGATCGCTGAAGTGCGCGAGCCGCGGCCCGTTCGGTACCGACATCGGGGGCGAGATTATCCTTCCCCCAATTTCTCCCGCTCTGTTCAGGGTTGTCTGCAGGTCGTCCGCTCGGACATAAAACGCCACCTGGTTGCCGCCGCTCGGGTTGTGACCGATGCCCCCCGGTATCCCGCCCTCCTCGGCGTCGATGAGTGAGTAGTTCATCGTCTCGACGTCCCTGAACTTCCAGCCGAAAAGGTTCACCCAAAAGTCCTTCGCGGCACGGCCGTCGGTTGCAAGGATCTCGAAGTGGACGACGGGGTGGCGGCCCCCGGAATCCGTCCTCTCCTCTGGCGGGGGGGCGCTGATAAGTCCGACGATGTTGCCCTGCGGGTCTGCCAGGTTCGCAATCGACACCATCTCCGGAACGACAACCGTCACGGGCTGTACGGTGGTTCCTCCCAGCTCCTCCGCCCGGTCCAACGTCGCCTGCAGGTCGTCCACCTGTACATAGAAGGTCACCATCGTCTTGCCGGGCGCGGCCCCGATCCCCCCGGTGATGCCCTCAGTAGTTCCCGTGTCGACCGTGTAGTAAGGAAACTCGCCGGGCATGGGGGAAACCTTCCACCCAAAGAGGCTGGTGTAAAAGACGGTAACGGGCCCGGGATCGGGGGCGTCCCCTATCACTTCGAAGCGGACAACTGGGTTCGGCACGACGGCCTCCTTTTGGCACCGGTTCAGCAGATTCCTCTATTTCATCTGCCCAGGCTGCGCGTGCGGTAACCACGAGACCCTGCCGGCATGCCCCCGGCGATAAACTAGCCGCAGCGGGATGTGGCGCAGGTTGGTTAGCGCGCGGCGTTTGGGACGCCGAGGTCGCCGGTTCGAATCCGGCCATCCCGACCGCAGGTCTTTTGCGGGCGTAGCTCAATGGCAGAGCTCCAGCCTTCCAAGCTGGTGGTGCGAGTTCGATTCTCGTCGCCCGCTCAGTTCTCCAGGGCGGATAGGATCTTCCGATGGATGACTTAGATCGAGTCCGACGACAGGTCGAAGCCAACGCAACCCGGTTTGTCGAGAGGCTCTCCGAGGCGTGTGCGATCCCCAGCATCTCGACCGAGGGCAAGGGGCTCGAGGACATGGTTGCGTGGCTCGAGGAGCGGCTCGAGGAGCTCGGGGCCAATGTGAGCCGCCTAGCAGTTCCCGGCTCGCCCCAGGCCGTGCTCGCGGAGATGGGCTCGGACGCGGGTGGCCGCACCTTGATGATCTACGACCATTACGACGTCCAGCCCGTTGACCCTTTGAACCTCTGGGTATCTCCCCCCTTCGAACCAACCGAGCGCGGCGGGATGCTCTTCGCTAGAGGCGCTTCCGACAACAAGGGGGACCTCGTCGCTCGTCTGTGTGCGCTCGAGGTCTACCGCGATATGTACGGAGACCTGCCCTTTCGTCTCAAGCTCTTCGTCGAGGGCGAGGAGGAGTCGGGCAGCATCCACTTTCCAGAGATCTGCAGGGCATTTACCGACCGCCTCAGGAGCGACGACTGCGTCTGGGAGGGTGGATGGTTCGACATGGACGGCCGCCCCGAGATGTATTTCGGGTGCAAGGGGCTGCTCTACGTCGAGCTGAGTTGCCAGAAGATATCGGGCGACCAGCACTCCTCGGTTGCCGTGTATGCGCCGTCGGCGGCCTGGGAGCTCATCAAGGCGCTCAACTCGATAAAGGACGACCAAGGCCGGGTCTCGATCGAGGGTTTCTACGACGACATCGCCGAAGCCGACGAGGAGGACGGGCGGCTGATCGAGGCCCTCCCCTTCAACGAGGAGGCCATCAAGGAGCTGTTGGAGATCGACCAGTTCGACCGCGGTCTCAGCGGAGTGGAGCTCAAGAGGGAGCTTCTTTACGGCCCAACGGCGAACGTCTCGGGCTTCCGGAGCGGGTATGGGGTCCCGGGAGGCCAAAAGACGGTCCTGCCCGCCCACGCGTTGGCGAAAATGGATTTCCGTCTGGTACCTCGCCAGGACCCGGAAGACATCGCGGAAAAGCTCAAGAAGCACCTTTCCGACCGAGGGTTTTTCGATGTCGAAGTCAAGGTTCTCAGCGCCGAGCATCCTTCTAGATCGCCGACCGATTCGGCGATCGGACGTGCCGCGCAGTCGGCGGCGAGGGCCTGGTTCGGGCAGCCGACCACGATCTACCCCTTCATGAGGGCAACGGGCCCCATGCACGCCATCGCTCGTGGTCTTGGCATCCCCATCTGCTCTCCTCCTGGGGTTGGGCGCCCCGACTCCAATCTCCATGCCCCCAACGAACAGTGCCGGATCGCTGACTACCTTTCGATCATCGGCTACACGATCGCCTATTTGAGGGAGTACGGGCGGCTCTGACCTCGCACCCGTTCGACACCTCCCACCCGTTCGACGCCGTCATCGTGGGCGGCGGAATCATTGGACTTTCGATCGCGTGGCGCGCCGCCCAGCTGGGGCTCTCGGTCACGGTCCTCGATAAGGATGCCCGGCCGGCGGGAGCATCTTGGGTCGCCGCCGGCATGCTTGCCCCCGTAACCGAGGCGGACTTTGGAGAGGATGCCCTTCTAGGGCTCAACCTCGAGGGGGCGAGGCGATGGCCCGATTTCACGGCCGAGCTCTCCGAGTCCGCCGGGACGGATCTCAACGCGACCGAGCCGGGTAGCCTTTACGTTGCCGTAGACAGGGACCAGCTCGAGGCCCTGAGGCGGCTCTACGACTACCAGCTCTCGGTAGGGCTGACCGTGAGCTGGCTCGATTCGCGTAGCTGCCGGAAGCTGGAGCCCGGTTTGCACCCATCGACGAGAGGCGGCATCCTCGCCGACGGGGATGCCGCCGTCGACCCGAGGAAGGTGATCGACGCCCTGGTGACGGCACTCAAGCACGCGTCCGTTCCCGTCTCGTACGGCTCTCGTGTCGCTTCTATCAGACGTGGGGACCCGCCCGCTGCCGTGTTGGAGGACGGAGAAGCTGTCGCGGGGCGGTGCATAGTGCTGGCTGCCGGATGCTGGTCGACACTGATTCCGGGAGTCGCCGATGAGATCAAAGACGCCGTGCGTCCGGTGAAGGGCCAGATACTCCGGCTCCGCACCTCCTTCTCGCACCCTGCCCTCCGCCGCGTTGTCCGGAACGAGGAGGTGTACCTCGTACCTCGCCCTAACGGCGAACTCATAGTAGGCGCAACGGTCGAGGAGAAGGGCTTCGACACAACGCTGACGGCGGGAGCCGTCTTCGAGCTCCTGCGGGCGGCCGGCGAAGTGTTCCCCGGAGTTCGGGAGCTGGAGCTGGTTGAGGCGAGCGTGGGGCTAAGGCCGGGGAGCAGGGACAACCTCCCCCTGATCGGACCGTCGGGAGTGCCGGGCGTCGTCGTCGCGTGCGGACATTACCGCAACGGAATCTTGCAGGCCCCCGTCACGGCAGACGCCATAGCCCACCTCCTCGCCAAGGGGGAGCTGCCGGAAGGCAACGATCCGTACGATCCTAGAAGGTTTGCATCGTGAAGGTCACCGTTAACGGCAAGATCATGGAGCTGGAGGAAGGAACGCACCTTCCGGCGCTCGTGGAACGCCTCGTTGACAACCCAAAAGGGCTGGCGGTGGCGGTAGATGGGAGCGTGGTGCCAAGAAGTGAGTGGCAAAGCGTCATGCTTGGGGAAGGGATGAATGTAGAGGTAGTGAGAGCCGTTCAGGGAGGATCGTGAGAGAGAAGCTCCAAATCGCAGGCCGCGTCTTTCAGTCCCGCCTGCTGTTCGGGACCGGAGGCTTTACGAGCTTACGCGTCATGGAAAGAGCGCTCGCCGAAAGCGGGGCGGAGATGGCGACGGTGGCGATGCGGCGCGTGGACACGGGCGCAAGAGGGTCGATACTCGACGTGATCGAGTCGGTGGGGTGCGACGTGCTGCCCAACACCGCCGGATGCTTCACGGCCGCCGATGCAGTTCTGACCGCCCAGCTCGCGAGGGAAGCCCTGGGAACGGGGTGGATCAAGTTGGAGGTGATCGGGGATGACCGGACGCTGCTGCCCGACGGGCCCGAGCTGGTTTTGGCCGCCGAGCAGCTGGTCGACCATGGGTTCACGGTGCTCCCCTACACAAACGACGACCCGATCCTCGCCCGCAGACTCGAGGACATCGGCTGTGCCGCCGTGATGCCGCTCGGCTCCCCCATAGGCAGCGGGGGTGGGATCCGCAACCCGATGAACATCGAGATGATCGTTCAAAACGCAGCCGTGCCGGTGATCCTCGATGCCGGTATAGGCACTGCGTCCGACGCAGCCATCGCGATGGAGATGGGGTGCGATGGGGTCCTGGTTGCCAGCGCCATCGCCCGCGCCAAGGATCCCGAGAGGATGTCCAGGGCGATTCGACTAGCGGTGGAGTCGGGCCGTTTGGCGTACGAGGCGGGACGCATCCCTCGCAGGCTCTATGCCGAGGCTTCTAGCCCACTCGAGGGCTTAGCCGACTTCGGCTCCGTTTAGTAGCCGGGGGGTCCCGTTCAGAGGCGGGGCTCCTTTAGTAGCCGGCGGCCTTCTCCATACCCTTAGCTGCCTTCGGCCTTGTGCCATCCGGCCCTTGCCCTGAGCTCCCTCGCTACCTTCTTCCAGTCGGAGTTCTTGGTCGAGAGGGTGACGTCGGTCACGATCTGGACCAACCCAACAATCATCAGCACGTAGATCACCCACGGGTAGGTTCGGATCCTGAGGGCGACCGGGATCAATGCAAAGGGAAGGACCTTGGTGACGACGGCACCAGAAGCATGCATGACCGCCCTCTTGCCGGGAGGCGTGGAGAGATAGGAGGCATAGTCGATCTTTGCCCCAGGCCGGGGCGGGGGTGGACCTCCAATGAAGTAATGCGTGAAGCGTATGCCGACAAGGCGCCCGACCACCCAGTGCGCAAGGCTGTGGGTGCTCACCTCGAGAACACCAAAGGCCGCCAGGAACACGAGGCTGCGGACGAGGACGCTCTCCTGCTCCTGCGACCACAATAGAGCCGCAACGGCGGCGGCGGTTCCCGCAGCCAGGACCGTTGTTCCAACCCCCTCTGAAACGTGCGGACGCACCGTGCTCTCGAACGTCCGCCGGTCAAGGGCCGCGATGGCATGTCCGAATTCCCTTGCGACGGCCGGGTCCGCTCGGGCCTCGCTTACGGCTTTCCAGAACCCCGTGTTTTCGAGCCCCCTTCCCGAATCCAAGGCGGCCCTGGCTCGCTCAAGCGCCTGCTCGATCGACTCACGTTGCATCGGTGTACCCCCTCAGAGCGTTCGAGGAATAAAGTCTAGAATCTCGGTCGTGAGCGGCTTTACGTCCGGAATGGTCGCTGGCGCATTGTGGTTGGCTGTATTCGTCGGGTTCGGATTGACGGGTCGCAAGTCTTCAGGGCACCCGTCGTTGGGGATCACGAGCAAGCGGAAGCCCGGCGCCGCCGAAGCTGCATCAGCTGAGAAGCTCGCGCAGCCGCCTCAGAAGCCGTCCCCCGACTTCGACCCCTTCTTCCCGTACTCCGAGGCTACAAAGGGGACCCGCCCGAAACCAACCCGTCCGAAACCAACTCGCGTCCCGGCCGGTGGAGTTGAACGCCGCACGGAGAAACGAGCAACGGTCACTGCCCTCAACTACTTCGACCTTCCGATGGAGGACGATTCCCCCACGCTTCCACTCACCACTCTTCAGCTTTCCGAATCTCCTCCACGCGAGATTGGGGACGGCGATGACGCCTCCTTGCCCATGCAATGGGACGAATCGGCGCAACAATCCGAGGAATCGCACGCGTCCGCGCCTATCATCAGTGCCCCTTCAGAGGCAGTCGAAGCAAAGGTCGTGGAATCGGCTCCGCCCTCGAATGAGAAGGCGAACGCCCCGGGGCCGATGAGGGACAAATCGGAGTCAGAAATGGGGACAGAACCTTTCAAAGCAACAACAGGTGACGATTCTCGCAACCTCTTCGGGAACCTGCGACGGGGCCTGAAGAAGACAAGTGCAGGCTTGATCTTCTGGCGGAGGGAAGAGGAGCAAAGGGCCTCCCAGCCGCCGCCCTCTCGCCCGTCAACCCGGGGATCCTCGAGGCAAAGGGCTGCCTCAGGCCCGAGGTTCGTCGCTCCCTACAACTACATCCAGGCTTCTTCCTACGAGGCCCCAAAGCCCACTCAGCCGTCTTTCGTAAGGTCTGCTTCGGCGACCGGGGGCTCTATGACCTCTGCGCCTCGCTGGCAAGCTCCCGCGTCCCCGAGCTATCAAGCCGCTGGGTCCCCCAGCTATCAGGCTCCCGCCTCCTCGAGCTACGCAGCCCCCGATGGCGAACCAGAGACGCGGCTGGAGACCCACGAAGAACAATTCAGTCCCTTTATCCAGGATGTTGATTGGCCGGAGCGGCGCGACGAGGACGAGAGGGTGTCCGCTCCCCCTCCGACGCATCGCCGTCTCGCCCGAGCTCTCGACGTCGAGCAGCCCCGCGATTCGTCTTCGCCGGAAGCGGTTGGTGCCGAGCCGGCACCGCTGCCGCCTACCCGTCGAGTGATCGAACCCGCGGCGCGTCTCGAGGGCGTGTTTGGTCCTCGACAGGACCCAAACTTGGACGAAGCCGCATTTGAGCAAGGTGTTGAGGGGGTTCGCGTGCTCATGGCAGAGGCGGTCAGGAAGGTTCAGCCGAAGCCCGAGCCCCGGTCTCGAGAGGAGCTTGGGAAGCGAGGGCCGGTTACGGAGACAGAGCCGGCACCGACAGAAGCGT
>JALZBO010000076.1 GCA_030863545.1 Actinomycetota bacterium
CTTTTGCGGTGTTCGTTCAGCCCTGAAATAGCCGCAACACGAGGATTACTCCTATCGCATCACTTTGTCTCGTGCTTACAGCGACGTTACCCAATCAATGACGGAGCTCATTTCGCGCCTCCGTTTATGTACGCTTCCGTACGGTTAGAAGGACTCTGACAGTGAAGGGCCGAGATGGACGACCTTTGACTGAAGGGGGTCGCTTAAGCAGTTAGGCGGCCCCCTTTCCAATTCAGCGTCCGTCCGTCGAATCGACGCCACCCCGCGTCGGCCAGGCCCTGACCGTCGGCGCTCAGGCCGAGGCTCTTAGGAGCGCCTGGAGTCATGCAAGCGCTCCTAACTGAAAACCGCATTTACCGGTAGTGGTCAGTTTGAAGAAGCGATGCTGCTTCTGGCTCGAAGCGGGCCACCTGCCTTGCTTCTACCGGCAGAAGCTGGTTAGAGTCGCCGAGCCTGGAGCGCCGCTGTGGAGCGAGCGGGAGCGACCCTATGACCGACGTACACATCGTGGGTCCCAACGACGGAGAGATCGTTCGTCGCCCCGCTGGACGCGACCGGTTCATCGTGCCCGCCACGGTGTCCGGTGGCGCCTTTGCGCTGCTTGAGCATGCCTTGGCGCCGCGAGCGCTCGGTGGGCCCCGGCGAGACGCCGGTTCGGGTTCTGGAAACGATCTCCCCCGGGGGCTTCGAGCAGCTCTTTCACGAGCTGTCTGGGCTCGACCCGCCCACGCCCGAGGCGATGGCCGAAGCCGGCGCCCGGTACGGCGTCGATGTCGACTTCGAGGCCACGATGTCGTTGATCGAACGACACGGGCTCACGTTGTGAGCTGGGCTTCGGCTGAAACCGCTGTGCTCGAAGAAGATCGAGAACTGGCGCATGCCGTGTCGCTGCACCGCATGCACTACAACTTCGCCAGGGTCCACCAGCGCTCAAGACGACACCGGCCATAGCCGCAGGCGCGACCGACCACGTCTGGACGCCGCGCGATATCGCCGCGCTGCTGGACCCCGATTCAAACTGACCATCACCCATTTACCGGGATTTATCAGCATGACTGGGTGGGTAGCGAGCGAGTTTGCCTTAAAAAAGCCGTAGGGTGCAGTCGTCAGAAGAAAGGTGATGCGAATGGGTTTCAGTGCTCGAAATCAGATGAAGGGGACGGTTACCTCGGTCAAGAAGGCAGGCGTCATGGCGGAGGTGGTCGTTTCCGTCGAAGGACGAAACGAAATCGTGGCGGCAATAACGGCGGGGTCGGCCGATAACCTCAACCTGTCGGCGGGCCAAGAGGTGACGGTCATCATCAAGGCGACCGAGGTAATGGTCGCTACCGGCTGACGCGAGCCTTCGGTAGTTCGGATCGCCACTCTGAGCTCTAGGAACTCTGCTTCTTCAACTCGCCTGCTCGGGCCGATACCGTCGCCGATGTCTACACAGCGCACTCCCACTAGATATGTTCAGGCTTCGGCTCTTGTTGGGTACGATCCACCTGGCGCGGACCTCCCTTCGGTGGCCCGCTGGTCTCAACTGGGTTTGCCTCCCGGCGAGGACAGCCGCCGGTTCGTCGATTCGCAGATAGGAACCTCGGCCGCGTCAAGTTCGGGCCGAGCATTCGATTAGGGCAAATCCACGCAGTTAGGCGACGCTCGATCGGTTGATCGCGCTTCGTTTTCGGTGGTGATCCGTAGCAGGCGCGTTCGGGAAACATCAGGAGTAGCAAACTGGCGGCGACAGCGCTTTACGCACGAGCGGGAACGCGTCCTCTGACGCGAAAAGCAGCGCCGCATCCTTCCGACAGTCCCGCGGCCTTTCGGGCCTTCATGTCGTGACGCTTGTGGCTGCTCGCCCTCGATGTGAGACCGCGCCCCGGTGAGGGTCGCCGACGAAAGGCGCGCTGGACGACCGTCTCCTCGAACCCAGCGGCTCAACGACCAACCGGGGCGGATGCTCGTGGCGGTCACGGTGGCGTTCACATCCTTTGCTACTCTCCTGCTGCAACTGACCCAAACACGAATCCTTTCCTTCATCTTCTGGAACCACGTCGTCTACCTCACGGTCTCACTCGCGCTGCTGGGATTTGGTATCAGCGGCACGTTCGTCGCTCTGTTCGCTCCTCGGAGGCCTTTGTTCACCCGCCCCTTACTGACGCGCCTCTTGCTCGGTTTCGGATTGAGCAGCTTCGGGTCGGTCGCGGCGACGGCGTGGCTGCTGCCGGCGCTCGGACCGGTGGGAGGGTGGGGAAGCCTCATCTTTTGCTACCTGACCTACGTGATTCCCTTCATCTTTGCGGGGGCGATCTTGAGCATCATCCTGTCGTCCTCGGTCGCGGCGGTAGGACGCCTTTACGCCATCGACCTGGTCTCGGCGGGACTAGGGTCTGTTCTGTTCTTCTTCCTGCTCCCCTTCCTGGGAGCCCCGGTCCTGGTCTTCGTGGTCGCTGCCATCGCCCTGGTCGTCGCCGGGGCGTGGACGCACAGGGAGGACGTGCGCGCCCGCGCGGCTTCCTATGGAGGGGCGGGGCTGCTGGGCGTTGTCGCACTGACCGGCGCCGTATGGCCGGCCTTGGTGGACTTTGTGCCCGTGCCGGACAAGGAGCTGGGAGAGTTTCTCGACAAGGCCAAGTATGAGAACACGCGTATCGAGCACTCGACGTGGACGCCGATCGGGCGAATCGATGTCGCCGGCAACGATCGCGAGAATCTCTGGGGCTACAAAGAGCACCCGCGCGGCTCTTACAAGATCATCACGCAGGACGCCACCGCACACACTCGCCTGCTCTCGAAACGGGCCATCGATGCTCTGGAGAGGAAGATCGGGGACCGCGGCGATCGCGACACCGAAAGTCTTGCGTTCGCCATAAAGCCCGATCCGGATGTGGCCGTCATAGGAGTGGGTGGCGGCATCGATGTGGCCCGAGCGCGCGCATCGAATGCGCGCTCTATCTACGGAGTCGAGCTGAACCCGGCGATCCACCGGTACGTCAAAGAGGTCTATGCAGATTACGCCGGCCGCTTGATGGAAGACCCGCGCGTAACGCTGGTAAACGGGGAGGGACGACAGACGATCCGGTCGCTTGATCGGGATTTCGACGTCATCCAGGTCATCGGCATCGACACGTTCGCCGCGCTGGAATCGGGCGCCTACGTGCTGTCGGAGAACCATCTCTACACGGTGGAGGCGTTCCAGGACCTGTTTGCTCGCCTCAAGCCTAACGGCATCCTGGCGTATTACCGGTGGCTCTTCATGCCACCGCGCGAGACCCTTCGCCTGACATCCCTCATGTGCGAGGCACGGCAGAGTGCTTCGGCGCGGGATTGCGAGCGTCGGATCATGGTCATCGGGGGAGGTAATTGGGCGATGAGCCTCTTCAAGAATGGAGAGTTCACGCGTGAGGAGGCGCTAAAGCTGAGAGAGGAGGCCGAGGCGCTGAAGAAGTCGGTCCTTTTCTGGCCAAAGGGCTTCTCACCGGAAGAGCAGGAACGTGTCGAAGCGGAGTATTACGCCGGCTCCAAACCCAAAGTCATCGAAACCTCGAAGGCATTCAACGAGTTAACGAGAGCGTACAGGGATGGCAAGGAAAAGGAGTTCTTCGGCTCCTACCTCTACAACGTAGCGCCGACGACAGATGATTCACCGTTCTTCTTTGAATACCATCGCCTGGGCGCGTTTGGAATTCCGAGCTTTTTCGGCGGCCATACCGACTCGCTTCGCAGCAGCGCCGTCGGCGCGACGCTCCTCTTAATCATCGTCGAAGCCACCGTCCTCTCGCTCCTTGCCATCCTGTGGCCTTTGTGGCGCTACCAGCGCAGAGGGCTTCGGGTTCGCCATGCGAAGAGCTACAGCGTGTACTTCGCCGCCCTCGGCTTCGGGTTCATGATGATCGAGATAGGGATGACTCAAAAGAGCATCCTGCTGCTCGGCAACCCTCTCTACGCCCTGCCGGTCGTGCTCGCAACGCTGCTCGTGAGCGCGGGGGCCGGAAGTTGGATCGCGTCGCGCAGGAGGTGGAGCATGAAGCACGTCAGCGGCCCCGTCGGAGGCGCGTTCCTGGCGCTCGTGGTGCTGGTCGCGTTCGGAGTAACGCCGCTCTTTCGCTCGCTCTTGCACCTCTCTCTTGCCGAACGCGTGGGCGTTACGGTCCTGCTGCTCGTCCCGCTAGGCGTCTTCATGGGGACCTTCTTTCCCACTGGCTTGCGAAGCGTGGGCAAGGAGGGGTCGGCGTTCATACCGTGGGCCTGGGGCATCAACGGCTGCACGTCGGTCTACGGCAGTGTCGTGGCCATCCTCGTCGCGATGGCGGCCAACTTTACGGCGACGCTGGCAGTGGGGGCGGCCGTCTACGCGGTCGGGTTCTTGTTTGCGCGGCGGTTCAGCCGAGACGACAAAAAGGTGAACCTCAGCGCAGAGCTCGTCGGGGCCTCCACTGCTCCCGCCGGGCAAAGCGCTCCGGAAGGATAGAGCGCGCAGCCGCGGTCGATGGCCGCGGCCCCTGCCGGCAATTAGTCCTGCCCGTTGTCTCCAAACGGATCCAACCCTGAAGTGTCGTCCAACCCCTCGGACTCGTCGACGACGCTGTCGTTGTCTTCGCCGGACTCCCCCCCGCCCGAGGACCCGCCGTCCTCATCGTCGCTCTCGTCTTCGTCCTCGATGTCGGCCTGCTCGGCTCCTTCGCTCGCCATGCGTTCCTGATCCGTCTCAGCCTCTTCTTCGGGGATAGCTTCATCCTCGACCACCGTTTCTTCGAGGGCGGAGCCGACGGGAACGGAACGGGAAGGGTTGGAGACGGTACGCCTCGGAGCAGCGCGCCGGCGGCTCCCGGATGCTAGCCTCCTCGTGGGAGGGGGCGTGGGGGAAGCCTCCTCCGGGGGCTCGGCTTGCGCGAGTGCATCTAGCGGGCTCGGTGACGGCTCTGGTTCCGGATTGGGCGGAGGCGTCACCTCTTGCGGCACCAGAAGCGGAGGTGTCTCGACATCGTTGCGGGATGCCAGGAAGTCCGCGACTCCCCAGAGCCCGAAGCCGGTCGCACCAAGGATTATCAGGAAGAGGACGGAGCGGCGGGCCATCAAGCGCAATCGCCTCCTTAACAACGACGAATCAATTCTTCCAGAAGCATTTTCACGTGGTTAGGAAAGAGTGGGACGAATTTCCTTGCCCAACGCGGGCTTTGTTACCCTTATCGCTTGAATCTCTTGGAGTACCAGGGCAAGCAGCTGTTGGCCGAATCCGGAGTCGCTGTCCCGGAGGGCCGGCTTGTCGGTACTCCAGACGACGCCGGCGGGGCCGGTCGGGGCCTGGGGCCGAGCGTCGTAGTCAAGGCTCAGGTAAAGGCTGGGGGGCGAGGAAAAGCCGGGGGTGTCCTGTTCGCTACCGGCTCGAAGGCCGCAACGGAAACTGCGGCGAGGCACGGGGTGCGACGAGGTGGCTGAGGGGAACGTCAAGGCGCTCGATGGGCGCAAGGTTCGCATCCCGATAGTTGTGAGGCTTGCCGGCACGAACGCCGAGGTGGGCAGGCAAATACTGAGAGATTTCAATCACCCAAGCGTCGTTTCTGCGAAGACGATGCTCGAGGCGGCTACGAGGGCTGTGGAGGCAACAGGATGAGGCTTTTCCTAGGCGGTTCTAACGGGCTGGTGCTCTACGAGGATGAGGAGTTGACGACGCTGCACACCGAGCGCGTACTGGCGGCGGTCCGGCCGGCGCCGGGGCGGCTGGCGGCAGGCACCGAGGATGGATCAATCCTCCTGTGGGAGGGGAACGGAGACGCCCTCGTGAGGGCCAAAGACCTCGGGCGGGAGGTTCAGGGCTTAGCGGTGAGCAGCAACGGAACGCTGCTGGCCGGGCTCCTCCCGGCAGGCGTGTGGGAGAGCACCGATCAGGGCCAGACGTGGACAGAGATGACGGCCTTTGCGTCGGCGCCGAATCGCGAGACTTGGACGGCTCCGTGGGGAACGCCGCTCGTGTCTGCTATAGGGACCCATCCCAAGGATCCGAAGACGATCTACTGCGGGGTCGAGGTGGGCGGGCTCTACCGAACGAGGGATGGGGGCAAGACGTGGTTCGACACGGGGCTCCCCGTAGCGGACGTCCATTCGGTCCAGGTTTGCCCGGCGCGCCAGGAGCGCGTTTATGTAACGACGGGGGAAGGGTCCTTCTGTTCCGACGACGAGGGGATGGCGTGGCGCCAGATGGGCACCAGCAACCGGCGGCAGTACACGATGGGGCTCGCCGCCCACCCCTCCGAGGCCGACAGGGTCATCATCTCGGCGGCGAGTGGCCCGCCCCCAACCTGGCGTGGGCCCGGCGGGGCGCAGTGCGACATCTACCTTTCGACGGACGCGGGGCGCAGGTTTAGGACGGTCGTCAGGGGGCTCTCCGGCGGCGTGCACCGCAAGGCCCTGGTGATCAACACGAAGGTCCCCTCCGAGATCGTCTTTGGGACCTCGACCGGCGAGCTGTACTACTCAAATGACGGCGGCGAGACCTTTGATCTGACGGCCGACGGCCTCGGAGACATCAGGACAATAGTCTTCGCCTGACGTTCATTTACGTCGACGACCAGACAAAGGTCGTCGTACAAGGACTGACTGGACGTCAAGGGCGCTTTCATGGTTTGAGGAACCGCGCCTTCTGAACCATCCCGTGCAGGTGCCGATTGGTTTCGGCCCTGGTCTAGTTCGCGTTCTCGGTCGGTCTACTCGCCGGCTCCCATAGTCGCCCCCGGAAACGGTCCGGGGGGGTCCGCGATACCCGCGATATCCTCTTGAGCCATGAAGATCCGCAGAGCCCTCATCTCGGTCAGCGACAAGACCGGGATCGAGCAGCTGGCGAAGGGGCTGGTCGAGCAGCAAGTGACGCTGGTCGCATCCGGCGGAACTGCTCGGATGCTCGCGAAAGCGGGCATTCCGTCGATTCCCGTCAGCGAGGTGACCGGCGCTCCCGAGATGCTCGATGGGAGGGTCAAGACACTGCACCCAAGGATCCACGGGGCGATCCTCGCGGACCGCCGCAAGCCTCATCACCTCGCTCAGCTCAAGGCCCAGGGGATAGTGCCGATAGACCTCGTCGTCTGCAACCTCTATCCCTTCTCGAAGGCCGTCGCAGGCCGGGATGGGTCGAACAGCCAGGTCTCGGAGGACGAGGCAATCGAGAACATCGACATCGGGGGCCCTGCAATGCTGAGGGCGGCAGCGAAGAACTACAAGTGCGTCGCGGTCGTCGTCAGCCCCTCCAGGTACGCTCAAATTCTCGAAGAGATGCGATCCCGGGCTGGTGCCCTCTCCGACGAGACCAGGGCAGCTCTTGCGGCCGAGGCCTTCACTCATACCGCCGCTTATGACATCGCAATCAGCCAGTGGATGTCCCGTCCCGGAACCTTCCCCGACAAGCTGTTTCTCGGACTCGACCGGATGCTGGACTTGCGCTATGGGGAGAACCCCCACCAAAAGGGCAGCTTCTACGCCCCATCGAAGCCGAGCTGGCGGAAGCTCGGAGGCAAGGAGCTATCGTTCACGAACCTCCTGGACTTCGATGCCGCCTGGCGGCTCGTGAGCGAGTTTCAGAAGGCGGCGGTCGTGATCGTGAAGCACACGAACCCGTGTGGGGTGGCTACGGGAAGAGGAGTAGAGGAGGCGTACATCCGAGCACTTGAGAGCGATGAACGCTCCGCCTTCGGCGGCATCGTTGCGTCCAACCGCCCTGTTGATGGCTTCGCCGCGAAGCGCATCACCGAGATCTTCACCGAGATCGTCATCGCACCCGGTTTCACTCAGCCGGCGCTTGAGATCCTCAAGACGAAGAAAAACCTTCGGATCATCCAGATGCCCTCACCCTTCAGCGCGGACCTCGACTTGAAGTCCGCGGCCGACGGGTACCTCGTACAGAGCATCGACGCCCCGATGAACGACCGGCGCGAGGACATGATGGTGGCGGGAAGGTACGAGCCCAAGGAGGAGGACTGGGAGGACCTCCTATTCGCAATGGCCGTCGTGAAGCACGTCAAATCGAACGCAGTCGTGTTCGCGAACAACGAGCAGACGGTAGGCATCGGGGGTGGCCAGATGAGCCGGGTTGATGCGGTCGAGCTTGCGGCCCGCCGGGCGGGGACCCGCGCGAAGGGGAGCGTTTGCGCTACCGACGGCTTCTTTCCCATGCGGGATGGCCTCGACGCGGCAGTCGAAGCGGGCGCTCGGGCAATCATCCATCCCGGTGGCTCGGTTCGCGACTCGGAGATAGTGGCCGCCGCCGACGAGCACAAGGTGCCGATGATCTTCACCGGGCGCCGTCACTTCCTGCACTAGCCCTTGGCGCCCAGGGGCACATGACTTCCCGGCTCATCCACGGCAAGCCCATCGCGGCCGAAGTCAGGCAAAAGGTGCAGGAGGGGGTTGCATCTCTCGCAGCAAGGGGAGTCGTCCCCGGACTCGCCGCGATCCTAGTGGGAGACGACCCGGCGTCTCAGACGTACGTTGGGTCGAAGCAGAAGGCCGCCGAGGCTGCCGGAATGACCTCCTGGGTCCATCGGCTCGATGCCTCGACCCCTCAGCGAGAGCTCAACGGCCTCATCGAGCAGTTGAACGCCGACACGTCCGTCCACGGCATCCTTTTGCAGCTGCCCCTGCCGCGGGGGCTCGATTCCGACGAGGCTGTAGGGCTGATCAGCTCTCAAAAGGACGTCGACGGGCTTACGGCTGGCAGCGCCGGCCGGCTCGCGCTGGGCCGTCCCTTCTTCGTCCCCTGCACGGCCCTTGGCGTCGCCGTGATGCTCGCCGCGGAAAACGTCGAGGTCGCGGGGGCCGACGTTGTCGTCGTCGGTCGCTCCAACCTCGTGGGCCGTCCCCTTTCGATACTCCTATCCATGAAGTCCGGGCCCCCGAACCCCCTCGGCGAGGACGGCGCGGCCTTGCCTGCAAACGCTACCGTCACGCTTTGTCACACGGGGACAGCCGACCTTTCCTCCCACACGAGGAGGGCTGACATCCTCGTGGTCGCCGCGGGAGCGGCGCGGGCGATCTCGGGCGACATGATCAAGCCGGGTGCCACGGTCATCGACGTGGGGATCCAGCGTGACGAATCCGGAAAGCTGGTCGGCGACGTCGACTTCGACTCTGCCGTCGAGGTGGCCGGCGCCATCACCCCCGTCCCCGGCGGGGTCGGCCCGATGACGGTCGCCATGCTGATGGCCAACACGCTGCTGGCCGCGGGGGCCAGCGTGCCCGACCAGGGCTAAGAGCCGGTCGGCTTGTCCGTCCTCAGCTCTTCAACGAGAGTGTCCACGACGTCGATGAGGGAGCCGCCCGCCTCTACAACGCCCCGCTGTCTCACGTAGGACGGCCCGAACTCCATGATCCGCAGCGCGTACTGCAGCTCTTCGAGGCAGCCGAGACGCGTAGCGGTGGGAGTGAGCTCCTCGACCGTATGCCTGATCGCCTCCTGGAGTGGCTGGAGGTTGCCCGTTTCGTCGGAGATGATCTGCGCGTCGACGCCGTGTCTCGCCGCTCGCCACTTGTTCTCCCTAACTACCCATGCTTTCGGGCAGGGCAGCGTGTAGCCCCGGTCATGCAGGGTGTCCATCCAATCCACGAGGCAGAGGCTCATCGCCACCAGCGCACAAACCTCACTCATCGTCGGTATTCCGTCGCAGATCCGCACCTCGATCGTCCCGAAGTTGGGGTGCGGGCGGATGTCCCACCACACCTCTCTGATCGACGAGATCGCTTGGGCAGAAACGAGCGTGCTCATGAACTCCTCGAACTCGCTCCAGTCCGCCAGCTGGTATGGAAGGCCCGCGGTCGGCAGTAGCTCGAAGATCTTCGTGCGGCAGGATGCGAGCCCAGTGTCATAGCCGAGCCAGAAAGGACTGGAGGCCGAGAGGGCGAGCAGGTGGGGGACGTACGTGGAGAGTGCGTTCGCGATCGCGATCGCCTTCTCAGGGGAACGGACTCCGACGTGGACGTGAATCCCGAAGATTTGAAGCTGGCGAGCCGGCCACTGCATCTCGTTTAGAAGACGTTCGTACCGGGGGTTGGGGCTGATGGCCTGATCGCGCCAGTGAGAGAACGGATGAGTCCCGGCGCACATCAACGCGAGCCCTTTGGGCTCCGTCAGCCCAGTGATTTCACCAAGGGTCGACTCGAGATCGGCGCGCGCCTCCTCGACGCTCGAGCAGATCGACGTGATGACCTCGATTGTCGACTCCATGAGCTCGTGCTTCGCCTTGGTGTGGGGAGCGCCTTCAGGGTGTGGGTGCCCAAGGGCGGGGAGGATCTCCGAAGCTGCCCCGCGCAGCTCGCGCGTTTCGCGGTCGACGATGGCGAGCTCCATCTCCACCCCGAGGCTGGAGTGATCGGAGGAGTTGAACGGGATTTCCACGTTTAGAAAGGAGACCTGGAGCGCCGACGCCCTTGGCTTATGCCTTGCGGCCCGACTCGGCCAGGAACAGGGTTTGGGGATCGGCTCCGGGCGCGGTTTCGACTATCGGTCCCAGCAGCCCGTACTGCCGCCATAGCTTCCCCTGATCGGCGAGCAGCGCGCGCCCAGCCTCTACCACGTCCGGATCGATCGTCTCGTCCGCTCCGATCGCTCTTGCAAGATCCCAAGTATGCATGGCGAGGTCGGCGATGCGCTCGAGGATGTACTCGTGAGCTTTGGCCGGGCCGCGGGAGAGGTCGACGGTTCGGTCCATCGCCCCTTTCTCGAAGCAGGCCGCTGTTGCCTCGGCCGCCGCCCGCCTCCACGCGCCTTTGGGGTCGTCCCCGAGCAAGTCCCCCTCGAACCGGTCTCCGATCTCCTCGATGGTCTCCCCTTCGAGCAACGGCGCGACCCACACCGATCCTTCCACGAGATGGTTGACGAGGTAGCGCACGTCCCATCCCGGGTTCGGAGTCGGCAGCTCCCACTGGTCTTCTCGGATCGCCATCACGCGGGCAGTCACACCATCTGACGCTAGGCGGTGAAGCTCGGGCAGCTTTTCCTTCACCCTGGCCCTCCTCTCGACCGCCCGGACGATTCGGCTCCGCGGCAACGTTCAGAGTACAGGAGCCGGCCGGGCCCTTTCTCAAACCAAGCGTAACCGCCCCTGGTGACCTCCGAGCCCTTTGAGCGACACTGTGCACGTGAGGGCTCGACGTACCCTGCTTGGCGTAGCCACCGCGTGTGGCGCGATCGTGGGTGCAACCGCCTTTGCCTGGTGGGCAACCAGCCTTCGCCCGTTTACGACTCCCTCCCTGATCGTCACGCTCGCCAGTGGCGCTCTCGCCCTCTTCGCGGGCTCGCGCCTTCGCTCTCAACGGGCGAACCGGGACTTCCCCGCCTGGGGCTACAGGGTCTGGATGGGGCTCGCGGTGGCGCTTGCATCTTGGGAGCTGATGGCGTTCATGCAGCAGCCACGGTCTAACCATCCGACGTTGAGCTCGATCGCCAACGAGATTCTCGACAGCCATCCACTCAGGACCGCCGCCTTTCTCGTTTGGCTCGCTACCGGCGTGGACCTGGCAAGAAGGTGAGCCGCTCCGTAATCCTCGCTGGCTTTTGGCTGCTTCTCGCAGCCATGGCCGGCTACGAGGTGGCCGGGGTGATGTGGCGCAAGACGCCTACGCTGGGAGATACGGCCGCCTGGGTTGCGCGGTCCCGCTTGGGCCGGTGGTTCCTGCTCTCCGGCTGGCTTTGGTTGGGGTGGCACCTCTTCGTCCGGGCGAACTGGGGGTAGATCGATGCGAGACGAAGTCGCCTCTCTTTGGAGCCGCCTCCGATGGCCGGTCTCACTTCTCGCGCTGGTCCTTGCCTACGGAACCGTCGGCTACCTCTTGTTCGGGGGGTGGTCCTTCCTGGACGCCCTGTATATGACGCTCACTACGCTCACGACCGTTGGGTTCCGTGAGGTCCGGCCGCTCGGTACCGGCGAAAAGATCTTTACGATGAGCGTGATCGTCTTTGGGGTGAGCACCCTTCTCGTCACCGTCTCGCTGCTGGCAGCCGGAGTGGCGGAGGGAGCTCTCAGCGAGCGCAGCCGGAGGCGGAGGATGGAGAGACGAGTAAAGGACCTTTCGAACCACTTCATCATCTGTGCTTACGGGCGAGTCGGACGGACCGTCGCACGGGAGTTCCAGGCGGAGGGCGTTCCGTTCGTCGTGATCGAATCGCGTGAGGACGTGGAGGACGAGCTGATCGAAGATCGCGTTCCATACGTCCTAGGGGATTCGGTCTCTGAGGAGGCGCTGCGGATCGCCGGATTGGAGCGGGCGCGGGGTCTGGTCTGTGCCGTCGACTCCGACGCGACCAACGTTTACATCGCGCTCATGGCGCGCTCCTCGAATCCCGACATCTACATAGTCGGAAGGGCTTCGGAGGCTGGAGCGGCCGAGCGACTGTACAAAGCAGGCGCTGACCGAGTGATCTCCCCGTACGTGACGAGCGGCAGGCACATGGCGACCCTCGCTCTCAGGCCGAACGTCATTGCGTACCTGGACATGACTGGGGAGGAATCGAGACCCCTCAGGCTGGAAGAGGTCCAGGTGGGATCCGGTTCGGGCCTCATCGGGAAGTCCGTCCAGGACGTGTGCGGCCCCGCCATACCACTCGCCATCCGTCGGCCCGACGGTGAGGTGGAAGCTCCCGCGAACCCCGACCACCGGTTACAAGCCGGCGACCTCTTGTTCCTGTTGGGAGAGAAGGAGGTGCTTCGCCCGTTGGAGGGCGATTGACTCAATCCCGATCGATGAGGGCGGAAGCGTCGATCATCGCCTGCTCGAAGACCGGGAGGGCGCGTTCGATCATCTCGTTCGTCGCGGTCAGCGAGATTCGGAAGTAGCCGGGCATGTCGAAGGTCCGCCCGGGCAGCACCAGCACCTTGTCCCGTCGAAGGCGCCGCGTGAACTCCACGTCGTCGGCGAGAGGTGAGCGAGGAAGTAGGTAAAAAGTCGCCTCCGGGACCCTCACTTCGTAACCCATGCCTTGGAGCGCGTGGACCATTCGATCGCGCTTGCGCTGCAGCGCCGCGGTGTCGACGGGGATGGCGTCGATGTCGGCGAGGGCGTACTGCATGATCGCGTCGGGGAGCAGGTTCGCCGTCCCGAGCCCAACGCCGAGAAGCCCCAAGCGAAGCTCCTCCCGGCCGGGCATCGCAGGGGGGAAGGCGAGGTAGCCCAGGCGTTGCCCGGGGGCGAGGGCGCTCTTGCTGTAGGTATGGACCAACAGGGTGCGCGGGTAGAAGGAGGAAGGGCTGACCATCCTGTTGCCGTCGAAGAGGATTCGGCTGTACGACTCGTCGGACAGGATGTAGATGGGCCGGCCGCTTCTAGCCGACGCCGCCTCCAGGAGCTCTCCGAGCGCCTGCAGCGTCTGGCCGGGATAGATGCGGCCAGTCGGGTTGTTGGGGGTGTTGATCAGCACGACCCTCGTGCGCTCTGTCACCGCGTGCTCTATCGCCTCCACGTCGAGGTCGAACGTGGCCGGCTCGACCTTCACCTTTACCGGCGTCGCGTCTGCCGCCAGGATCATGGCCTCGTAGAAGAACCAAGGAGGCGAGAGATAGATGACCTCGTCTCCCGGATCCACCACCGTGGCAAGCGCGGCCGCAAGAGCTCCATGGGCGCCGCGCGTCAGGGCTACGTCGTCGGGATCGAAGTTGATGCCGAGCTCCTTCGAAAGGGCTTCTGCTGCAGCAACTTGGGCAGGACGGTGGGCGCCCTTGTACCCGAACCAGCTCTTGTCCTGCGGCTCCGTCCATCGCAAAAGCACGTCGACGTAACCCCGCGGAGCGATCTCCTGGGGATTGCCGGCGACGAAGTCGCATGCGTAGGGATCACCCAAAGCCGCACCCGTCTCTGGGTCGCTTATGGCGGAGATGAACCCTCGGACCGACGAGAGGATGGCCTCGGCGCGATGCCCGATGACTCGCTCTGTGGTTCGCTGCTCCGCTTCAACTTCGGTGCTCAAGCTGAGCCCTGGGACGCCTGCTCGGCGCGCCGGGCCATCTCCTCGGGAGCTACGTCCTCGATGCGAGTCGAGACGTACCAAATGTGTCCGAACGGATCCTCCAGCGTTCCCGACCGGTCCCCATAGAAGTGGTCCTGCGGTTCGGTGACGGCCTTGCCTCCGGCCTCGACGGCCCGTGTGAACACGTCGTCGACATCCTCCACGTACAGGTGGAGCGACACCGGGCTTCCTCCGTATGCTTTCGGACTCTGGACACCCATCTCGGGGGCTTCATCCGTGAGCATGATCAACGAGTCTCCGAGAGTGATCTCGGCGTGGCCGATCTTGCCCCCGGGAGCGGGCATCCGCGTGCGCTCCGTAGCCCCGAACACCCGGGTGTAAAAGTCGATGGCGGCAGCGGCGCCATCGACGCAGATGTAAGGGGTTACGCGCGGGTAACCCTCGGGAATGGGATTCACCATTTCATCCTCCTGCTTGTCGGCAAAACGCAGTCAATCTCGGGATGGAGGGTGGCCGAGCTTCCTTCACACTTTCACGAGTGCCAGGGCCCCGGCTTCATCCCCTCCAGTTCGAACAAGAGCTGGTCCGCGTAGCACCAGAGCCACTCCTCTTCCGGCTCGAAGGAGCGAATGAGGGGGTGCTTCGTTTCGAAGGCGTGCCTAGTGGCATGCCGGTTTGGCGAGTTGTCGCAGCATCCGACGTGGCCACAGGCGAGGCAGAGGCGCAAGTGTACCCAGCTCGAACCCGTCCTTAGGCAGTCCTCGCACCCGTCAGCGCTCGGTGTGACGTCGTTGATCGTGTCCAAATGTCCGCACGTCCTGTCCAAGGTCCCCGCCCCTCCCGTCAGCTCGATGCTCCCAATTGCTCCACCCACTCGACCTCGGCCGGCGCATTCCAGAGGCCTTCGTAAAAGCGTACGTGGGATTCGGCTGCCGCGTTGATCCATGCCGCGGTCGGGCGGAGAGTCTCTATCTCTACACGGACGGAGTTTCCCACGCGTTCGTACGACCACACTCCGGCTACCCCCCCATCCACGATCAGCGCCGGAGATATCCACCCGGCAGTCCGCGAGATCCTGGAGTGCATGCCCTCCGGCCAGGTGTGCCCGCGATGGCTCCGTGGAGCAAACACGTAAGTGTCGAAGGCGGGAAGCAGACGGACGTGCTTGGAGGGGGCCGGCGAGCGCGAGAGTCCCTCCGCCCCGCTCCGAGTCACCCATGCGGCTGACCCTCCGAGGTCTACTTCCTCCAGACCGGAGGAAAAGCTGCGAAGGAGCCGCTTACCCTCGGCCGGAGGAACTCCCCACCAGTGGCCGAAGTCTTCCCCGGTGGCGGGTCCGTACGCATCGAGAAAGCGGTGGATGACGAAGTCCAAGGCTTTTTCCGGATCTGGCTCCTCCCATCGGCCGTTCAGCCACCTCCTCGGGTCGACGAAGGTAACGTTGCGTCCTCGGTCCGGCCCGAAGATCAGGTCGCCCCGGGCAGCAGAGGACTTGAGGATGACCCCCCACCCGCTGCGTAGCGCGGCGCCGAACGCGGGCTCTCCGGTTGCCTTCACCACTGCTGAGGCGACCTCCTCCCTTGTGCGGGGGTCGCCCGCCAGCACTTCGGCAACCACCTTCGTCATCGTCGTAAGCTGCTCGACGGATACGCCGTGATAGCGCTCCCAAGCAGGCCCTCGCCGAGTTTTCTGCTCCTTGTATCGAAGCGCCGCCACCCAGATCGGAAGCTCGTCCGCGGCGAGGAGATGAAGTGTCCCTCGCATTGCCCACGTCTTAACGATCGCGCGGTCGCCCCACAGCGCCTGCGCGACGCCGGCGGGGGCTACCCCCGTACGGACTCCGATCGCGAGCTCGGCGCTCGACATCACCTGAGCCTGTACGCCGGCAACCTGTCGGGCCGCATCTGCCGGCGACCCCTCGGGTTGGTTGAGCAGCTGCTGGGCGAGCCGCCATCCAAGGACCTGCTCCCACGTAACCTTCAGTGTCGCCCGCCTCTAAACAGATGGCTTCGCTGCGACGAGCACCAACCGCGGAGAGTCGAGGTCGTACTCTTCGCCGTCGAGGCTGCCAAACACGGCGTGGGGCTCCATTCCAGCCCGCCTCAGCATGTTGACAAGCTCGGGAAGCGTATAAGCGCGCATCGAGAAGTAGAGCCTGTGCTCCTCGCCGCTAGTGCTCAAAAACCGCCACGTGGTCTCCGTCCTGCCGGACCGGACGTCGTAGATCTGACGTTCGAGCAAGATCGTGCCGTCCGCTAGCTCCACCCAGACTTGCGGCTTGTAGTTGCGGAACAAATACAGCGCGCTGCTGGTGTCCAACAGGAACCTCCCACCCGGCTTGAGGCAGCGCGCAACTGCTGCCAAGACGAGCTCATCCTCGGCTTCGGTCTCGAGAAACCCGAAGCTCGAGTACATGTTGATCACGGCGTCCATCTCTTCGACGAACGGGATCTCGCGCATGTCCGAGTGGACGAAGTCGACTGCGACCCCGGCCTCCTCTGATTTCTTTCGCGCGATGGCCAGGGAAGGCTCGCTGAGGTCAAGGCCAGTAACACGGAATCCTCGGCCCGCGAGCTCGAGGCTGTGGCGCCCATAGCCGCAGGCGAGGTCGAGGACGCGGGCTCCACCGGTCAGCTCCAACCTCTCGATCACGCCATCCACCTCGCGTGCCGTGTGCCGAGGCGGGATCTGCAGCAGGAAGTTGTCGAGCCACGGCTGACCGAAGAAGCTCTTGTACCAGGGCGCGCCGCTGTCCTGTTCCACCTGCCTGCTCAACCAAAGCCCCCTTCCACTCGGGGAATCCTAGTGTGGCCCCAGATATTTCAGTGCGGGGTCGTGCGAACCAACAATCGGCCCGGCCCCCTGATCATCAGCCCCGGGACGATTGGTGGATCTTCGTCGACGAGCTCGAGCTTCCGAAAGCGCTCGAGAAGGCGGGTGAAGAGGATCTCGCCCTCCAGCCGTGCAAGGTGGATTCCGAGGCAATGGTGAACGCCCCAGCCGAACGCAAGGGACGAGCTGTTCGTGCGGCCAACGTCGAATCGATCCGGATCCGCAAACCGTCTGGGGTCTCGGTTTGCGGATCCGAGGACGGCTACGACGCGCGCGCCCTCGTCGAGGACGCGTTCGGTGACGTCGACCCGGCCGGTGAGGGTCCGGGCGACGACCTGTACGGGACCGTCGTACCTCAGCATCTCCTCTACTGCAAGGGGCATCAACGCCACCTCCCGCTTCAGTCGTTCAAGCTGCGCCGGGTGCCGAAGGAGGGCCAGGAGGCCGTTTCCGATGAAGTGGGTGGTCGTTAGTACGCCGGCAATGAATAGCAGCATCACGGTGCTAACGACCTCATCGAGCGTCGGCACGCTCTGCCCATTGTCTGCCTCGACCATGCTTCCCACGAGGTCGTCCTTGGGGGACCGCTTCCGATGCTCGATGACCTCCAGAAACGCCCGCTCGAGCTCCTCGTCGGCACGGCGGGCCCTTTTGAGCGCCTCCGTCCCGCTCTCCCCTTCTGCCGCAACGCTTCCGACGTCGCTCAAGGCGATGAAGCGAGCGGCTTCTGCCGGCGGGATGCCCACGACCTCTCCGATCACCGCCGCAGGCAGCGGATAGGCCACGTCAGACATGAAGTCGGCCTCGCCCTTCTTCGACACCTCGTCGAGGGCGGCATCAACCAGCGCGGTGATTCGGGGCCGAAGCCGTTGCACCGCCGACGGTGTGAAGGCCCAGCCGACGAGCCTCCTGAGACGCGTGTGCTCTGGAGGGTCGTGCATGACCATCGACGCGCTCAGCCTGCCGCCTCCCTCAATAGGCCTTCCGTCCGATGAATCCTGGGGGCGGACACTGCACGACGGATCGGCCAAGAGCCCTCGGCACTCGGGGTAGCCGAAGGCGTACCAGGTGCCGTCTTCGGTGCGGAAGTGCATTGGCGAGGCGGCGAGAAGCTCACGGTATAGGGGGTAAGGGTTGGCGTGCCCCTCGGCGGTGTGGAGGAGCTTGCGGAGGAGCGATTGATTCTTTACGTCTACCGTGCTCATCGGTTACCGAACCTCGGCGGAGCGTGCCAAGCGAGAAGCGTCAAAGCTAAGAGCGTCTGAAGATAATGAAACAAATGCAAACGGCTGTGCTGAGCACGAGATGCATACCACCGATCCATCCGTTCGCCGGCCAAGGTCTCTGACCGCCGAGGAAGCCGTCTCGCGCCTTCGCGCGCTGGGCACCCCCGCCAATGTGGAAGGCCAAGCGCGGTTCGCAATAAACGTCTCCAACTCCCTCGGCGTCTCCCTAGGGGCAATCAGGGGGGTCGCCAAACAGATCGGCAAGAACCATGAGCTCGCAGGGCGCCTCTGGGCAACGGGGATCCGAGAAGCGCAGATCCTTGCGTCCCTGGTCGACGACCCGGGGCTCGTCGACGACGCCCAGATGGAGGACTGGGCGAAGGACTTCGCCTCGTGGGACGTGGTGGACGCCTGCTGCTGCAACCTCTTCGACCGTACCCCCCAGGCGTACCGAAAGGCGAGCGAGTGGAGTGGGCGGGAAGAGGAGTTCGTGAAGCGCGCCGCGTTCAGCTTGATGGCATGCCTTGCCGTCCACGACAAGAAGGCGCCGGACGAGCGCTTCGAATTCCTCCTCGCCGTCCTCCGGGAGTGTTGCGATGACAGGAACTTCGTCCGGAAGGCGATCAGCTGGGCCCTCCGGCAGATTGGCAAGAGAAACGCGGCGCTGAATCGCATGGCGGTCCAGGCCGCGCTCGAGATGAGGCGCATCGACTGCAGGGGCGCGAGATGGGTTGCCTCGGATGCGCTGAGGGAGCTGGAGAGTGGCGCCGTTCAGGAGAGGCTCGGACGGGGATAGACCCTTTTTCTAGTCGACTGGGCTAGACCTCTTCTTTTTTCCCGAGGGCACCACGGTTAACCCAAGCTAACAACCCGCGACGGGCAATCCTCTCCTAGCAAACCCAGGGTTGTTGGGGGGATGTCGCCCTTGATAGTTTGCCGACAGGTGCACAACCCCCCGAACACGGTCCGCGCACTGGACGTCGACGAACGCCGGCGCCAGCGTCCGATCACCGCGCGAGGCCGGGCGGGGCAGGGGCCCCCACCCGCCGCATTCATAGATCTCGTCTCGCTGCAGTACGAGCCGGCGCCTCGATTTCCCCTCTCCCCATGGACGGCCGCCACTCGCGTCCTGCTGACTCTCGGATTTGCCGCCATCTGCCTCTGGTACCTTCAGGCACAAAAGGACGTGGTCGTCGTTGACGGCGATGCCGTTCGCCGCATCACGACTTTCGCCCCGACGGTACGCTCCGCGCTCGCGAGAAGCGAAGTCGCGATCGGCCCTGAGGACCGCGTCATCCCAGATCGGGACGCCCGGCTGGTCCGAGACCAGCGGATAGAGGTGTTGCGGCCGAAGGAAGTCGTTCTCGTCCTCAATGGGGAGCGGCGGGTGGAGCGCGTGACCGGGCGAACCGTCGCAGAGGTCCTGAAAGAGCGGTCGATCGCTTCGAGGGGCGCGCTGATCCAGCCGGCCGCCTCCACGCGGGTGAGGGCGGGCGATCAGATAACTGTGGCCCAATCCGTGCAGGCCACGCTGGTCCACGACGGGAAGACGCGGTCGGTTACGACGAACGTCCTCACGGCCCGCGACCTGCTTCATCAGCTCGGCGTGACGCTCAGCCCTCACGACCGGGTGGAGCCGGGTCTCGACGCGTACCCCGCCGCGGGCTCGACGATAACGGTCGTCCGCGTCAATCAGGCTGTCGAGAAGGTGCAGTCGAAGATCCCCTTCAAGAAGGTGACCGAACGGACGGCAAAGCTCGAGCTCGGGGTTCGCAAGGTCAAGACGAAGGGGAGGGAGGGCACGAAGACGAGCTCTTATCGCGTGACCTACGAGGATGGGCGGGTGAAGAGCCGGACCTTCGTCGACAGCAAGGTAACGAGGCAGCCGGTCGCCGAGGTGATCCTCGTCGGATCCCACCGTCCGACCGTCACCAAGCCGACCCGCTCGCAAACTGGCAAGGCGAGCTGGTACTCGCAGCCGGGGCTGATGGCGGCGCATCGCACGCTCCCGTTCGGGACCGCCGTTCGGGTGACGAACCTCGCGAACGGCAAACAGGTGACCGTCACGATCAGAGACAGAGGGCCGTTTGTGGAGGGCCGGATCATCGATCTCTCTGGCACCGCATTCGAGCAGCTGTCGCCACACTCGCGGGGAGTGCTCAACGTAAAGATCGAGTGGTGATCCGGTCCGGCGAGGCGCCTCGAAACTGTTGAGCCGGAGGCTCCTCACTCCCACCGACGTCAAGGATCTTGCCAGGCGCTACGGCATTCGCCCTTCGCAGGCTCTCGGTCAGAACTTCGTGATCGACCCCAACACGATTCGAAGAGTCGTGAAGCTTGCCGAGGTCGGCCCCGAAGACCATGTGGTCGAGGTGGGCGCCGGGTTGGGAACGCTCACTCTTGCCCTGAGTGATGCGGCGGAGCGAGTTATTGCGCTCGAGCTGGACAGGAAGCTCATCCCGGCGCTCACGGAGGTCCTCGCCGGAAGGACGAACGTCGAGGTGGTCGTGGGCGATGCCATGGCCACGGACTTCGGCGGGCTCACCCGCGGCCGGCCCCACAGATTCATCTCCAACCTCCCGTACAACATCGCCACGCCTCTGCTGGCGGGGATGCT
>JALZBO010000011.1 GCA_030863545.1 Actinomycetota bacterium
CCGCTGTCGCCGCCGTCGCCGCCGTCGCCGCCGTCGCCGCTGTCGCCACCCTCGCCGCCTTCACCGGTGTCACCGGTGTCGCCGGTGTCGCCGGTCTCGGCGTCGAGCTCGAACTCGCAAACGAGGACGTTTTCGTCGTCATCCTCGATTTCGCACTCTACGAGCTGTGCGGAGGCGGGCGGGCTCATGAGTGCGCCCAGCATCGCCAGCATCGTGAGCAGTACCAGTAACTTCCCCAACTTCATACACAATCCCCCTGCATAGTGTCACGGGCTCCCGTTTCGGGAGCACTTAGAAACCTTATTCCCTTTGAGGTCTGGAAGGACACCCCTCCCAACGATTTTCAACCTGTTTCGTGACATTTTTTCCTAAGAGCAACCTCCCTTTTTTTGCCGGACGCGGAAGCTCTTTAGCACCTACTACGCGAACGACCCCCCGATCTCGGGGGGTCGTTCGGAGTTGCTCGTCTATTAGAGACGACGCCTCGGACGGTACGAGATCATGCTCCAGGCGAGCTTCGTGGCCGGGTGAGCTACGAAGACGTAGAACGCACCGACGAGGAGCAGGCCTGCACCGAGCGCAAACATCGCAGGTGCGCTGTCGAGGGGTCCCGTCCTTGGAAGGGTCCTTGCACGACGAGCCGGAACCTCCTTCTTGACGACCTCCTTCTCCTCGATCGCTACCTTCTTCTTCTCCTTCTCGGCTTCACCGCTGATGCTGCCACCGCAGTTGCCGCCTTCGCAGCTGCCGCAGTCCGGCCCTGCGCAGATGTTGCCGCCACAGTTTCCACCGTCACAGTTTGGCCCACGACCCTCGGGGTCTTCGAGGATCATGCCGCCGCAACTTCCCTCAACGCAATCGGGGGCGTCGCCCTCGCCAATGACCAAGCCGCCGATGTTCTCGGGCTCGTCGTCGTCATCGTCGTCGGCGGCCAGCGCCGGAAGCGCAAAGGCGCCGAGGATGAGCGACGCGATGATCATTAGCAGGGCAAGCCCTGTCAGCCTCTTCATTCCTACCTCCTAGCGTGTTTCAACACGGCCCTTGCCCTTCGTTGGTGCCCAACTCGAGCAAAGACGAATCGCACTCTATCAAAACGCCCTTGGCCAATTGGGATTTGGGGCGAGCCCGCCATCCCACACCTTTCTCGGGAAGATTCGTTGCTTCCACACTTGACTGAGCGTTTGCAAGGTAACCCGCTCCCCCCCAGCCGAAATTACTTCGTAAACCGCCCTCCGCCCGAGGGCCGGTTTCCCCGGTATCGTACACATTGCTTTCCGAGAAGGCTAGTTTTTCTTCGGTGGCCGAAGCACGTAAATCGAAGCGTCTAGGAGGCCTGTGATGTGACGCTTCGTCGAAGACGCGTCACGCCGCGTGGATGACTTGGGCTATCTCCGTCCGACCGGAGCCCTGGGCGGCTGCACGATGAGGGGGAGTGTGGTCTTCGGGCGTGACTTCGGCTTCGACGGGAAGCGAGCCACGACCTGGTCGATGGTTTCGGCGAAGGCCCGGCCCGACGGGGACTCTGGCGCTGCCACAACCGTGGGCTTGCCCCGGTCCGCCAGCTCCCGCATTGGAGGATCAAGAGGTATCTGTCCCAGCAAGGGTGCGTCGAATGTTTGGGCAAGTAGCTCGCCGCCACCCTGTCCGAACGGATAGCTGCGCTCACCGCACGCCGGGCACTCGAGATACGCCATGTTCTCGATTACACCCCCCACCTTCATGCCCACCTTGTAAGCCATATGGCCGGCGCGCTCGGCGACCTTCTCCGCCGCCTGCTGAGGGGTCGTCACCAAGATGATTGTGCAACCCGGGACGAACTGCGACAGGGAGATCGAGATGTCCCCGGTGCCGGGGGGCATGTCGATGATCAGGTACTCAGGGTCACCCCAATGCACGTCACCTAGGAACTGCTGCAGGATCTTGTGGAGCATCGGTCCGCGCATCGGAATGGGCCGGTCGTCTTCTACGAGGTTGCCCATAGAGATCATCCTGAAGCCGTACACCTCGGGAGGCATGATCAAGTCGTCTATGACGGTGGGGCGAGTGTCGTTGCCTGCAAGCCTCGAGGAGGAGAAGCCCCAGATGTCTGCGTCCAGGAGCCCAACCGAGCGGTTCCTCGCCGCAAGCCCAGCCGCAAGGTTGACCGCGATGGAAGATTTGCCAACGCCTCCCTTCCCGCTCCCCACCGCTAGCACTGTGGTGGACGACGCGGGGTGAGCAAGGGACATCGATTGCTCCCCCTTGACACCGCCGACCAGCGCTTTCCGCTCGTCCGCCGTCATGGCACCGAGATTCACCTTGACTTCGTGTACCTCGGGGAAGGAGGCCTTGAGCTTGGCGGGGAGGACCTCGAGAAAGAATGATTTGAGAGGGCATCCAGGAATGGTCAGGGCGAGGTCGACGGTTACGAGGCCGTTTGCAACCTCAATTCCCTTGACCATCCCGAGCTCGACGATGCTTCGTCTGATCTCGGGGTCGTTGATCGTCGCGAGGACGCTGCGAATCTGCTCGATGGTTGGCATCAATCCAGCGTAGTCGTACCCCGTGAAGCTAGCAACAGGTGAGGAGCGGGCGAGGACGCACTACATTGGAAATGTGTACAGCAAGAAGCTTCTCGAACGGTTCTTGCACCCGTCGTACGGCGGAGACCTGGAAGCTCCTGACGGAGTCGGGGTCGGAGGAAACCCGACCTGCGGGGACGTCGTGCACTTCGCCATCAAGGTCGTGGACGGGTTGATCAGCGACGCACGCTTCCGAACGCAGGGATGTGCAACCGCGATTGCCGCTTCGGACGCCGCCTGCGAGCTCGTGATCGGCTCCCCAATCACCCTCGCCCACACGTTTGGGGATGCGGACCTGGATTCGATGCTCGACGGAATCCCAGATGAGCGGCGAAGCTGTGCCGCGATCACGCTTGGGGCGTTGCGTGCGGCGCTCCACGAGGTATCGTCCCGGCGTTGAAAGCATGCCTCACGTCAACAGAACGCGATACGAGTAGAGGAAGGCCGGCAGCGCAAAGAGCAGGATCGAAAACGGCGCAAAAGCTCTCTCTCTGGCCCCCTTACGTTTGATCAGCGGGAGCTCTCCGATCATCTGGTGGGTCTTCTCACCGAGTACGAGGCCAACTGCGACCGCGCCTCCGAGCAACAGCAGGGAGTTAGTAGCCGCCGGGGGCGCAAGGAAGCTACCAGAGATCACGGATCCGACCTCGCACGCCACTGTCCCGGAAGCTCGGGGAGCCCACCTTTCCCACGTGCCGGTCACACCACCGGACCGGTCGCCCACCAAGCGCTTTCCCAGCTCGTAGCAGACGACGATCAGTCCCGAGGCCAGGAGGGCTCTGTGTCCGTACCCGGCCCTGATGAGCGCCAGGTAAGCGAGGGGCAAGCCGAAGTAGAGGAAGAAGGCAACCGCCATGGAGAGATCCGTGACGACGCCTGGTCTCACCCCTTCGAATACCAGGGAAGTGCCGCACAGGATCGTCGCAACCCCTACGAGCGAAAACAGACCCGGCTCTCCCCACTGAATGGCCACAAAAGGGGAGGCAGCAACGGCGGCGACCACGACCACGCCGAGCAGGCGAGCCTCACTCCCGAGACGAGGTACGCACCTCAACGCACTCATCAGGAACGCGGAAGCGACCGCCGCGGTGTACGCCGCCAACAGCCATGGAGAGATCCAGGAGGCGAGGGCGACTCCGACGGCGAGTAGCGGGACCAGCAGGACCACCGACGGCCGCCTGGTTTCACTTTTTCTTCCGCGCATTTGGCCCTCATCCTAGAGAGTTCCATGAGGCGGGTGATCCACATACACTTGGTAAATGATTCGCCTGCTGTGGTTGAGCGCAGATACCGACGATCCGGAAGACTCGTTTCCCCCTCTGGTGGGGAGGCGTCCCGCCCCCGAGCCCATCAGCTTCTCGGATGCGACGCCCGAGCTCCTTGCGCGTCGGCTCGCCGACGTCGTCCTGGTCGACGGCCGAGACCACCACGAGGAAGCGGCGGGAGTCGTCCGCAAGCTGAGGAGCGAGACCGATGCCCCCTTCGTAGTGGTTCTCTTGGAGCGGGACCTCCCTGAGTTCGATTGGAACTCGGGACTCGCCGACTTCGTCACCGAACACTGCACGCCCCTGGAGCTGGACGCGCGGCTTCGCTGGGTGGCCCAGCCGGCGGAACCCGATTCGGCGGATGTCATCAGAAGGGGCGAGATCGTCATCGACCGGGAGCGCTTCGAGGTGAAGGTCCGCGGCGAGGTCTTGGACCTGACCTTCAAAGAGTTCGAGCTCATCGCCTACCTGGCTCAGCGCCCTGGCAGGGTCTGTAGCCGGAGCGCCCTTCTCAGCGAGGTCTGGGGGTACGACTTCTTCGGGGGCACGCGCACAGTCGATGTCCATGTGCGAAGGCTGAGGGCGAAGCTCGGACACGAAGCTCACATGATCGAGACGGTCCGCAACGTCGGCTATCGGTTCGCGGGTTGATCGTCCAGATGCAGCTGTGAGCTATCGAGGAGCGTTGCAGTGCTGACACCCGACCAGGAATTCGTTCTGAGAACCGTCGAGGAGCGCAACATCAAGTTCGTCCGCCTCTGGTTCACCGACGTCCTCGGGTTTCTCAAGGCGTTCGACATTACGACAACCGAGCTCGAGGAAGCGCTCACGGAGGGTATGGGCTTCGACGGCTCATCCATCGAGGGCTTTGCCCGTATCGAGGAGTCGGACATGATCGCAAAGCCGGACGCCTCGACGTTTCAGGTCCAGCCTGCCAGACCCAACCGTGCCGACTCGGCCCGGATCTTCTGCGACACCTGGCTTCCGGACGGTAGTCCCTTCTCGGGTGATCCCCGCCACGTCTTGAAGCGAACCCTTCGGAGGGCGGCTGATCTCGGCTATACGTACTACGTCGGCCCAGAGCTTGAGTTCTTCTACTTCAGAAACGCCGAGGGAACCGAGTACCTGGATCAGGGCTCCTACTTCGACCTGACGCCGCTCGACGAGTCTCGAGATCTCCGAAACCGCACTGTCGAGTACCTAGAAGAGATGGGAATTCCCGTGGAGTACGTCCACCACGAGGTGGCGCCATCTCAGCACGAGATAGACCTGCGCTATGCCGACGCGCTCACTATGGCCGACAACGTGATCACTTGCCGCCTCGCCGTGAAGGAGCTTGCCCAGGAGCTTGGCGTTTATGCGACGTTCATGCCCAAGCCCGTGGCGGGCATCAACGGCAGCGGTATGCACACGCACATGTCGTTGTTCGAGGACGATCGGAACGCCTTCTTCGATCCCGACGACGAGGCTCACCTCTCGAAGGTGGGGAAGGCCTTTCTCGCCGGGATGCTCCACCATGCGAAGGAGATCTGCGCGGTCACCAACCAGTGGGTGAACTCCTACAAGAGGCTTGTACCAGGTTACGAGGCGCCCACCTACATCTGCTGGGCTCGGAGGAACCGTTCGGCTCTTGTTCGAGTTCCCATGTACAAACCTGGAAAGGAAGCTGCGACGAGGCTGGAGGCGAGGTTTCCCGATCCCGCATGCAATCCCTACCTCGCCTTTAGCGTCATGCTCGCGGCGGGACTGAGGGGAATCGAGGAGAATTACGAGCTGCCCTCCGAGGCCGGCGACAACATCTATGCGATGACGCCCGAGGAGCGCCAGGCGGAAAATATCAGCTCCCTGCCCGAGGACCTGCACGAGGCGATCCAGGTGTGCGAATCCTCCGACCTGGTCCGGTCGACCCTAGGGGAGCACACCTTCGAGTGGTTCATCCGGAACAAGAAGCAGGAGTGGGACGACCACAAGGCCTACGTGACTCCCTACGAGCTCAAGCGGTACCTGCCGATCCTCTAGCCCTCGCATGCGGCGGGTCGCCCCTTAGAATGGCGCCATGCCCCTTTACGAGTTCGAATGCCGGGAGTGCAACGAACGTTTCGAGCTCCTCGTTGCAGGATTTGATACTGACGGGATCGCGTGCCCTGCGTGTGGCGCGGCTCGGGCTCGCCGACTTGTGTCGGTGATAGCCGGCATGGCCGGCAAGGCAGAAACACCAACGCCGGTTTGCGGGGCTGGAGCGTGCGAACGCTGTAGCTGATCGCCGCCTTCGTAGGTCAGACCGGCTCAACCACTCGATTCAGGGCTCGCAAGAGGACTGCAGCGAGCAGCTGGAGGACCGCCTGTACTCCGAATCCCCACAGGAGGATGGAAACGTAGTCGCGGACCGTTCCAAAGGGTCTGTCGAAGTACAGAAGGTTCAGCCCCGTCCACAGCGTGACCAGCGCAAGTCCAAGGGGCACAAGCCGTCCCCCAAACACTTGGCCGCCCTTACGCCGCTGCCCTCCCTCGCGGATCGGCAGGTCGCTCTCGGCGAGCAGGGGCTCGAGCGCCGGAGGGGGAGGAGCTTCCATGCCGCGGGCTATTGCTGCGCCTACCCAGCTGCGCGGCTCCTCAGGGGGAGCAAACCGGCCAAGCTCGTCGAGAGCGGCGGAGGCAGCGGCCACGAGAGCTCGCAGCTCTCCCTCCTCGAGGTCCCGGCCTTCTGCAACCCGCCAAAGCGTCTCGAGCCCGTTGGTTATGGATTGCTTGGCTCGGTCAAGCATTTCGCGATCCTCAGAAGTCGCGTCGGGATGTCGTTCGATCTCCCCTTCAATGGAACGGGCACGCACTGCGAGAGTCGTCAAGGTCCGGCCCTGAGCGCGCCACTCATCGGCTAGCCGGACGGTTTCGTCAACCGCTTCCATCCGATCGAGGGCTTGCTGAGGGTTTAACGGCTTTCCGTGCAGCAGGTTCAACGCCCTCTCCATGAAAGCCGGCTGCTCTCCCTCCGCCGACTCCGGACGGTAGCTGGGCGCCTCGGTCCGTACCGCATCGAGGCTCCCGTCGAGCGCCGACAGCCGGTCGGCGAACGAGGGCCACGCCGCCACTACACGATCGAGGTCTTCCAGCCGTCCCGCGATCTCGCCAAAACGACCCTTACTTGGATCGAGGGCGGAGAGGCTCTTCCTTAAATCGTCGAGGCTCTGTCGTATTTCGTGAAGGGACTCGTCGAGCTTGGGTCGCAGCGAGTAGGAGGCCCACGGGGTCCTCCTGGCCTTCTCGTGAAACATCCGTTGCGCTTGGATTCCTGCGGTCTGGGTTGCCCACGTCTCCTCTTCCAGGCGAGCTAGCTTGGCAAGGCGTGCGGCCTGGCGAGCCACGAGGAGAGCCAGGCCGATCGCCGCTAGCATCACGAGGGTGGGCACGAGGAAGAAGTCGGTGCGGCGGACGTCCATATCCAACCGACCTGTCGTGGGATCGTCGGGGCGAAGGTCCACCTCGCCCTCATAGTTTCCGGGACGTCCACCGCTTGTTCTAACGAAGAGGCGAACGGCATCGGCCAAAGGAGAGGGGGTTTCCTCACAACGGGCGGTGACGAAGGCGGCTCCTGCCGGGCCTGCCAGCGTACCGGTCGCTTCCGAGGTCCTGCTTCCGCAGCTGTTCTCCTCCACGGGCAGCAAAGGGTTGCTGAGCGCCTCTCCCGGCTTCCAGCGATAGGAGGCTGTCGTCCAGCGCCGCACGAGGGGTCGGGGAGCCGGGTTAATGACGTCGAGCCCTCTTCGAGCCCATTCAGTCGGAAGCGGCCCCGCCCCTTCCGCGTAGCCAGCCGTGAGGAGAAATCCCCTAAAAGGCCCGGAAGATCGATTCACGGATACCCGATAGGTGAAGAGGCCGCCGGGGGAGATTTCCTGGAAAAGGGGGGTAACGCTTACAGCCTCGGCGAACGTTCCGTCGCCGTCGAGCGGCAGGACGAAGACTGCCATCTCGCGAGACGAATCGTTGATCACCGTGACAGGTGCTTCGCCGCCAGCTTCGATCCTCAGAACATTCGCATCGTCGAAGTGCAACCGCGCAGGCTGAGCGGAGGCGGCAGGCACGAGGAGCATCAGGATCAACGCTGCCCCGAGGCACCAACGGGCGACGCGCATGATCACCGAGCGGATTTCACAGTAGGCGTTATATTGCTACGGCTCGTGGCTGGCGGTAAAGCACCAGGCGGAGGAGCCGCAGGCTTTGGTGAAGGTCCTTCTCGGAAGCGGTGGCTTTCGGACCCCCGACCGCCGTCGGCTTCTTCACGATCAGATGCGAGGCTTCTTCGGATCGGTTCAGAAGCTCTTGTTCGTCCCCTTCGCGGTGGGGGATCACGAGCGCTACCTGACTGCGATGGCGGGACGCACCCTCGAGGCGGGATACGAGCTTGAGGGGTTGCATCGCTCGGATGACGTGGTTCACGCTCTCGACCAGGCAGAGGGTTTGTACATAGGAGGCGGGAACACTTTTCGTCTGCTGACGGAGCTGTATCGCCGGGGGTTGATCGAGGTGATCCGGGAACACGTCCTTGCCGGCCTTCCGTACATGGGGATCAGCGCGGGGGCGAACGTCGCATGTCCGACCATAAAGACGACCAACGACATGCCGATTGTTCGACCGCCCAGCTTCGATGCGATCGGATTGGTGCCCTTTCAGCTGAACGCTCACTACTACCCCGGACCCATCTACTTCCGCTCGGAGCACGGCTTCGAGGAGCACTTCGGAGAAACCCGCGACGAGCGCATCGCCGAGTTCCAGGAGATGAACGATGCCCCCGTCGTCGGGTTGCGAGAGGGCGGGTTCTTACGAGTTGAGGATGGACAGACGCTGCTCTACGGCGCGGCGGCCCGCATCTTCTTGAAGAAACGACGCCCTTTCGACGTGGGGCCGGTTGCCGACATTGGGCCGCTGTTGGCCGCGCCGCTCGAAGATCCCGCTTGAGGGTGTCGGCCGGGACTTAGGACGGCGGCGCCGCTCGTACCCGAGAGTTGCCATAGTACGGCCGCCTGTGTTGGCGTGAACGCTACGTGGAGTGAGAAAGAAGCGCTACCTGGAGTGAGGAATATATTGTCCCCGGTGATCACCCGGCCCGCCGCGCCCCGGTCTGGAGGTGCTGCCGCTCTCCATCGACGTGATCTGATCGCCCTGCTTCTGCTTGCAGGTCTCGCAGCTGCGTTCTGCCTTTATCGTCTCGGGGCGAGGAGCATTTGGTTAGACGAGGCTGTCGCTCTGCGCATCGCCGCCGAGAGGTTTGCGGCCCTCGTAAGCGACGGCGGGAACATGGCCGCCTACTACCTATTCCTCAAGGGGTGGCTGCAACTGGGTCAGAGCGAGTGGATCGCTCGTCTCCCCTCGGCGATCTTCTCAGCCGCTGCCGTAGCGTTCCTCTACCTGCTGGCGCTGCGGCTGTTCAGCGGACGGGCGGCGTTCATCGCCGCGCTCCTGCTGGCCCTCAACTCCTCCGTTGTTCGCTACGGCCAGGAGGCCCGCGGGTATGCCCTCGAGCTGATGCTCGTAACCTCAGCGTGGCTGGTACTCTCGGTCGCTCTCGGTCGCCGCCGAATGAGATGGTTCCTGCTCTGGGGTCTGTTGAGCGCCCTGGCCGTCGCCACTCACGTTCTGGCGATCTTCGTCCTGGCGGCCCAGTTGGCGTCGCTACTGCTGCTTCCGCCTCGAAACCTCGAGCGGAGGGGGATATTGGCCGGGGTCGGCGTTGCTTTGGCCGGAGCTGCCCCAATCCTCGTCGTCGCGGCGCGGGCGGGGACCACGCAAATCGACTGGATTCCGCCTGCGTCGCTGCAGGCTTTCCGGCAAGTGCTCTTGTTCCTCGCCGGGTACAACTTCGAGCCGAGCCCACACCTGGTGCTGCGACTGTTGAATTTCGTCGTTCTGGCCGCCTGCGTTGCAGGCTGGACGGCGGGGGGCTGGATCTGGTGGAGAACCCTTCGTCGAACCGGCCGTTCCCCCGAGGTTTGGGCGCACGGCCTTCCCGTCGCATGGCTCTTCGTTCCCCTGCTCGCGGCAACCGTGGTTTCGGTGGCCTTCCACTCGCTGCTGGCCCCGAGATACTTCATTGCTTTGGTGCCCGCGAGTTGCTTGCTCGTGGCCGTCGCGGTGTCGCGCCTTCCGCGAGCACTCGCGCCTGCAGCAGTCGCGCTGCTGGTCGCCTTCGGGGTCGCGGGAGTGGTTCGTTCGTACGGCACCGGCAACTGGGGCTGGCGCGAAGCAGCGACTCACCTGCTCAGCTCCGCCCGCCCTGGGGATGGCGTAGTCGTTCTCCCCGCTTATCAGAGGTTGCCCTTGGACTATTACGTGGAGCACACCCGCAACCAGTTTTCCTTCGACTATCTGAGCCCTAAGCAGCAAGCATGGATGCCACCGAAGGGGTCCACATTTAGAGTCGTCGAGGCGTTCTATGCGCCTTCCTCGCCCGCTCAGGCGGCGGCCGCTGCCGGCAAGACAGCCCGATTCTGGTTGGTCTCATCCGACTTCACCCGTTGGGACGGATCGGGCCAGGTTGTGGAGTCGTGGGCCGATGCCGGGGCCTTCTTTCGCGCGCTCGGGCCGGAGTTCAGGGTACGGTCGGGAAGTGCCTTCGACCGGGTCGGGGTCCTCCTCCTCGAGCGAGTGGGTCCGAGTGCAAGTGGGCCGAGGCCGCAAGTAAACTTCAGGCAGCCATAAGCAATCCGCATGTCCTATATCTGCGGTTCGCGTTGGGGCCTCTAGCTCATCGGGTAGAGCTCCGGACTTTTAATCCGGCGGGCAGGGTTCGAGTCCCTGGGGGCCCACTGGCGCCCTCGCTTGTCTAGTCGAAACGCAACGATGCTTCTGTCGCTAAGGTCGCGATCGCTGCCCGAGATTAAGGCGCACAAAGCCCGTCCTCTTCGTCGATCTCGATTTCGATGTCCCCGGTTTCGCCGCTATCGCCGGTGCGGCCGCTGCGGCCACCCTCGCCGGCCTCGCCCGAGTCGGCGCCGTCGCCACCGTCGGCACCATCTGCGGTAACCGCCGTACCGCCTTCGCCATCGCCGCCGCGGCCTCCGATGCCGTCGCCTCCCTCGGCACCCCCGCCGCCTCCATCTCCTCCTTCACCGTCGCCACCGCGGCCTCCGTCGCCGCTTCCGCCCAGCGAGTCGCCGCTGTCACCGGCGCGACCACCGGTTCCGCCCGTGCCAGTTTCTCCGCCAGAGCCCCCGGTGCCAGAGTCTGCCGTATCGCCCGTATCGCCTACCTCGAGGTCGAAATCAGCGGTGCAGATGATGTCGTTTCCAGAGGTCGAAGCTTCGCACTCTATGAATTGAGCAAAGGCGGCAGGTCCGAAGACGGCTCCTGCGACTCCGACCGCTATGAGCAGTGCGAGGATCACCTTTCGGCTCATGATTCCAACCCTCCCTACTTAGGAACAGCGACGCCAGGAAAAGTTCACCTTTGAGCGCCGCGGTAATTGATTGATGACGGCTGTGGTGTCCTTATATCAACGTCCGGAACCGAGAACAACGATTTAGACGACTTGGAGAAAAGGAAAGGGCGACCAAATGGCCGCCCTTTCCTATGGATCAGCTCGACTAGAGGCTAGTCCTCAACCTCCACCTCGGCATCGCCGCTGTCGCCGCTGCCGCCGCTGGCGCCGCTGTCGCCGCCTTCGCCGGCGTCGCCGCTGTCAGCGCCTTCGCCGCCTTCGCCGGCGTCGCCGCTTTCGGCTTCGCCGCCTTCGCCGTCGCCACCGTCGCCGCCGGTGCCGTTACCACCGTCACCGCCGCTGCAGCCGCCGTTGCCGTTGCCGTTGTTGTCGTCCTTGTCCTTGTCCTTGCTGTTGCGGTTGCCACCGCTGGCGTCACAGGCACCG
>JALZBO010000013.1 GCA_030863545.1 Actinomycetota bacterium
GCCTCCAAGGTGGGGAGGTAACCGGGCAGCAGTGATCGATCGCGCAGTGGAAAGCCCGTGGCGACTATGGCTTGATTCACGGGGCGTGAACTGACGTTGAGCCGGTTCGGTCCGGCCCACGCGCCGAGCCCCCGCGCCGCCGAGAAGAAGAGGCCGAGCAGCGGCGCACCTACCGACCCGACGACCGGGCGGCCGTCAACGATCAAAGCGACCGAGACTGCGACAACCGGCATCCCGATGGAGAAGTTGCGTGTCCCGTCGAGAGGATCGACGCACCAATAGGTGGGTGCGGGCTCCCCTCCCTCCTCTTCGGCGACGATGGGGATGCCGGGAGCACCTCGCTGAAGGATGTCCCGAATCGCGTTTTCGCTGGCCCGATCCGTAGCAGTGACGTAGTCTCCGGGGCCTTTGGAACGGGGGAAATCAGCCGGAACGCCGAAGTGCGCCGCGATTATCTCTCCGCCGCTGCGTACGGCCTGCTCGGCAAGCCTACGCAGCCCGGCTAGGTCGGCTCCTCGCCGCTCGAGCATCCACTCATCTCGCCCCGGCCGCGTGCCCGCGGTTGAGGGAGGCCCGGAAGCCTCCGAACTCCGAGTCCGACTCCCATACCCGCACGGAAAGAAAATCGGCACCGCTGGCTCGGATAGCCTCTCCCACAGTCTCGTGAAGCCAGCGGGCGAACACCTCCACGGTTACGGCTTCCGCCCACTGTGGACGGATGATCTCGAGGTCCTTTCCTTCGAGGTCGCGGTGGATCTTCGCGAGGACTGCGTTGAGCACGTCGAGGTCGCACACCATCCCGCGGTCATCGAGCCCCCTCCTGCTCACAACGACCTCGATTCGGTAATCGTGCGAGTGCAAGACCCCCTCGGGTCCCTCGACGGGCATGCAGTGGAGCGCGTGCAGCAAGATCGCCGACCCAACCTCGAACTCCGCGTCCGCGGGGAGTGGGGGTCTTTCCGGGACGGTCATCGGTAGCGAAGCGCGGCGTGGACCAGGCCGTCCTCGCCGCGGTCGATCGCCGCGTACGCCTCCGCGGCGCGCTCGAAGGGGAACTCGTGCGCGGAGAGCATGTAGAGCGGAAGCTCGTGCAGAAGCTCGACCGCCAGCTCCGTCCGCCGCTTGCGGTCCCAGCGTCCACTGAGGTTGGCGGGAAGGGTCGACACCTGGCTGCTGTGGATGGAGAGGCGGCGGCGATGGAAGTCGCTGCCGAGGGGCAGAGACACACTCTTGTTGCCATACCACGAACAGACGACCGCCGTGCCCTCGTGCGAGAGGAGCTCGAGGGACGCGCCCAAGGCATGCGGGTTGCCGCTTGCCTCGACGATCAGATCGGCCCCACGGGCGCGAGTGAGCTGCTCGACCGCACGCTTCAAGTCCTCGGGCGGCACGGCGTCGACCCCCATCGCCTCGGCCGTCTTCCTTCGGGAAGCGTCGGGTTCGCTCCCAAGGACTCGAGCACCACTGAGCTGCAGCATCTTGGCGACGAGCATTCCCACGGCGCCGAGGCCAACGACCACCACGACCTCGCCGTATCGGGGAGCGGCGTCCAGGCAGACCTGAAGAGCCGTCTCGACGATCGGATACAAAGTGGCGACGCGGGCGTCGACGTCGTTCAGGACTAGGACATCGTCCGCCGGCATAACGAAGAGGTCCTGGTGAGGGTGGAACGCAAAGACTTGAGCCCCCTCAGGAAGAGAAGCCATCGACTCCTCCACCTTCCCCACGGCGCAGTAGCCATAGCGGAAGGGGTAGGAGAACGTGCCGCTCAACGCGCCGATCTCTTCGTCGAGCGGGAGGCCCGGATCGATCTCTCCCCGGTACGCGAGCAGCTCGGTGCCGCTGCTGATCCCCGAATACTCCGTTCGGACGAGAACGCTTCCCGGCTCGAGCGGAGGAACGTCGGCCTCGCGGATCTCGACGGTGCGAGGTGCAACGAACAACAGGTACCGGGCTTTCACGGTCTCGTCAGTACCCGCGCCCGACTCCCGTAAACGTTTCACGACCTTGCTCCACGGGAACCACCCCTGCCGTGGAGCTGCCCCGAGAGGTTGCCAGGGTCCCGATTGCGACGTCCGCCGGGGAGTTCGACGTGCGTGCGTTCGCGTGTCGGTCCGGGTTCGTCTATCTAGTCCTCGTTAAGGGCGTTATGGGCGACGGGCAGTCGGTCCTCACGCGGCTTCATTCCGAGTGCCTCACGGGGGATGCCCTCGGGTCCCTGCGCTGCGACTGCGGCATACAGCTCCGCTTCGCGTTGAGGAGGATCTCCGCCGAGGGCCGCGGTGTCCTCGTCTACGCGACGGGCCACGAAGGCCGTGGGATAGGCCTCGTCAACAAGCTTCTCGCCTACACACTTCAGGACCGCGGTTTGGACACCCTGGACGCGAACAGCACCCTCGGGCTACCCGTCGATGGGCGCGACTACGGGGAGGCCGCCAAGGTCCTGCTCCAAACGGGGGTTCGAAGCGTCCGCCTGCTCACAAACAATCCCGAGAAAGCGCTGGCTCTCGAGGCGAACGGGATCGAGGTGGAGGCCGTCCTGCCGGTTCGGACCTCCGCCCACGTCCGGAACGCCGGATACCTGACTGCGAAGCGAGCCCGCTTGGGCCACCTCTCCCCCGCGGGCAACGAGCTGTCCATTCAGCTCGCCGAGATCAGCGACTCCCGCCCGGCGTACAGCGACGAGGCCGTGGACGTGAGCGCACTCGTGGGGAAGGTTCGCTACGACGAGGAGCGGCCCTACGTGCTCCTGAAGTATGCGCAGACTCTCGATGGCCGGATCGCGACCTCGACGGGAGATTCCAAGTGGATCAGCGGGGAACCGGAAAGGCAAGTCTCCCACGCCCTTCGTGCGGCATGCGACGCGGTCCTTGTCGGGGTGGGCACGGTCAGGCGGGACAACCCCCGGCTGACTGTGCGAAAGGTCCCCGGGCACTCCCCGATCCGTGTCGTCCTCGACTCCGCACTCCGCCTTCCTCTCGACGCAAACGTGCTCGACTCTTCGGCGAGCACGATCGTCATCACGACCGAGCAATCGGACCCGAAGCGTCGCCTCGATCTGGCCCAGATGGGAGTCGGAGTTCAAGTCGTGCCAACTAGTTACGCGGGGGTCGACCTCGAGGCCGCGCTGCATACGTTGCGCCTCGTCGGTATCCGGTCTCTCCTCGTGGAAGGCGGGTCCCGAGTGATCACTTCCCTCCTGTCCAGGCATCTCGTCGACCGGCTGATCGTCGGGATAGCACCCGTCATGATCGGGGCGGGGACCGAAGCGGTGGGTGATCTCGGGATAACGAAGATCACCGATGGCTTGAAGCTCAACAACCGCTTGGCACACGTCGTCGGGGGAGACGTCCTCCTCGCGGGCGACATCTCTCCCGCCGCCGATCGGGGCTCGAAAGCGATACAGCGACGTCGAGGCGGCGTTTCACGGCGCGTCGATTCGGCGCGACTCGAGTGCTCTTGAGTCCGGCGAAAGGTCCTTTAGCCGACCAGCTCGACGGGAGTGACGATGAGCGTCATGAACTGCCCGCTCCTGAGGACGCGCAGCCTGGCGGGCCGGCCAATCATCTGCGCAGTCATGATTCGCTGAAGGTCGCCTCCGTCCTTTAGCTGGTGCCCATCCAGGTCCACGAGGATGTCCTCCCTCTGAAGGCCTGCGTGAGCCGCTGGGCTTCCTTCTACTATCTGCACGACCTCCGCTCCATGAGTCCTCCCCAGCTCACGCGTGGCGCGCGGAGGGAGGGGCCTAGGCCCGACCGCAACTCCTAGGTAAGCGCGCCGGACACGCCCGTCGCTCATGAGCTGGGCGATGATGTGGCGAGTCGCCTGGTTGATCGGAACGGCCAGCCCCAGGCCCTGCCCGATCCCGGGGCCGACGACCGCGGTGTTGATCCCGACTACGTGTCCCCGGCTGTCCGACAAGGCGCCGCCGGAGTTGCCGGGGTGAAGCGACGCGTCGGTCTGGATCACGTTCTCGACCAGACGGACCTGAGCCCCGGAGCGCGTGGGGATGGACCGCCCCAGGGCGCTGACCACTCCGGCGGTCACGGATCCGGCGAACCCCAGGGGGCTCCCAATGGCGACGACCAGCTGGCCAACCTTTAGGACATCGGCATCGCCGAGCAGGGCCGCCGTCAACCCGGACGCGCCGACGCGGATGACGGCAAGATCGGACAGGGGGTCGGCACCGACGACGTCGAAGTCGAACTCTCGTCCGTCGCTGAAGATGGCCACCCCGCCGGTGCCCTCTCCCACGACGTGCGCCGAGGTGAGCAGGAACCCGTCTGGAGTAACGACAACAGCCGAACCCGAACCTCGCGGACGCCGGCCTCCCCGGACACGCTCCATTACCCTGAGGCTCGCAACGGACGGAATGAGGCGGTCCGCGACAGTCGTCACGATCCGGGAGTATGCGTCTAAAGCCTCGTCCTCGCTCTCCGCTCGCGCCGGCTGCAAAGCGGTCTCGTCACTTATAACGCTCATCGATCTCGTCTCCTCACGCTGAGGCTCCATCACTTCCACTGTTCAGCCGAACCGTCACCCGGCGCTCCTCGCTCCCGTGTAGCAGCTTGAGCTCGACCTCCGGTCCCGCAGCTTCCAGCACGTCGTAAAGGTCGTCCACCCCGCCGAGAGCTTTCCCGCCCGCGTCGACGATCAGGTCGCCCTCGGCGAGACCGGCTTCAGCGGCCGGGCTACCCTCCTGCACGTGGCGGACCAGGAGACCCGTGACATCGGACAGTCCCACCGCTCGCCTGAGCGCCCGCGCGACGTGGGGTGGCGCGATCCCGACGCCGAGGCGGGGATGGCGAGGCACCTGGCCTCGAGCGAGAGCGTCAATGCTCTCCTTTAGCGACGTGTCCGCCGGGATGGCCAAGTAGAACCCCTCACCAAGGCGGTTTGTGTTGACCCCCAAAAGCCGGCCTCCCGAATCGACCAGCGGCCCACCCGACGAGCCAGGCAGCAGCGGGGCCGTGTGCTCGATGGCGCCGCTGATTCTGCCGCCTCCGGGCCCTCTGAAGCTGCGCTCGACGGCGGAGACGAGGCCGAACGTCACCCTCAGGCCCTGGCCCCCCGGGTTTGCTGCAGTGAAGACGGGAAAGCCGATTCCGATCGATGCCGGGTCTCCCCACTCCACCGGCTGTGTCTTTCCGGTCTCGACGGCTACGACGGCCAGGTCGCCGTGAATGTCGGTCCCGCTGACCTTTCCCGTCGCGGTCCGTCCATCTGCGAATACGACCTTGACCTCCTCACCCCTGATGTTGTGGGCGTTGGTGAGGACGCGGCCCGCCGCTACGACGATGCCTGAGCCGCGTGCCGTCCGATTCCCTACCGCTACGACCGACCCTTCGAGCCGGCCCACCAAGTCCCTTACCGCCTCGTGAAGCTCTTCCAAAACTCTCATTGCTCCCCTCCCCTTGTTACTTGCAATCCACAAGTTACCGCTGCTACGGTGGGAGCGCAAGCGTTTATTTGGCGCTAAAGGATTGTCAGTTCGCTGGCCGCCGGCTATGCGTTCTGACGCGGGGTACGGAAGTACGATGAAACGGATGAAGCCCCAAGACTCTCCCCTGGCAGAGGCCGCGTCGCGGGTTGGAGACCGGTGGAGCCTACTGGTGGTCGACGCTCTTCTGGCCGGACCGCGCCGCTTCAACGACCTGCTCGCCGCCGTTTCCGGTGTAGCTCCCAACATCCTCTCCCAACGTCTAAAGCATCTGGAGACGCAGGGAGTTGTCACCGCGAGGCCATACTCTCGGCGCCCGCTCCGGGTCGCGTACGAGCTGACGGGGGAAGGCCGCGACCTTGCCGGTGCCCTGCGTCTTCTGGGGACCTGGGGAGCGAGGCGGGCGGGGCTGCAGGAGACGACGGGACACGTTGCTTGCGGCACCCCCCTCGAGCACCGCTGGTACTGCCCGACCTGTGCCCGGATCGTCGACGAGTCGGAGGAGGATACGCCGCTGCGCTTCGTCTGAACCCTTAACGGACTGACCCCCACGGCAAACGTGTGTCTATCCCGGACGAGAAAGAAGGCCACCCGAAGGTGGCCCTCTTTCAATAGGGGGTAGTTAGGTTAGTTAGGCGGGGCAGATGCCCTCCAGGTACCTGTCGACCGTCTGGTAGAGGCCGGCCGTCTTGGTCTGCTCGGCGTGCTCGTCGACAGCCTCGATCCAGTCCGTCACGTCGGTGCCCCACGCAGCTGCCGCCGCGGCCAGGGCCTGAAGCTTCGCCTCGTCATCGGCGTCGGTTTCGGTGTCGAGGGCCTGGATGTAGGCGACGGCCGCCTCGGCAAGATCGTCAGTCGAGTTGTTCATCGCCGTCCGTGCGCTGGTGACCTCGCTGCCGCGGGCGGTGAGCTCTTCCACAGCATCCTCGACGATTCCGTTGAGAGCTGCCATGTCGGGGCCGATTTCATCGCAGATTTCGTCCTGGGTAGGAGAGGTTGCCGCCATCGCGGGGGAGGCGAAAGCACCAGCGACAACGACCGTCGTGATGCTTGCTGCAATTATTCGAAGAATGTTCTTCATGTCCTTGTCTCCGTTACTCATTCGTTATTCCTGTCGGTTGCCCGCCCCCCGGCTCTGGCTCAATCGCCCGTCTCACAACTCTTAAGGCGTCCCCCTCCCTTCCTCGAGATCTACTTTTGCGCCGACAGTTCCTGGATCCGTGCTCGAACCAGAGCGCTGATCTCCTCCGGCGTCATCCTCTGGTCCTTCGGGCGCTTGAGCGCTTCCTGAGTCACCTCGAAGATCACCTGGTTAACTTCCTTCAGGCGCTTCACCTGCTCGGGATCGTTCGGGTCCACGGCACCGGCGCCGGGAAGAACCAGGTTGCTGCCTTGGTTGGAAGTCTTCGATGCGTCGGCTGACGTTGCCTGGGCCGGCCGCTCCTGTCCGGCTGGCTTGCTTCTGGAAGCCACGAACGCAGCTATCCCACCTGCTATGAGCACTGCCACCACGCAAATACCCACCACTAACTTCTTCATCAATGCCCCCTGGATGCCGTACTGCGTCTTGTTGCCTTCTGTATCGGCACATTTGGGCGTTTCGTTAAGAAAAAATTCGCCCGCTGGTGAGGTTGGGAACTTTGGGGGCCGGCTTTTGTGCCGTTTGAGGAGTGGCTCCACCGGTGCCGAGGCGTTTGTCGCGAAACCCTGACCCCGGCGTTGCAAAATCCCCAAATCCGTTGAGTACAACAGGTGTGTGAATGGCCCTAAGACAACGGCCGAGGGCTTCGCCGACGCTCGTCGGTGGGAAGAGCACTTCGAGCAGACGGCAAGCTCGTCCCGCAACCTGCCCCTGGCTACGGAGACTCTCAGCGGCGCGGAACGCATGGTCGTGGCCGCGTCGATCCAGGCATTCCAGTTGGGAGAGACGGGAGGCGGGAGCTTCCTCCTTCGAGCAGCAGAGCGTCGGGGGGAGCGCCGTGGCGACTTCCCCTACCTCCGTCCGCTGAAGCTCTTCGTCTTGGAGGAGCAGCGCCACGCCGGCGACCTGGGACGTTTCATGGAGCTCGAAAGAATTCCGGCGATCTCGAGGCAATGGACGAACACGGCTTTCCGATGGATCAGAAAGTTGATGGGTATCGAGCTTTGCATCGTCACGCTGCTCACGGCGGAGCTGATCGCCATGTCCTACTACCGGGCACTCAGAAAAGCGACGAACGCTCCTGTGCTCAAAGCGTTGTGTGGAAGGATCCTGAAGGACGAGGCTTCACACGTCGTCTTCCAGGCAGCCATGCTCAAGCACCTTCGACACGGCCGGCCGCAGTGGTTGATCCGGTCGAGCCTGCTACTTCAGCGGCTCCTCCTGCTCCTCACGGTCGCAGCGGTGTGGATTGACCATCGCCGGTGCTTTCGTGCGGGCGGATACTCCCTCGCCCGTCTCCACCGGGAAAGCCAGCGCTGGTTGACGCGGGTCGGCGCGTGAGGAGCCCACGTGGGGAGAAAGATCCATCCGCACCTGCTCGAGCTGTCCAACGCTCAACCCATCGTCTTCTCTTGCCGCGGGGAGAAGGAGCTTTAGCGGGCTAGGAACCGCCTGTGCGTTATCTCCAGGCGATGGCTACAACCTCAACGGGTTCGGCTATGCCCCTCAACGTCACCTTCCGGGGGGCCGACGTCGCGTAGCGCGACTCGTCGCCGGGGGTCGCCTTGCTCGCAAGGATCTCACCGCCCTCGGCGAGCGCTGCAATCCGTGCAGCCTCATGCACTCCCTTTCCGTGGAAGTCCTTGCCTACCCGTGCCGCCTCGGACGCGTGCAGGCCGATGCGGACTTGAGGGGCAAAGCCATGGCGCCTTCGATGGTCGGCGAGACGGCGCTGGATCGCCACCGCGCACGCAATCGCGGACTCGGGGCTGTCGAAGCCGATGAAAAAGCCATCCCCGGTCGCAGCTATCTCCTCCCCGTGGTGAGCCGCGATCACGGATCTCAGCGTCTCGTCGTGCCAGCGGAGCAATTCGGTCCAAGCCTCGTCCCCCAGCGCTTCGACCAGGTTCGTCGACTTCACGATGTCGGTGAACATGAACGTCTTCATGACTCTCCGGGCTGCCCGGCCCCTCCCCCTGAGCTGCCACGGAAGGAGCTCTCCGACCTCCTCGATCTCGATCGCCTGGGTCGGGCATGCGAGAGCCGCGTTGCGGAGCACCTCCTCCTCGACAGTGGTCGGATCGACGACGTCAGCCTTGAGGAGGTCCCCCCTAAGCCAATCGAATGCGGTCGGCGCGAGCGTGATGCAGTTTCCTGCCCCGATGCACCGGTGACGGTCCACCCTGACTCTGAGAATCTCCGACTCCCTTTCTTGCTACCGCTGCAAGCTCAATAACGACTTCGTGCGACCCACGGCTTTCTCAGACGACATGCTCTCGGAATGCGATCGCCGTCGCTTCGCCTCGCGACGATACGCCGATTCTTCCGTACAGCTGCGCGAGCCTCCGCCTGACGACCTCCTCGCCGACGCCGAGCTCCTGGGCGATTTCCCTGTTCGTGCGGCCCTCGATCAACAGCCAGAGCAGCCGGCTCTCATCCTGTGAGAGGCCGTCACCGCCCGATTCGGGGACCGCCACGGCATCTCTCGGCTCCGCCTCTTCCGTAGTTGGCTCCGCGCCGGCCTCGATCGCCCTGAGCGGCCCTGCCAGCTCCGCGAGCTCCCGGCCCACGGGTCCCCTGAACCATCGCACGCGGACATCCTCATCGATGATCCTTCGGGCGATGAGGGCCAGCGTCATGCCCAGAACATCACGTATGCCTTGCCTCTCATCGGCGCGGGGGCTGTGGAGCAATACTCGGGCGGCGGGCAGGAGGGCGTCGAGGTTGGGATCTTCCTCCCTCTCGAGGGCCTGAAGGCCTGCCGACGCCGATCGGGCATGCTCCAACGCGAGATCGAGCTGGCCTCGGTGCAGGGCTATCTGAGCCAGTGCCGCATCGGCCTGGGCGCGCCAAGGAGGCCGGCCGGGGAGCACACCCATGAGCCTCTTCGCCTCGTTCGCCGACTGTTCGGCGAGGGCGATTAGGTCCTCGTCGCCCATGGATGTTCCAAGGCCCGCTCCTTCCAGAGCCAGCCGGGCGAGTGCCTCGCACCTCGCCGACGGCCAACCCTGGTCGGTCGCGAGCTGGACGGCCCGCTCGAGGTGGCTCCTCATCCCGACGGGGTCTCCGGCACACGCCCTCGCCATACCCCGCCAAAGCTCTAGCTGCCTCGCTCGCAGGGGCGTCGGTGACGTCGCCGCAACGGCCGCGGCTTTGTCCAGCCACCGCTCCGCCTGGTCGACCTCTCCCATCTCGATGTGAACAACGGCAACTCCCCCCGCCGCGGCGAACTCGAGCAGCCGGTCGCCGATGCTGCGCGCCTGTTGGAACGCCTCTTCCCCGCGAGATAGGGCCAGGTCGGGAACGACCTTGTCCCGGGCGAACACGTGCGCCCCGTAAAGCATCTGAGCTTCGGCCGCTCCTTGCTCACTCTGCAGCGTCAGCGACTTCATCCTCGCCGAGAGCCGCCGAATCTCCTCGATGCGCTTCGCGGAGCCGAGAAAGTGGATGTCGGTCCCGAAGTTCAGATAGGCCATGGCAATGATCGACGACATTACGCCTCGGCGGTCCCCGAGCTGCTCGAACAGCTCGATCGCGCTCTCGTAGTAGGCCTGCGCCCGGTGCCGGAGGGGCGCTGTCGGCAGCTCGGCGAGGATTTCGTCCAACGGCTCCCCCTCGGCGATCCGTTGCATGAACGGCACGTGCTCGCCTCGCTTGACCCTCTCCACCAGCCACTCACGGATGCGTCCGAGGAGTACGACCCCGAGCTCGCGTGTAGCGCCGGCCAGCGAGCGAAGATCGCCTAGCTCTTCCGCGAGCGTTCGGGCTCGCTCGTAGGCTTCCTCGGCGCCGTCGAGGTCGATCTCGCTAGCGGTCGGAACAAAGGATTCACCCAACGGAGTCCGAAACAGCGCCTGTCCCAACTCCAGGCACGCCGCTAGCTCTGCCGTCCGATCTCCCCGCCCTTCGGCGAGGCGGCGGACTTCTCTAGCCAGCTGAACTGCTGCATCTGCGTCATTTGAGAGCCGGAGAGCTGCAGCGCGCCGCAGCATGATTTGGAGCTCCAAATGCGCATCCCCAAGGGCAACGGCCAGCGCTGCGAGCTCGGCGAGGCCTTCGAGTCGCTCCTCGGGCCGGCGAAGCATCTCCAGGGCTTGGTCTTGCGCCAAGAGCAGCTCGACGCGGTCAAGGGGAGCAGCCGCCGCCGTGAGCGCCAGCTCGACGATGCGAAGAACCTCCTCGGGCGCGCGAGCCGCCAGAGCCGCCCTCGCAGCCTCAATCGAGAGCCTGGCGGCGCTTTCGGCGTCTCCTGCCGCCAGAGCGTGTTGGGCGACCAGGGAGAGGCTCTCCGGTTCTTGTTCTCCTTCTGAGGAGAACATCTCGACTATGGCGCCGTGGATGCTTCTTCTGCGGCCGGGCGTCAGGGCCGCGGAGGCGGAGTGTCTGATGTGATCGTGCGCGAACCGGTAGTCGGCAGGTGAGCCGGGAGGAAGCTCGATGAGCAGCCCCGTTTTGACGGCAGGAGCGAGCTCCTCGGCCAGGACCGAAGGCGAGCAGCAATCTTCGTCGTCGCCCAGGTGCTGCTTGACCGCCCCGAGGTCCTTCAGCCTGAACGTCCTCCCAAGAATCGCGGCTTCGGCAAGGGCGGTCTTCGTCTCGTCAGGCAGGCGAGCCGCTCGCCGCTCGATCAGCGTGCGGACGGCGGAAGGAACCAGGCGCTCCACGTTTTGGCCCAAGGTCCACACCCCGTCGATCAGCTGGATCATCCCCGCCGAGCGGTACGTGCGTGCAAGCTCCTCAACGATGAACGGGACCCCCTCGGCTTGGGCGTGGATAGTTGCGGCACTGCCTGCTTGGGCGGGCCCTCCCAGGACCTGCTTCAGGAACTCGGCGGTCTCCACTTGCGAGAATCGCGCGAGCTTCAGGCGCCGAACCATCCCCATCCGCTCCATGTCGGCGAGCAGCGTGACGGCTTCCGGGACCAGCGCTACTTCCTCCGGCCGAAGGGCGAGGACGAGGAAAATAGGGAGGTCTGCGGCCGAGCGCACGACGTAGCGGAGCAGCCTCAAGCTGTCGATGTCCGCCCATTGCAAGTCGTCGACGAGAAGGGCCAGCGGCTTCTCTGTTGCAAGGGCGCGCATCGCGAGAGCGCCGAGGTCGAGGACCCTGAGCAGCTTCTGATCGGGAGAAAGAGCTTCAACGCTGGGATCATCCCGCCCCGACATGGCGTCGATTGCCTTACGGCTCTCTTCCTCGGCCGATGGCCCGTAGCCCCCGTGGGCGACCAGCGAGGAGAGCAAGCCACGGGCTAGGAGAAACGGCCCCCTGATCTCCTCATCGGCTGTAACCGCCGCGCAGACAAAGCCGTTCTCCGCAGCCAGCTGCGATGCCGCGACGACAAGCCTCGTCTTGCCGATACCGGGCTCACCCTCGATCGTGATTGCGGAGAGCTGGCCCGCCCTCGCCGAGGCGAGCTCGGCCTCGATGGCAGCCACCTCGCTGGGGCGGCCTACGAGCGCGCCGGTGATCCGCCGCATCTGGAGGGTCAACGGAGACAGGAGTGGCGCCGCAGCGCTGGGCAAGCTCGGTTGAAGGCCACTCATTACAAAGGACCGTAACTCGTAAACCGTTCTTTCGCTGAAGTGAAGCGAACGGTGCCGTACCCGGTCAAAGAGCTTCGCCCGAGCCAGTCTCCTGCCGCAGCCGGTGGCACTCCATGTCCAGCTCTACCCATCCCCCCTCGAGCCCGCGCACGAGCTCGGCGCCGAGCCGCCCGAGGACATGGGCGGCAATCCGCGGCGGCGAGTAGCGGCAGGCGGCTTTTCCCGACCGCCCAACAAGTGGAGAGAAACGGTCGAGGTGCGCGCGCACGTAGTCACCATGAAACGCCAGATGAAGGCTTTCCCGGTTGGATAGCTCTCGAATCGATCGTGTTCCAGGGTGAAGAATTCGCCCGGCTCGCGTATCGGCGCAGAACCGACGCGTAACCAGCAGCTGTTCGAGGAGGGCCTCGGAGTTTCGCGTTATGAAGATTGCGCTGCGCCCGCTCGGCCCGATCTTGATGATCCGATCGAGTCGTCTCCAGACGTCCAGCTCGTTGAGGCGACGATAGATTGCCGTCGGCTCAACTCTCGCCGCTTCATCCCTGTTGCTCGTCCGACTGGCGCGTGCGATCACCGGAGAACCCTCGTAAGTCATTGCAGCACTTAACTTGGATCGTATTCGAGCCTACCCTTCATAGATGGGCGCGTTCCGTCCTGTCCCCTCTCCCTCGACGTCCCACCTTGAAGGGAGGCATCAAATGAGGACGCCCGACACCGAGGGGAAATCTTCCTCGGTGACGAAGGCCGGCTTTTGCGAGACGCACGTCTCATGGATCTTCTTATTGGGAGATCGAGCCTACAAGCTCAAAAAGCCGATCAAGACGCCTTTCCTCGACTTCTCGACCATCGAAGCCCGTAAGCTCGCCTGCCGGCGCGAGGTAGAGCTGAACCGCAGGTTCGCTCCGGACGTTTACTTCGGCGTCGCCGAGGTCCGCGGCGTCGATGCCCAGGCGTGCGATTACCTCGTCGTCATGAGGCGCATGCCCGAGGACCGGCGCCTATCGGCTCTGATCGGGCGAGGTGAGTCGCCGGTTCAGTGTCTCCAGGAGGTAGCAAGGGCTGTTGCCGCCATCCCCGACGGCCCAAAGGGCGTCGACGACGCTCGGACCGGGACGAGCACGAGCGTATGGGCCCGTTGGGAGTCGAACCTCCGGGAGATGGAGCAGTTCGAAAGCCGCGTGCTCGACCCGGCCGTGCACTCGGATATAAGGCACAACGCCCAGAGGTATCTCGCTGGCCGCGGCCCGCTGTTCGAACATCGCATACTCGAGGGAAGGGTCCGCGACGGGCACGGTGACCTCCTCTGCGACGACATCTACTGCCTCCCCGACGGGCCCCGCATCTTGGATTGCATCGATTTCGACGACGAGCTTCGTTTTGTCGACTCTCTTGATGACATCGCGTTCCTCGCCATGGACCTGGAGCGACTGGGGGTCGGGGAACAGGCAGCAGGCGTGTTGGAGGCCTATCGAGAATTCTCCGGGGATCGGTTCCCTGAGAGCCTGGCCGACCACTACATCGCCTATCGGGCGCATGTGAGAGCAAAGGTGGCCTGCCTGCGCCACGAACAGGGCAGCCAGCGGGCCGCGAAAGAAGCTGGGAGGCTGCTCGAGATCGCGCATGGGCATCTCAAACGCGCGCGGATCAGGCTCGTTCTGGTGGGTGGGCTTCCGGGAACGGGCAAATCCACGCTTTCGAAGGCCCTGGCTGCGCGGAACCGATGGGCACTTCTCCGCTCCGATGAGGTGCGAAAAGAGATCGCGGGGGCGGACAGCGAAACACCTTCTTCCGCAGGGTACAAAGCAGGGATCTACCGGCCTGAAGTGACGGAGGCGACCTATAAAGCCTTGGTGGATCGGGCGGCGCTTCTCCTGCGAATGGGAGAAAGCGTCATCTTGGATGCATCTTGGACGGATGCTAGATGGCGCCGCCTTGCTGAGGAGGTTGCGGACCAGACGTACGCCGACCTTCTCCAGATCCAATGCCGGGTCAACGAAGCTGAGGCCTTGCGCCGCATAGAAAGGCGAGCATCGGCCGCGACGGACGTTTCCGATGCTAACGCCGCTGTTGCGGTCCGGATGGGTCTCGAGGAACAAGCTTGGCCGGAGGCGCTTCAAATCGACACTTCTGGACCTGAAGAACGGACGCTGGCCGAAGCGCTACGGCTGATTCCCTAGCTGACGAAAGCTCTCGTTGCAGGACAGGGAAAGAATTGTGCCAACCGTCCGTACGGCTGGCTAACCCCCTACCTTCACTCGAAGAACAAGAATGCAGCGTTTCCTTCCGACGTGGGGGTGGCCGGACTTCCCCGAACTCGAGAAACGAGTTGAAGCGCAAGGCTTCGGCAGGGCGTCCTCACGATACGAGGCCAGCGGCGGCAGGAAGAGCAGGAACAGGGCGACTACTACTACCGCCGGGAGGCAAGGTACCGCGCGCTCCACCGAATCGTGCCGTTGCCCGAGAGGGTCAACGCCGACGACATCAAGGGCCAGCGACCGTGCAGGCGTCCTGGAGATCGTCGTGCCGGGAGCGGCCCAGCTAGAGTCTCCGAGAAAGATCGCGATCGAGTCGGAAGGGACCGAAGCAAAGAGCCGTGCGGCGGGAGCGACACAGGCGTCCGAAAGCTGATTCGTCCTTACGTGGGCGCCAGGGGCCGGTTCCTGCCGACCCCTCTAGTAGTTTTGTGGCATGTGCAAGTGCCACCGAGCGGGCCGGCGTTGCCTCTCTAGTTCTGCAAAGTGACGGGTCCCCTCCGAGGGTCGCTTCCCGTTGACCCCGAGCGGCGAACGAGACTCCTCGCGGCCAAGCTCCGGGCGCTCCTCAAGAGACATTGGCCTGATGCCGGACGCGGTGAGCCCGTAGGCGCGGCCGGCGGAGTTGCAGTCCAGCAGGGCAGCTGGGCCTGGATACTGGCCGACGGAGATGCGACCCAAGGCTTCGCGCGGGCGCTCTTGTGGGCCCTGCACCGCCGGGTAGCGGAGCTTCACGTGCTCGCCGACGCCGGCCCTGCACTTGTAGCAGCCGCAAGACAGGCCGTTTGCTTCCGGACTTCGATCACTGTTTGGGCGATAGACGGCACGGAGCTCGCGACGGTCGATCCGGCCCCGCTCCCACCCGAGCCCCCACTCGACCCGGACGCCGAGCCGTTCGTCTCGGTGATCGAGGCAGCGGGGGCCGAGGCCGTCATCGAGTGGGGAATCCTCACCGCGGAGGTCCTGGGGCTCGAGGTCGCGCGCGTCCACGCCGACGAGGACGGGGCCCGGCTCGAGGTGGGCTTAGGGGAGCACGACCGGCTCATCAACCGCATGGCGTGGGGCGACCTGCCGCCGGCCCAAGCGCTCGCCCGTATCGTCGAGGTTGCAACCGCTGCTCGCCGTTCCGGTGACCTCACCCACCCGCTGAACTCCCTGGGGCGGGAGCGGTGGCTCCGCCACCGTCTCGTCCACGACCCAAGCCCCCTCGGCGTGCGCTCTCTCCGGCCGGTCTCTCCCCCGAGACCTCGCACCGACCTCACGACCCCGCTTCTTGCTCCCGCCTCCGGCAGGGGCCACGATGGTCCCGCCGTCCTAGCGGCCTGTTCGGTCGCCTTCGACCCGACGTTTGTTCCTATGGCGGCCGAGCTCCACGGCGCCCGAACGCAGTCGGGCTCGTCCGAACACCTGCTGCTCGTTCTCCCCGAGGGCGACCTTCACCCGCTGATCCAACTTGCTGCCGACGACCTGATCGTCGTCCCTGCCATCAGGACGGTTCGACGCGATTGGTATGCGGAACGGTCGCGATGATCGGGTGGCGTTCCTTCTTGTTGCGCCGGGTTCTCGCCCGATTCCGGGTGGGCGAAGACATCCTGCGCCACCTCTCTACCTTCCAGCGCCTTGGGGAGAGCCTCGAGGCGACGCCGCCGGGGGAGATGGTCCCGGTCGGCATGCGTACGGTTCTGCGAGCGATCAGAACCCGCGGAGCCGTCCAGATCCGGCCCGGCTGGGTCTGGCCTTTCTGGCTCGAGCAGCAAGTGACCCCCACGTCGCCCGCCTTCCTGCCACGGGGCCACCTGCCCTTCCTGACGAACGTCACCAGGCGAAATTGGACGATGGTGGGGGCCCTCGACTCTGAGTGGGAGGGGATCGTGGACCCGCGCGGGCTCGTCACCGCCTGGTTCGACGGTTGGTCGCTCGACTGGTGGGTCCGCACCTCTGAAGGGTGGCGCTTTCCCAGCAAGGACGACTCCGTCGTGCAAGACCTGGTCCAAGCGACGCCTGTCGTCCGAACAACGATGGCCGTAAGGGAAGGGCGGGTCGAGGAGCTCGTCTTCTGCCCGATCGACAAGGACACGATCGTGGTGGAGGTCCGAAACGAGACGGAGGACGCCCTGGATATCGCGCTCGCGATTCGCCCCTACAACCCTGAAGGTCTTGCCGTCGTCGAGTCTCTCCTGGTACACGAATCGACGGTTCTGCTTGACGGGCGCCCGGCGCTCTTCCTGCCAAAGCCACCCGAACGGGCAGCCGTTTCCACGTTTCGTGACGGTGATTCTGCAGCGGCCGTTGTCTCGGGGGCTTTTCGAGAACCTCCCCGCAAGCTGGTTCGTGACAGGACGGGGATGATCCAAGCCGCCTTCGTATATGGCGTCGGGCCCCGTGGGTCGCTACGCGCTGCGATTCCTCTCCCCCACGAACGACGCGAGGAGAGGCGAAGACGGCCGCCGCGGCGGCTCGTTCCACAGATACCGCAAGAGTCCGCCGGCCAGGTTGCCGATGACTGGCGAGGGGCTGTCTCCGGAGGACTGGAAGTCAAGGTTCCGGACGGCAAGCTCCAGGCGGCAATCGACGCCAACCGCGCCTTCATGAAGCTGTATTACGACGGGGGGGAGATAACGCCGGGTCCGTACACCTACCACCGCTTTTGGTTTCGGGATGCGGCCTACCAGCTCACCGCGATGACGCGATGGGGATTTCCAAAGGAAGCGGCGGCGGTCATCTCGACCTTTGGTTCGAGGCAGCACCGAGACGGGTTCTTTTACAGCCAGTGGCGTGAGTGGGACTCGAACGGGGCGGCGCTTTGGGCGATAGCCGAGTTCTACAGGTTGACCGGCGACCGCTCGCTGATCGAGTCGCTCAAACCCTGCATCGAAAAAGGTGCTCAGTGGATAGCGCGTATGTGCGGCAAGCGCCGCGGTCCTCCTGAGGCCCGGGGGCTCTTTCCCCCTGGAGTCTCTGCCGAGCACCTCGGCCCGTTCGACTTCTATTACTGGGACGATCTCTGGGGTTGGAGGGGCCTTGTCGACGCCGCCTACCTGCTCCGCGAGCTGGGCGAAGGAGAGGAAGCCGACTCGGCCCTCTCCGCCGGCGATCGTCTCAAAGACGCCTTCTTCGCGTCACTGCACCTCGCCTCAGAGAGGTTGGGCAAACAAGTGATACCTGCCGGCCCGACGCGAGGACTTGACGCTGCGATGGTGGGGTCGCTTGCAGCTTGTTACCCTCTGCGGCTCCTCCGTCCGGACGATCCATGGATCATGGGCACCGCCGACCTCATCAGAGAAAGGTTCTGCATCGGGGAAGCGTTCTTCCAGGAGATCTCCCACACGGGTCTTGGAACTTACCTCACGCTTCAGCTCGCCTTCGTCGAGCTTGAGGCAGGAGATCTTCGGGGGTGGCGGCGACTGCGCTGGCTGCTCGAGAAGGCCACTCCAACCTTTACCTGGCCAGAGGCGATTCACCCTCGGCTTGGAGGAGGATGCATGGGCGATGGCCACCACGGCTGGGCTGCGGCGGACTTCCTCACATTTGTTCGAAACGTCCTCGTCCGAGAAGCCGGGGAAAACGAGATCGCCGTCTTGACGATTCTGCCCGAGGAGTGGAGGGGCCATGACGTGGAGGTTCGGAATGCCCCTACTCACTACGGAAGGGCAAGCTTCAGCCTGAGATGGCAGGGCGATAGCGCCACGTTGGAGTGGGAGAAGTCTTCGGAGAAATCGGCGCTGACGCTGCCGTCACTGGCGCCGGGATGGCGGACGTTTGCGAATCGAGGAACAGAGACTTTTCACACCGCCCGGCACTCGCACTAGCGGACCTGGCG